>CAJMHI010000018.1 GCA_905213155.1 uncultured Acidaminococcus sp. | reverse complement strand
TACAATACAGAAAGGAGTTGGGTGTGGGTGTCTAAAAAAATGTCCGCACCCCCTTTCTATTTTACCCGATATGGATGAAAGTTGCAGTATATAATAGTAATTTAGGGTGATTTTAGCTATATAATTGTCTATAACAACCGTATGAATAGTAGTAATCGCAACGCAAAGAATTGTCATTTTTTTAACACTTTACGATTGGCTAGAAAAGTGATATAGTATAAAGCAATTTACAAGTAGGAAGGCAAGACTATGGATCAGAAAAAGAAAGAGCAGGTGGCGCGCATCGTTGGTGCCCGCATTGCCTACTATCGTACAATTCTTAATATGGCACAAAAGGATTTGGCTACGGCACTGCATATTAGCGCCAGCACCCTCGCCAAAATAGAGCAGGGGAAATATGGGAACAGTATGTCGCTATACCATCTATTGGATTTAGCCGACATTTTTGGAGTCTCCCCCAGTGCTCTTTTTCATACCAACGAACAGGACCGGGAGTTATTGCACAAACTGGTCAATCATACAGATGATGAGGCATAATGTTTTGTTCTCATGTGACCCGGAATTATCAGGTCTTGGAGGATGCATACGATGTGTGTTTTCTAGCTTAGCTACTAACCTTATGCCACGTATACAAGTAAAGCACACAAATTCTCGAAGCCTTTCGGGAGTCTGTGTGCTTTTTATGGTATTGCCTTATTGTTTTCCTTCTGCCATGCCGGTCTCTAGTCCCGGTTGGAGCGGCCCGTAATAATAGGAGGCTGTCGCTCCTCCGTCAATCAGGAAGGTGGAGCCGGTGATAAACTGTGCTCGTTCACTCATAACGAGTTCGGCCACATCGGCAATTTCATCCGCCGTCCCCGGTCTTCCTGCTGGGCATTTGGCGAACATGTTCTTGTAGAAATCCCCGCGGATGC
Source organism: uncultured Acidaminococcus sp. (assembly GCA_905213155.1). Taxonomy (GTDB): domain Bacteria; phylum Bacillota; class Negativicutes; order Acidaminococcales; family Acidaminococcaceae; genus Acidaminococcus. The sequence continues at coordinate 33,555 of CAJMHI010000018.1, read as the reverse complement.
CGTTAAATTCATCAATGGCAAGGGGCGTCACGATGATACCCGGGGCAATGTCGTTGATTCTTGCGCCACGCTTGCCCCACTCTACGGCTTCGTACATAACACGTTTCTCATTGCAGCGTTTGGCCAGCTGATAGGCCTTGAGCGTATTTTCGATTTTATCCGGTTGCAGAAAATCCAGCTGCAGGAGTTCTTCTGTCGGCGTCGTGGCCAGTGCACGATCCTGTTCCGGTGTCAATTGTGGCATGCGCCAACCGGACTGGCTGGAAATGGTAACGCCTGCACCGCCTGGGACGATGACCTTGCGTACTTCTTCTAAAAGTACCGCTGTGCCATAAAGGTCCACCTTTAAAATCGCCTCTTTCGATGCCTGGGAAGGAGACATCCCTGCACCGTTCACCAGATACTTAATTTCTCCGTATTTCTGCCCTTCGGCAATCATAGCCTGAATAGACTCTCTGGAAGATAGATCCATAGCAAAGGGAACGGCATCAAACCCGGCGTTTGTCATGATGTCTGCAATCTTCTGTGCGTTATTAATATTTTTATCTCCCAGGACGATTCTCTTGCCATAGCCGATTCTTCTTGCAATCGCCAGGGAAATTTGCCCGGCACCGGTTACCAGCATAACTTCTTTATTCATGCTTAATCTCTCCCTCTGATTTATATTTTATACGGATGATTTTGCCCAGGCCGCAACAACTTTTTCAGAGCGGGAAGCGTCTGCTCCGCGAACCGCAAGCCCTTTACCCACGGTCGCACCTTTACAATATTTTTTCAGTGCAGCAGCAGACCCAGCAAGTCCGCTGCCTTCATGGGTCATAAGCGGAAATACCTTCTTGCCGGTAAAGTCCAGTGCTTCCAGCTGGGTAAAGATAGCGCAAGGATACGTCCCCCACCAGCAGGGGCCGCAGACAAAAATATTTTCATAGTCTGCAATGGTAGAAAGCATGCGTTTAAGTACAGGCCGTGCATTTTCCCGCAATTCTTTCTGGGCTTCTTCCGTGCAGGTCTGATAGTCTTCAGAATAGGGTTTTACGGTATCCACCTCAAAAAGATCTCCGCCTACGGCTTTCTGGATGTACTCAGCACAAATCTCCGTATTGCCTTTTGGCAGGTTTATGATACTGCCATGCACATAGTTATTACCTTTTCTTGAATAATATAGGATCAAGTTTTTGCTCATTGCATATTCACTCCTTACCTGCTGTTCCGTATTTACGACTCTATTGTACCGGCTTTACCGGCAGTAATCAATTTGAAAAAGGTGGCTTTCGAATAAGTACAAGTAATGTGAAATCAGAGCATGGATTTGAGGAGTTGCGCAAAAGTCTCCACATATTTCCCAGCATGGTCTTTTTTCAAAAATGCGCAATAGGTACGCTTGACGGGCGTATGGTTTCGCATAAGAGGAAGCCTTTTCATGGAGGCATCCAGCCAGGAATCCCCTTCGGCTCCTTCCACAGGCATAATGCCCCGGTTAGCCACCACCATCACGTGCGCTTCCTGCAGCGTCTTGGCAAAGAGAAACTCCCCGTTTAGCCCAATAATATCCCGGTAAAAATTCCGTTCCTCTTCCTGCTGACTTTCCGAAGCGACAAGAATACAAGGCGTATTCTTCAGTTCCTCCACGCCAATGGCATCCAGTTTAGATAAGGGATTGTAGGTACTCATTTCCACATAGCAGATGGTTTCCTGCAGTACCAGATTCTCGTACATGTCAGAAAATGCCCTGCGCTGGTCGTTTAGAACAAGATCAAGGGTTTCATTGACCAACCCCTCATACAAATCTTCGTGATTCCCGCTGGTCACAGTAAGCGCCACCGTAGGATACTTCTCCGCAAAAAGGGCTATGGCATTGCTCCATGCTTTGCCGCCGTATGCAGAAAGGCAGCCTAAAGACAGCTTGGCGACGTCTTTATTGGCAATCCTTGCCGTCTCCCTGACGAGCTGATCCAGGTCAGCCGTAATAATAAGGCTCTTTCGGTAAAAATGATTCCCCGCTTCTGTCAGCACAAATCCCCGGTTTTTCCGGATAAGCAGCTGGGCTCCGATTTCTTTTTCCAGCGCTTTGATGGACTGGGATATACCGGACTGGGAAATATAACAACGAGCTGCTGCCTCTGTAAAACTCTTTTCCTGTACAATCGCCTGAAAATGCTGTATCTGCCTAAGTAGCATGTTGATTTCCCCCTATCCGACAACCCTTACATTGCTCGTATTATTATAGCATGGAAAATCATAATAGCTTGATTCCTGGGCAGTTTCCCATGCGAGGTACACCTACGACAATAGCCGCCCAGTAGTAAGAACTGAGCGGCTAGTATTAGGTTGTGTCGCTTTGTATGGTATACACCAATTTTTACAAAATACCGGGCGGCAGATGGAAGCCGACACCAGGACCAATGGGCAAGCCCAACATGACCCACACAATCAGCATGAGAATCCAGGCGAACTGAAGCACAATGGCAATGGGAATCATGTTGGCGATCAGCGTACCGATGGCACAATCCGGCATGTATTTTTCCTGGGCCACGCTAAGAATCATCCAAATATACGGGCTCATAGGAGTAAAGCAGTTGCCCGGGGAATCACCCAAACGATACAGCAACTGGGCAAACCCTGGATGGTATCCCATGAGCATAAACATGGGCACAAAAATCGGTGCCAGGATAGCCCACTTGGCGGAACCAGAAGACACGAAGATATTAATCAGTGCGGTCACCAAAATGAACGCAATGCACATGGGCAGCCCTGTAAAGCCAATGCCTTTCAGGAAATTGGCCCCCGAAATCGCCAGCAGTGTTCCCAGCTTGGTCCAGTTAAACAGCCCCTGGAACTGCCCGCAGAAGAAGCAGAACACCACATAGGCGCCCATTCCGCTCATTTGTTTCACCATGGCGGCATTGACATCTTTGATTTTGGTAAATTTACCGACGCTGTAGCCATATACAACACCGGCGATAGAGAACAGGAAGAACAATAGCGGAATCAGCCCTTTTAACATCAAAGAGCCCACTACCGTAACCCCATCCTTGGACAGGACTTGCATCTTAAATCCGACAACTACCAGGGCAATATACAGGAGAACTGCAACGGCGCTGCGGTGCATCGCCGTTTTTTCAGCTGGAGTGAGGGCAACGATTGCCTCTTTTGCTTCTTCCCCTTCATATTTGCCAAAGCGCGGTTCAATCAGATGAATAGAAACCCAGCCGATGACTAAGGCGCATAAGAAGGTGGATACAAACATAAAGTACCAGTTACAGGTAACATCCACTGCAAAGAGCCCAGCCTTGCCAAGGAATGCATCCAAAGCCTGGTTGGTCAGCCCTTGTAACAGAGAATCCGTACCGGCAACCAAGAGGTTTGCCGTGAACCCGGCCTGGGCACCAACATAGCCTACCATCATCCCCACGACCGGATGTTTTCCTACCCCGATATAGGCCAGTGCAGCCAGAGGCGGAATGACAATCATGGCCGTATCGGAGGCAATATTACCGCAAGTACCTAAAAACGCTACCAGGTACGGCACCACATTCGGCGGTACATTCCGCATGGAACCACGTAACATGGCTTCCAAAAGCCCTGCTTCTTCACAGAACCCGATGGCCATGGTCATGGTAATGACAAGGCCCAAAGGAGCAAACCCTGTGAAGTTCTTAACCAGGTTGGACAATAACCAAGTGACGCCTTCCTTGCTGAACAAGTTCTGGGATACCACGGCTTTATTGGTAGCCGGGTTGATCAGGCTGAACCCCGTACTGGTCATAATAGCCCCAATAATCGCTACGATAATAAATAATACCACGAACAGTATTGCTGGCGGTGGCAGCTTGTTGCAGACCGTTTCAATCGTATTCAAAAAGCGGTCCACCCAGGTTACCGATTTAGCTTCGTTTTTTGCAGCCATTTCCTTGTCCTCCTTCTACAAGATAAATTTTATACTACATGCAGCAGATAAGTACTGCAACATAGCCAAAACATGAACGGAAACCGTATTTTTTCTATTATTGTTTTTATCATAGCATGGCATCTGGCAATTGTCCAGTGCTCTTTTTCTGGATGAACTCGTGAAAAATATGTTATACTGTATGCATCTATTGTTTATCCTATAAGCATTCTATGCAAGGGGGTAATACGCAACATGAAAGAAGTGCTGCTGCAGATTCTGCCGGATATGAACCTTTGGAAACTTCATACACCAAAAGAGTATGTGGTATTTCTGCTTCTACTCTTGTCCGGAGCTGCCTTATTCTATTTTTGGATAGCAAGACTCAGAAAAGCCCGCACGCCTGCTGGTGCCCGCAAAAGGATTATCCGCGCTGTAAAAAATGCTTCCGGCAAAAACTGCCGTTTTTTCACCCCTGTAAGTCCTTCTTTGACGGACAATAGTATATGTGTTGCATTGGATCACGACATCCTGTTGTTACATATCTTTCCTAGAGGGTTTCATATTTATTGTTCGGAACGTAACGAACGATGGGAATTATTTGACAATTCTTCTAAGGAGTCCGTACCTAACCCACTTCCCCCGTTAGAAAAGATAGCCGACCAGTTACAACGGCGCTTTCAGAACGCAGGCATTACCACCATGCAATTCCACGCCTTTGCAGTATGCGGGGATAATTTCGCAGAACCTGAATTTCACTTGGATGCAAAAACAGCCGAGCAAGTTTTCTCTACCCGCACCTTGGCAGCGTGGATTAAGAAACATAAAGCAGGGCCACTTTCCGCAAAAACCATAACAAGGATAGAAGAAGCCCTGAAAGGATGGGCAACCCCCATGAAAGGAGCATGATGATATCCGCAACGTAACCGCGGCTCCCTATATTCTATAAGTTTTGAATAACAAAGAGGCAGTGCAGAAATGCATAAGCATTTCTGCACTGCCTCTTTGTTGTTTTAGTTTTATTGCTGTTAGCTTTCAGCGGGTACTACTTCTGCAGCGGTTTCAACATCCGCAGTGTTTTGTTCTGCTACGTCACGGGGACGGCGCAGTTTCAGCTGGATGCTCCGATATTTAGGCATACCGGTTCCTGCTGGGATCAGTTTGCCGATGATAACGTTTTCTTTCAGGCCCAGTAGCGGATCCACTTTACCTTTGATTGCAGCATCGGTAAGATTCCGTGTGGTTTCCTGGAAGGATGCAGCGGACAGGAAGGAATCCGTAGCCAGTGCTGCCTTGGTAATCCCCAGTAGAATGGGATGTCCGGTAGCAACTTGCTTGCCTTCTGCCAGTGCTTCATCGTTTTCATCTTCAAACTGGGCAATATCCACCACGGAGCCTGGAAGCATATTGGTATCACCGGCATCGTCAATGCGATACTTCCTCATCATTTGCCGTACCATAACTTCCACGTGCTTATCGTTGATATCCACGCCCTGGTCTTTATAGGCGCTGAGCACCTGCTGCACCAGATAATGCCGGGTGGCGGCAGGACCGGAAATGCGCATGATATCATGGGGATTCAGGGAGCCTGTAGTCAGGCGGTCGCCCACTTCCACTTTGTCTCCATCAGTAACAGCCAGCTTGGCATCAAAAGGAATATGGTAGGACTCGTCGGAGCCATCTTCTTTGTGAATCACCACAAAGCGTCCATCTTCCTTGTTCTGGATCTCCACGACACCGGCAAATTCGGTGAGGATACCAGGATGCTTCGGCTTTCTTGCTTCAAACAGTTCTTCTACACGAGGCAAGCCCTGTGTAATATCGTCAGCACCAGCAACACCGCCCGTATGGAAGGTCCGCATGGTCAGCTGGGTACCAGGTTCTCCGATTGCCTGCGCTGCCACGGTACCAACGGCTTCGCCGATTTCCACTTTTTTAGCAGTGGCCAGGTTCCGCCCATAGCAAGCCCGGCATACACCATAGTGAGATTTACAGGTCAGTACGGAACGGATCTTGACTTTGTCCTTCATCTCGGCAATCACATCGGCCATATCTTCTGTAATATAGTCATTCAGATGATAGACCACGGTGCCATCCTTATCCTTAATGTCTTCGGCAAGTACACGTCCTACCAGGCGGTCCCGCAACGTTTCCAGTACACGGCTGCCGTTAGTAATTGCTTCCACGTAGACGCCGTCCACTTCGTTGTTCCGGATTTTCAGTTCTTTAACCGTACCATCTTGTAGCACAGCCTCAATTTTGTCAGCTGTGAAGGTGTCACCCTTTTTAGCCAGGACTTCTCCCCGTTCATTGACGATATCTTCTTCCACTTCTTTGTTCAGGAAATGATGCGTCATATGTTCCCGGAAGGCTTCCTTGACCTTATCTTCGCTTACATTGATGGTAAGTGTCTCCGGTTCTTCGCCGCTGTCTTCATTAGCAGGATACAGGCTGATTTCCAGAATACGGGCCTTCATGAGCCTGTCAAACACCTCATCCGTCACCTGGGTATCTGCTTCCGCCAGAATGGATCCATCCACCGGATTCATTACGGAGCTAGCCAGGGTACGTCCTACCGTATATTCCTTCAGTTTATATTGGCTGCTTCCCAGTACGCTCCGGCAGAACCGGGACCGTTCTCGCACCAAGTTCATACCTGTTACGTCGCAGTCTTCATCCCGCACAATTACATCCTGAGCCACGTCCACCAGACGCCGTGTCAAATACCCGGAGTCAGCGGTCCGCAGTGCCGTATCCGTTAACCCTTTCCGGGCGCCGTGAGAAGAAACGAAGTATTCCAGAATGGTCAAACCTTCCCGGAAGTTGGATTTGATAGGCCGTTCAATAATTTTACCGGACGGATCTGCCATCAATCCACGCATACCAGCCAGCTGACGCATCTGCTGCACGTTACCACGGGCTCCGGAGTTAGCCATCATATAGATGGGGTTAAAGGCATCCATGGTGTGTTCCATCAGAGCCTTTGCTACGTCCTCCGTAGCTTTGTTCCAGATATCGATAACTTTCTTATACCGTTCTTCGTCGCTCATCAAGCCGCGGTTGAAGATACGTTGTACCTTGTTAACTTCCTGTTCAGCTGCATCCAGGATTTCCTGTTTTTCCTTAGGAATCTTGATATCGCTGACAGCAATGGATAGACCGGACTTACAAGCGTTGTCATAGCCCAGTTTCTTCACAATATCAAGGACTCTGGCCGTGCCAAAGTTGCCAAATAATTTATGGGCCTTGGCTACCAGATGCCCCAGTTCCTTTTTATCGATCAGTTTACCCAGCAGCCAGGTACCGTCCTTTTGCTTGGAATAATAGCGCATTTCCAGCGGCAGTTCACTGTTGTAGATGATATTACCGATAGAAGTAGTCACCAGGCTCTTGCCCTCATTGGAGGGTTCAGGGTAAATTTCACTGTTGGGCACTTGGACCTGAATCCGTGCCTGCAGGTCAATCACATGGTTAAAGTACGCCAAGCGGGCTTCGTCAAAGCTGATGAAGCGGCGGCCTTCGCCCTTGGCGCCTTCCCGGAAAATGGTCAGGTAATACGCCCCCAGCACCATATCCTGGGTAGGAACCGTGATAGGTTTCCCATCTTTCGGAGCCAGAATATTATTGATGCTCATCATCAGCACGCGGGCTTCTGCCTGGGCTTCTGCGGACAGCGGCAGATGGATAGCCATCTGGTCACCGTCAAAGTCGGCGTTAAACGGAGTGCAGGCCAACGGATGCAGCTTAATGGCCCGGCCTTCGGACAAAATCGGTTCAAAGGCCTGAATCCCCAGTCTGTGTAGCGTCGGGGCACGGTTTAACAATACAGGATGTTCTTTGATCACATCCTCCAAAACATCCCATACCACGTTGGTAGCCCGTTCAACCATCCGCTTGGCACTTTTAATATTGGTAGCAGCACCGGTCTCCACCAGACGTTTCATCACAAACGGTTTGAACAGTTCCAGTGCCATTTCTTTTGGCAGACCACACTGGTGCATTTTCATTTCCGGGCCAACCACGATTACGCTACGCCCAGAGTAGTCCACCCGTTTCCCCAGCAGGTTCTGACGGAAACGTCCCTGCTTGCCCTTTAACATATCGGACAGGGATTTCAGCGGACGGGTGCCAGGGCCCGTAACGGCACGGCCACGACGGCCATTATCAATCAGGGTATCCACAGCTTCCTGGAGCATACGTTTTTCATTGCGTACAATGATATCCGGTGCTTCCAGTTCCTGTAATCTCTTTAACCGGTTGTTCCGGTTGATGACCCGGCGATACAAATCATTCAGGTCACTGGTGGCAAAACGGCCGCCATCCAGCTGCACCATAGGACGCAGGTCAGGAGGAATCACGGGGATCACATCCATGACCATCCATTCTGGTTTATTGCCGCTCTTTAAGAACGCTTCGCATACGTCCAGACGGCGGACAATATTCCGTCTTTTTTGCAGGCTGGTTTCGCTTTTCAGGGCGGCCCGCAATTCTTTGGTCAGCTCTTCCACGTTGATCTCATGGAGCAGCTCTTTAATAGCTTCTGCACCCATGCCAACCCGGAAGGTATCCCCATATTCATCCAGTTTTTCCTGGTATTCGGCTTCCGTAAGTAGCTGTTTTTTAGTCAGGTTGGTGTCTCCCGGATCCAGGACAATGTAGCTGGCAAAGTAAAGAACTTTTTCCAGAGCTCTTTGCCCAATATCCAAAATAGCACCCATCCGACAGGGAATTCCCTTGAAATACCAGATGTGGGACACAGGAGCAGCCAGTTCAATGGAACCCATGCGGTCACGACGCACCTTGGAGCGGGTAACTTCTACGCCGCACTTGTCGCACACAACCCCTTTATAGCGAATCCGTTTATATTTACCGCAATGGCACTCCCAGTCCTTGGTTGGCCCAAAAATCCGCTCGCAGAACAGCCCATCCCGTTCCGGCTTTAAAGTTCTGTAGTTGATGGTTTCCGGTTTCGTGACTTCCCCGTGGGACCAGGCCCTGATCTTTTCAGGAGATGCCAAACCAATCCGCATTGAATGAAATCTATTTACATCCAGCAAGAGCACTCACTCCTTCCTACTCTGCGTCAGATCCGTCGTCGTTATTCTGGTCGTCCATGCTCATGTTTCCGATATCGGCAATGACATCAAAATCACTGTCATCCGGCTGATCTTCATCGGGGCTGAGCTCTTCTTCATCACCGGGTTTGGAGCCTTCATGGCTATCGCCCATATTGGCAGGATTTAGTCCGTTTTTATGGGACATATCCATATCCAGTTCCCGTGCGATATCCCCCATTCCGATATCTTCGTCTTCATCATCCAGGTCAATTTCTTCATCGTCTTCGTCCAGGACTTGTACATCCAATCCAATGGCCTGCATTTCCTTGACCAGAACCTTAAAGGATTCAGGAACGCCCGGTTCCGGAATATTTTCTCCTTTGACAATGGCTTCGTAGGCTTTTACGCGGCCCACCACATCATCGGATTTTACAGTCAGAATTTCCTGCAGGGTATAGGCAGCGCCATAGCCTTCCAGGGCCCACACTTCCATTTCACCAAAACGCTGTCCACCGAACTGCGCCTTGCCGCCTAGCGGCTGCTGGGTCACCAGGGAGTACGGGCCGGTAGAACGGGCATGGATCTTATCAGCAACCAAATGGTGCAATTTCAAATAATAGATGCAGCCTACGGTCACGGGGTTATCAAACGGTTCTCCGGTACGTCCATCGTACAGAATGGTCTTGCCGCTGGGATCTACACCGGCAAGCTTTAAAGTTCTTTCCATATCATCCTGACGGGCCGAGTCAAATACCGGAACAGCCACAGGCACAGCATGTTCTACGGTTTCCGGCATGCCATGTTTATCCACATCATACCCAGCGTCTTTTAATTCAGCCGGCAAGGTAGGATCGCCGGATTCAATCCGGCTGCCCAGACCGCAAGCAGCCCAGCCCAGATGGGCTTCCAAAATCTGCCCGATATTCATACGGCTCGGCACGCCCAGAGGATTCAGCACGATCTGTACCGGTTCCCCATTAGGCAAAAACGGCATATCTTCCCGAGGCAGAATTCTGGACACAACGCCCTTGTTGCCGTGACGCCCTGCCATCTTATCCCCTTCGCTGATTTTCCGTTTTTGAACAATATTGACCCGCACCTGTTTATTCACGCCGGGGGGCAGTTCATCCCCATTTTCCCGGGTAAAGATCCGCACACTGTCGATGATTCCGTGTTCACCATGGGGCACACGCAGGGAGCTGTCCCGTACTTCTCTGGCTTTTTCGGCAAAGATGGCACGGATCAGCCGCTCTTCTGCGGACAGCTCGGTCTCCCCTTTCGGGGTCACTTTGCCCACCAGGATATCACCAGGACGCACTTCTGCGCCGATGCGGATAATCCCCTCTTCATCCAGATCCTTTAAGGCATCTTCGGAAACGTTAGGAATATCCCGGGTAATTTCTTCCGGCCCCAGTTTGGTATCACGGGCATCACAATTGTATTCTTCAATGTGGATGGAGGTAAAGGCATCGTCCTTCACCAGATCTTCGGACAGCAGTACGGCGTCTTCGTAGTTATAGCCTTCCCAAGGCATATAGGCTGCAATGGCGTTGCGTCCCAGTGCCAGTTCCCCATGATCGGTCGCCGGTCCATCGGCCAGAGCCTGTCCTTCTGTCACCTTATCCCCTTTGCATACGATAGGACGCTGGTTGATGCAGGTGCTCTGGTTGGAGCGTTTAAATTTCAGCACATTGTATTCGTCAATGCCTTGGCCGTCATCCCGTGTCACAAGGATTTTATCCCCGCTGACATATTTCACAGTCCCGGCATGTTTTGCCAGGATGCAAACGCCGGAGTCCATGGCCACTTTGTATTCCATGCCGGTACCCACTACAGGTGCCTTGGGGTTCAGCAGAGGCACGGCCTGCCGCTGCATGTTAGCACCCATCAGGGCACGGTTGGCGTCATCGTTTTCCAAGAAAGGAATCAATTCTGCCGCAATGGACAATACCTGTTTCGGGTCAACGTCCATGAAATCTGCCCCTTTGGGAGGAATGGACAGCACATCGTCTTTTCTCCGGCAGGTAATATGGTCGTTCACAAAATAATTGTCATCCGTCAGTGGTTCGTTGGCCTGGGCAATAACGTATTTATCTTCTTCATCGGCGGTCATGTACACAATTTCATTGGTGACACGTCCGGTTTCTTTATCCACGCGGCGATACGGAGTTTCAATAAAGCCGTAGCGGTTAACTACGCCGTAAGCCGCCAAGGAACCGATCAAACCAATGTTAGGTCCTTCAGGGGTTTCAATAGGGCAAATCCGGCCATAGTGAGAGTTATGTACGTCGCGGACTTCAAATCCGGCTCGCTCCCGAGACAGTCCCCCAGGCCCTAGGGCAGAAAGACGCCGTTTATTGGTCAGTTCAGCCAGCGGGTTATTCTGGTCCATAAACTGGGACAGCTGGCTACTGCCAAAGAATTCTTTCACGGCAGCCACAACCGGACGAATATTAATCAGAGCCTGGGGCGTAATGACATCTGCATCCTGCAATGTCATCCGCTCCCGGATAACCCTTTCCATACGGGACAGACCGATTCGGAACTGATTCTGCAGCAGTTCGCCCACGCAGCGCACGCGCCGATTTCCCAGGTGGTCAATATCATCCTTGCCTTCCATGCCATCGATTACATTTAAGAGATAGGCAAAAGAAGCAATCACGTCAGCCGGGGTAATCGTCCGTACTGCCGCATCAATATCTTTGGTGACTACAATATGCTCCGGTTGTTCCCTGTATTCCACCCAGGCATCTGCATAGCCGGCGTCCCGATAAATTCCGCTTTGTTCCAGCGTATCAATCTCGGCATCGCCGATCACAGTTCCGGCAGGTAGCACTACGTCTCCCTGGGTTCCATCCGCATTGACAAAAGCAATCGGACTGGTGAGTTTTTTGCCCAGGAGGCGGAAGCGCCACCCCAATTTTTTGTTAATTTTATAACGGCCTACACTGGCCAGGTCATAGCGCCGGTTATCGGAGAAAATATTTTTAATCAGCTGGGCCGCGTTTTCCAGGTTGGCAGGTTCACCAGGACGAAGTTTCCGGTAAATCTCCAGCATGGCATCGTCTTCGTTACGGGTGGTATCCTTAGCCAGAGTTGCGGTAAGGAAAGGATGTTCTCCAAACGCCCGGATGATGTCATCATTGGTAGGCAGGCCCATTACACGCAGCAGCGCCGTAGCCGGCAGTTTCCGGGTCCGGTCCACACGGGCATAAATAATATCATTCAGGTCTGTTTCGTATTCGATCCAGGCGCCGCGGTTCGGAATAACCGTCGTCCCATAGAGGAATTTCCCCATGGAATCCTGGTCTTTTGCATAATACACGCCGGGAGAACGCACCAGCTGGCTGACGATAACCCGTTCTGCTCCGTTAATGACGAAGGTCCCAGTATCGGTCATCAGGGGAAAATCCCCCATGAATACAGTGGATTCTTTAATCTCGCCGGTATCTTTGTACAGCAGGCGCACATCCACATTCAAAGGTGCCGCATAGGTAGCATCTTTTTCTTTGCAGGTCTCAATATCATATTTGGGATCCCCGATGGTAAAGTTTTCAAAGCTCAGTTCCAGATTGTCCGTAAAATCCTTAATCGGGGAAACATCCTGGAATACATCATGCAATCCTTCTCTGATGAACCATTCGTATGATTTTCTCTGTAAATCAATCAAATGGGGCATCTTCAAAACTTCTTTGATCCGAGCATAACTGTACCGTTTGCGGTCGCCATGTTGAACCGGCTTGAACATGTGGTCTCTCACTCCTTTTCTCCAGGCAGGGAAGGTGGCCTCCCCTTTCAAACAAGCAAAAAAAATAAGGCAATCAACGTACTTATTGATCAGCCTTTGTATATGTTAACGCCTTCACTCAGCATCTCGTGCTCCTCTCTTTATACATGAGCAGGAACGCGATGTCCAACCACTGAGCACTCGCGAAACCTTATATTTTCTGCCATCAGCAAACTTCATGGACAATAATTATACTATACTGTGTAGAAAATAGAAGTATACTTTCTGTAAATTCTTTGTGAATTATTTCTAAAATATTGAATGATTTGGTTCTACTATAAAACAAAAGGAGTGCTGCACGTGGCAACACTCCTGTGCTTCTTCTTTATGCTTCGGCTTCCACCGGGGTCACGCTGATCATGCGGCGTTCTTTTCCCCATCTTTCAAAGGAAACCTTGCCAGCGACCTTGGCATAAATGGTATAATCTTTACCCATGCCAACGTTCTTGCCCATATGGAAACGGGTACCCCGTTGCCGCACAATGATGGATCCTGCCGTTACCAGCTGTCCGTCGTGTGCTTTTGTACCCATCCGCTGTGCATTGGAGTCACGGCCGTTGTGGGTGGAACCGGACCCTTTTTTATGAGCGTGCAATTGAAGGATTAATTCGAACACGATGTTCACCTCCTGTGTTCTTGCGTTGTCAAATACTGGGGATAGTACTTTTTGAGCTCCCGCAGTCCACAGACCATGGTGCGAAACAAAAGTTCCGTCTGCTCATCAGCACTTTCTTCCAGTGCTACCGCCAGCGCTCCGCTGTCCTGGTCTGCACTGTACTTGACCTTGCGATGCAGTACCTGCTCCAGGCCCAGAATGGGAAGCTGGGTAGTCAAAGACACCAAGGCGCACACCTCATCAAATCCTTCCGGATTAGAGTCTGCATGGCCGAGCACCTGGTATCCTGTAATTCGTCCCTGACTATCTTCGAACAAATCGACGGTAATCATGGCTTAGGCTTGGATAGAAGTAATTTCGACCTGGGTAAACGGCTGACGATGTCCTTGCCGTTTCCGATAGTTAGATTTTGCTCTGTATTTAAAGACCAAAATTTTATCGGCTTTGCCCTGTTTCGCCACTTTTGCAGTGACTTTAGCACCTGCAACAGTAGGAGCCCCTACTTTTACATCGCCGTCATTCACGACGGTCAGGACTTCGTCAAAAACGACTTCCTGTCCTTCTTCCACGTTCAGCTTTTCAACGTTGACCACGTCGCCTTCGCTGACACGGTATTGTTTGCCGCCAGTACGGATAATTGCGTACATTCTTTGCACCTCCCTCATCCCAAGACTCGCCGAATACGGTACCCCTGCAGGGGTTTTGAAACCTCTCCGGGCGGTAGTGCCAAAATTACATTCAGCTTTCCAAGTATACTATGTTATGCTAAAAAATGCAAGCGCCAACTTATGCTTCCGATTTTTTAAAAACAGTCTAGGAAAGTCCGCCTTTTTATAGTATTCTATACCCAGAATAGACTATTTTGACAAAAGGGAGACCTGCCATGTCCCGGTTTCATACATTTTTTCTCTTAACCGCAGCCATGTTCATTTGGGGCTTCCAGCCCATACTGGTCAAATGGCTGCTTACCGCATGGACGCCGGAAACCATTATTGCCACACGCTGGATTGTGGTGGGCGTGCTGTGTCTGGGGTATTTAAAATGGTGGCACCCGTCCGCTTTCTGGCCTTTGGCGCACGACTGGCCTGTTTTACTTTTCATGGGGCTTACCGGGATGATGGGCAATAGTGTTTTGCAGTTTATCGGACTTAAAACCACTACCGTCACCAATTCCACCCTCATTACGGCGATTACCCCCACCATTACGGCAGTGCTGGCCTTTTTTCTTTTAAAAGAACACGTAACCAAAAGAGGATGGCTGGGCAATGTGCTGGCCTTTTGCGGCGTATCTGCTATCGTAGTCCAGGGAGACTGGTCCCGTCTCATCCAGTTCCGCTTTAATTCCGGAGACTTGTTATGCCTTGCTTCCCAGCTTTGCTGGGCCTTTTATACGCTAAGTGCCAAACGAATCACAGGACATCTTAGTTTAGTTACTATTATGGGCTGGTGTGGTCTGTTCGGGGGTATGGGCACGCTGCTTTATGGCTGCGCCATACAGGAATTTCATCCTACGTCCCTGTCTCTGCCGCTTTTAGGATGTCTCCTGTATCTGATTTTCTTAGGCGGCATTGCTGCCAACGTAAGCTGGAACGCCGGCGTAAAATACGCAGGGGCCAGCATTACCTCCGTGTTTCTCAATCTGGCCCCGGTGGTGGGTATGACCAGCGGACATTTTCTTAACGGCGATCCCCTGGGACCAGTGCAGCTTGTTGGTGCACTGGTAATTTTTGCCGGCGTCTATGCCACGGAACACCAGAAAGCATAGAATAAATCGCATAAGGGAAAGATGTCTTATGTATTTTTGCTATGGCCTGCCAAGGACAGGTTGCGCAAAAGAATTTGTTTTCCCCGCCAGCTGAACGCATAGTTTCCGTATTTTTTCCGGAATTCCCGGTTGGAGAGAGAGTCCAGATCCTCTATCGATAGACGCTTCATCCGGCTTTTCCAGAATTCCGGCAGCGGTGTATTCTTTGCGTCCCGGTTCAAAGGGCACACTGTCTGACATACATCACATCCAAAAATCGTGGGAGATTTGCCCATCACGTTTTTCTCTTCCGGTGTCAACTCTCCTTTTTTCTGGGTGAGATAGGATTTACAAAGAGGGTAGGCATATCCTTCTGTACTAAAGCATTGTCCCAGGCAGGCTTTGGCGCAGCGTCCGCAATGCAGGCATACGCCCTTTGCTGGAGAGGATACTTCTAATGGAAAATCCATCAGTACGGCCCCAATAAAGCAATAAGACCCATAGGTTGTATTGATCACGCACCCATTATCTCCTAAAATCCCTACGCCGGCCTGCACGGCTAATAGCCGCTCCGCCAAAGGAGAGGTATCCACCAGGCAGGCAGTATGGCTAAAAGGAGCGTGCGCTTGTATCCAGTCCGCAATTTTTGCCAGATATCCCCTCACTACAGGATGATAATCAGGGATCTGGCAATAGAGAGACAAATTGCTACCTGCTATATCCGGCAGTTTATAGGGAAATAAAATCACAAGGGCACTACGGCACCCGGGAAGTACAGTGGTGAGTTCATACCGTTCCGGGCCTTTACCGGCTGCCAGCGGACAAAGGGGGTCTTCCTTTTCCGGCCGGGGAATATGGTCGGCAACACCGACTTCCGTAAGTCCCAGACTTTTGCAGTATGCTTTTAATGCTGCTGTCGTTACCATGTCCTGCCTCACTTACCTTGCAATCAATTTCATAAAATGCCGCCTGCCCCCAGCATGCGTGCCAGTAAAAAATGACTGCCCTGCACAGATGTACAGGGCAGTTTTCTTTGCTTAGCAGAAAAGGTTATTCTCCCTTAATGGTCTTAATGATCAGTTGGTTCACCATGCCGGGATTGGCTTTTCCATGGGTTTTCTTCATGATTTGCCCCACAAGGAACCCAATGGCACGATCTTTACCGGCTTTAAAGTCTTCCACAGATTTGGGATTTGCGGCAATGACTTCTGCAACCATAGCCTGCAGGGCCCCTGCATCGTTCATCTGTTCCAGTCCCAGTTCTTTTACAAGGGCGGCAGGATCTTTGTCCTCCTTCAACATAGCGGCAAATACTTTTTTAGCCGTCTTACTGGAAAGAACGCCCTTTTGGATCAGTTCCACCATTTTTCCCAAATGGCTGGCAGAAATGGGGAAATCCTCAATACCACAGGCATTGGAGTTCAGATAAGCAGATACATCGCCCAGCATCCAGTTAGCCACGCCTTTGCCGTCAGAAGTTTCCTTTGACGCTTCATCAAAGTAGTTGGCCATCTTTTTATTGGCGACCAAGAGGGATGCACTGTATTCGTCCAATCCTTTTTCTTTCATGAAACGCTGCAATTTGGCATCTGGCAGTTCCGGCAGTTCCTGGCGTGCTTTTTCTACCCATTCTTTTTCAATAATAATGGGTGCCAGATCCGGCTCCGGGAAATACCGGTAGTCGTGAGCTTCTTCCTTGCTGCGCATGGAAAAGGTCATACCCTGGGCATCATCCCAGGTACGGGTCTCCTGTACCACATGGCCGCCGTCTTCCAGGATTTCCTTCTGCCGCTCCACTTCGTAGGCAATGGCCCGCTCCAAGGCTTTAAAGGAATTCAGGTTTTTGATTTCTGCACGGGTACCAAATTCTTTGGAACCTTCCGGCATAATGGAAATATTGGCGTCGCAGCGCATGGACCCTTCTTCCATTTTGCCATCACAGACTTCCGTATATTGCAGGTAATCCCGTAATTTTTCCATATAGGCCCGGGCTTCTTCCGCAGACCGCATATCCGGTTCGGATACAATTTCAATCAGTGGTACGCCGGCCCGGTTGTAGTCCACTGCAGAAAAGTCAGAGGTGCTGATGGATGCACCGGAATGAACCAGCTTGCCAGCATCTTCTTCCATATGGATACGGGTAATCCCAATCCGCTTGGTTTTGCCGCCTACGGTTACATCCAAATGACCGCCTAGGGCGATGGGCTGATAAAATTGGGAAATCTGATAGGCTTTGGCCAAGTCTGGATAATAGTAGTTTTTCCGGTCAAATTTGCTGTAGCGCTGGATATCACAGTTGACAGCTAACGCAAAGCGCAGCGCAAATTCTACCATTTGTTTGTTGATCACAGGGAGCGCTCCCGGCATTCCCAGGCACACCGGACACACATGGGTATTGGGGGCACTGCCAAATTCTGTAGAGCAGGAACAAAAAGCCTTGGTTTTGGTTTTTAGTTCCGCGTGGACTTCCAACCCGATTACAGTGGTATATTCTGTCATAATTTCAATCCTCCCAGCGGCGCCACGGCTTTATGGAAATCCGTCGCCTGTTCAAAGGTGTACGCAGCCCGCAACAAGGTTTCTTCGCCTAATGCCTTGCCGATGAGCTGTGCCCCTACTGGCATGCCATCCACAAATCCACAGGGGATGGAAATACCGGGCAGCCCCGCCATATTTACCGGAATGGTCGTCACATCCAGCATGTATACAGTCAGAGGATCCATTTTGGCATCCAGGGGATACGCAACTACAGGAGAGGTAGGTGTTAAAAGCAGATCGCATTGCGCAAAGGCATTGGTAAAGTCGTTGCGGATCAATGTCCGGACCTGCATGGCTTTATTGTAATATGCATCATAGTAGCCAGAACTTAATACATAAGTCCCCAGCATAATCCGCCGCCGCACTTCCTTGCCAAACCCTTCGGTACGGGTCCGGCGCATCATTTCCGGCGCAGATTCTGCCGCTGCCCGATAGCCATACCGTACGCCGTCAAAGCGTCCCAGGTTGGCAGAAGCTTCTGCAGGAGCGATGATGTAATAGGTAATTACAGCATACTCAGTATGGGGCAGGGATACCTCCACCACATGGGCTCCCAATTCCTCAAATTTTTTCGCCGCCAGTTTCACTTGTTCAGCAACTTTGGGATCCGTTCCCTTTCCAAAATATTCTTTCGGAAGGCCAATGGTCATGCCTTTCACATCTTGTTTCAGAGCCTTGGTATAATCAGGTACTGGTGCATTATAACTGGTAGAGTCATGGGGATCCACCCCACTGATGGTATTTAATACCAGCGCCGCATCCGTTACGTCCCGGGTGATGGGCCCGATCTGGTCCAGAGAAGAGGCAAATGCCACACACCCATACCGGGAAACACGGCCATAAGTGGGTTTTAGTCCCACGCAACCGTTAAAAAATGCAGGCTGCCGGATAGAGCCGCCCGTATCGCTGCCCAGGCTCCAAATTGCTTCGCCAGCTGCGATAGAGGCCGCACTGCCGCCGGAAGAACCACCGGGCACACGGGAAAGATCCCAGGGATTATGGGTTACCTGAAAATGAGACGTTTCCGTGGTAGAACCCATGGCAAACTCATCCATGTTGGTCTTGCCCAGGAAAATCGCTTCCTCTTTCCGCAGATTTTCAATCACGTGGGCATCATAGACAGGGACAAAGTGTTCCAATATTTTGGAAGCACAGGTCGTGCGCAGTCCTTTGGTACTGATATTGTCCTTAATCGCTCCCGGAATCCCCGCCAGCGGTTTAATGGTCTCTCCTGCAGCCAGCATGGCATCCACTTTTTCCGCCTGTTTCAGAGCGTTTTCCTTATCCAGTGTCAGATAGGCCTTGACCTTATCTTCTACTTCATCAATCCGATTATATACAGCCTTGGTCAGCTCCACGGAGCTGATTTCTTTTTTGACCAGCTTTTCATGGAGTGCATGTGCTGTTTCATTATATAGAGCCACGACTAACCCTCCTCTTATTCGATGACACGGGGAACCTTGAAGCCGCCTTCATATTCTTCCGGCGCATTCTCCATTGCTTCCTCATGAGATACCCCCGTCCGGGGTACATCGTCCCGCAGCACGTTGCTGATGGGCAGCACATAGGGGGAAGGTTCAATGCCCTTGGTATCCACTTTTTTCAGGATTTCAGCGTATTCCAAAATCTGATTAAACTGTCCCACAAACATATCCATTTCATCATCCGGCACGTTTAACCGGCACAATGTTGCGATATGTTTTACGTCTTTCACCGTAATGCTCATGTTTTCACCGCCTATACAATCTTTGCACGCAGAAACCACTGCCCCCGGCAGTTTCATTCTGCTAACACTATTACCTTAAAATTATAGCACAGCTGATCAGATTATAAAACCATTTCAAGCGTGATCCGCTAATGACTCTGCCTTGTTACCCTTATTTTTCTCTGGCAAAAGGCATACCAGCGCCCCCGCCAGCATAAGTCCCATCCCACATAACATCCGCCCGGTGATGGTCTCCCCGACAAATACGATGGCAAGGAGCGGAGAAAGGATGGGCTTAAAGAAATAGGTCAGATTGCCCAATGCGGTACCGCCGCAATCCATAGCGTAGAACCAGCATAAAAAGGCAAAAATCGTAACGCCGATATACAGCAGCAATACCCAGGGCAAATTATCCCAAGTATATCCGGTAAAAAAAGGAATATCCGCAAAAGCAGCTAAGTCATGCTGCCGCAGGAAAAAACTGACGGTGGAGATATGTGTTAACCCCGCCAATATAGCCGTTTGCACCCCGCCGCACAAAAAACCGCCGCAGGTCATTACCAAGCTCCCCAGTTCCGAGGAAAGCCGTCTCCCTCGCACTGCATAAAGGGAATAAAAGAACACGGAAAGGAATAGTATCAAAAGGCCAACGGGGTCCAGGTAGCTTTCCAGGGGATTTACCAGCACAAAAATCGCAATCACCTGGAGTGCCAGCCCCTGCTTCTGCCGCAGCCGCACCGGTTCCCCTAAAAGCAGCGCTGCCATCAGTGCCACGCATAACGGATTAATAGAAAACAGCACGCTGCTGATTCCTGCGCCCAGCATCACGGTCCCAGTCTGGTAAAAAGGCGCCACCAAAACCACACCCCACAGTCCCAGCAGGTTCATCTCCCAAAATTGGGCAAGAGATACGCTGGTATGTCTGCGGCGCAGTTCCCGACGTGCCAGCGGCAAAAGTAAAATCCCTGCCAGAATATAACGACTGAACGTCACCTGAATACCGCCCAACTGGCCGCCAATTTTCTTCATACAGACTTCCGTAAAGCAAAAGAAAAATGCCGCTGCCAGGGCGTAGAGCAGCCCCTTTTGTTTTCGTCCCATGATAGTCTCCTGTTACCCCACGATTTTTTCCGGCACAGTGTGGGCCATCAAACGGATTTCCGCCTTGCTAAAGCCGCTACGCAGCAAAAGGTCAATAAAGCGGGCATAGTCTTCCACCGGCGGAAGGCCGCTTTTCTGTCCCCGGTCCGTGGCAATATAGACCCGGGATGGCCCTACAATCCGGATGTGTTCCGCCATTTCCGTTTCCGTGACACAGCCCTGGGGAATGTTAATCCAGTTTTTCTCAATCAAGGTTCCTGCATCCGCTAATTCTTTTTGGATGGCTGCCGGCACGCTGGTAATGGTCAGTTCCGGATGGGTAAGAATCATAGGGACGTTGCGTTTCCGCCCTTCCCGGCACAACAGGATAGCTTCCTCCGGGCTTACATGCCCGGTCGCCAGATAGCAGCTCCCGCTTTCTTTTACCAGATCCATGATTTCATAGACTACGTCCTTGAGCTTCCCCTTTTCGTCAACCACAGATATGCCCGGATGCTTATATACCTTCCCCGGCCCCATGGTAAGACGTTTGACACTGTTATCTGCATCCAAGGTAGGCATCCAGATGATTTTTACCCCGGTTTTCAAAGCATAGGCTACCGCAAGGGGATTCAATCCCCCTACCGGCCAGTTGAGCGCCATTCCCCCAAAGGCTTTGGCCGTAAATTTCCCGCTTTCGTTGATTAACTGGGCTCGAAGGCCTGTATATTCGTAGTGGCTTTTCAGCATAATGCCCGCCATCTTCCGGTCGCTGGCTGCCTGCATGATGGCAAAGTCATTCTGCTTGCGTGGAAACACGCAGGGCCCCGGATGCACGTGAAGGTCGTACGCTCCTTCCATCAGCTCATAGACAGCTTCTAAAGAATTACCCATTCCCACCATGCCTTCTTCCTTTGTTTTCTTTATCGTTCCTGTTTTTTCTTCTCAGAGAATTAATTAAAAAGTAGTATACCCTTTTTCTGGAGGCGCCGTCAATAAAAAAGAATCTGTTACCCATTTTTACAGGCAGCAGATTCCTTTAGCAAAGCATTACAGTTCCTGAAGGAGTTCTCCAATGGATTTCTTGCCAAACAGGACCTTTTCTCCCTCGTTGATCACAAGGCAGGGAACACTCATCACATTATATTTTTCTTTTAAGCCGGAAAAGTGATTTAGATCATACACATCCGCTGTAACATTGGAATTAAGTGCCGCAATGTGCTGGGCAGCCGCTACCAGTTCCGGGCACATAGTACAGGATAAAGACACCAAAATTTGCAGCTTCACAGGATGCGTAATGGCTAAAATCCCAGCCCTATCGGTATCGGAAAGCGGCTGTCCCGGCCCTGCCGCATTGTACAACCCCAGGACAAAAGAAGTAAATTCGTGCCCACCGGGTACGCCGTGAAAACGCAGGCCTGTGGAAACACTCTCTTTTGTAGCGATTTCTACAAAGGGAAGGTCTTTTCCTCCGCTTTGAGAAATCGTGACAGAAAGTTTTTCCGTCATCCCGGCCAGTTCTTCCATATAGTGCCGCAGTTCCATAGACACAGGGCGCTCGTCCAGGTGCAGTTCCAGAATAAGAGGCTGTGCCATCCGTGCAAAAACAGCGGCCAGCTGCTCCCGCATCTCTGGAGAAAGCAGGGCATCAGATTTTTCCGTGCTTCCATTATCCCTTTCTCCATCCACGACCTGGTGGGCTCTGGCCCGGCGGACTGGCAGATCGGCTTTTCTTCCGGTCTTTTTCTGCATCAGGGACAGATATTTTTCCAATTCCGTTGCCGCAATGGCTCCGTCTCCTGTTGCTGTGACCACTTGCCGTAAGGGTTTGATGCACACATCGCCAGCCGCATATAAGCCATCCGCACTAGTTTTCTGGCTGCGGTCCGTTATCACATACCCTTGGGCATCCAGTTCTGCCAAGTCTCTGATTAACTGCGTAGAAGGTTCGTAGCCAGCAAACACAAAAATTCCAAAGCTGTCCCCATTCGGCGGGGTAAAGGTTGTGATTTCTCCAGTTTGGGAATTTTGGTAGGTCAGGCTGCGTACCATGGTATCCCCTTCTACTTTGACGAGAGACGTATACGGCAAGACAGTAATTTTTTCATTTTCTCTGGCTTCGTCAGCAGTTTGCTTGGCGCAGGTAAAGTCCTCTCCCCGTATGAGAATCGTCACATGGGAAGCGTATTTCGTGAGAAATACGGACTCTTCCGCTGCGGCAAATCCGCCGCCGACCACAAAGACTTCCTTGCCCGTGAAAAATTCCCCATCGCAGGTCGCACAATAAGAAATGCCCCGGCCTTTAAACTGTGCTTCTCCGGCAAAGCCCACCATCCGGGGATGGGCACCGGTAGCAAGAATGACACCCAGGCAGGAAAACGTTCCCCGGTCTGTCACCACTTGCCGTACGTCCTGGGAAAAATCCAGTTTCTCCACACTGGCCAGCAGAAATTCACAGTCGAAGGCTTCTGCCTGCTGCCGCATCCGGTCCGTCAATGTTCTGCCGCTAATCGGACCGCTGCCAGGATAATTCACCACTTCGGAAGTAATGGTAATCTGTCCCCCGAAGGTTTCTTTTTCAATCACCAGAACCCGATAGCAGGCCCGTGCCAGATACAAACCGGCGGTAAGGCCCGCAGGCCCTCCGCCGATCACAATCGCATCATAAAAGTTTGTGTTTTCCATCATATGGTCCGTCCGGCTTATAGCGCCCCTACCAAATCCAGCGTCGGCTTTAAGGTTTTAGCGCCAGGCTGCCATTTGGCCGGACACACCTGATCTCCATGTTCCGCTACAAACTGGCTGGCCTGGAGACGGCGGAACAATTCATCGGCATTACGGCCCACATTGCCCGCGTTGACTTCACAAATCACGATTTTGCCTTCTGGATTGACAATGAAGCTACCCCGCTCTGCCATACCGGTTTCTTCAGTCAGTACATCAAAATCCCGGGACAGGACGTGGGTAGGATCGGCCAGCATAGGATAGGTAATCTTGCTAATCCGTTCGGAATGGTCATGCCATGCTTTGTGGACAAAATGGGAATCACAGGAAACGGAATAAATCTCGCAGCCCGCAGCCTTAAAATCCGCATATTTGTTCTGCAGGTCTTCCAATTCCGTAGGACATACAAAAGTAAAATCCGCCGGATAGAAGAAAAATACGCTCCAATGGCCCAGAACATCCTTTTTTGTCACCGTTTTAAATTCACCGTTTACAAACGCCTGCACGGAAAAATCCGCCACTTCTTTGCCTAGCATTGACATAGTCTTAGCCTCCTTTTGTCTGGTTCTTTTTGGAACGGCAAGCCGCGCAAAGATGGTAGAGCCTGAGATCGTAAGCCACCACAGGGACGCCGGCTTCCTTAGAAAAAAGCTCCTTCATATCCGGCAGTTCCACATCCTGCAGCTGTCCGCACTGGATACAGACCAGATGGTCATGTCGAGCACTGGTATCATACCGGTCCGCAAAGCCTTCCATACTGATTTTGCGAATCTTTCCCTGTGCCTCCAGCGCATTCAGGTTGTTGTAGACAGTCGCCATCGCAACTTTTGGATATTCCTGCCGCAACAGGAAAAAAATCTGTTCTGCCGTCATATGTTTACCCGTGGAACACACGATCTTTAAAATGCTCTCCCCATATTTCGTCATTGCAAACCCTTTCAAAAAGATAATTAGAATTATTCTAATTAAAATTCTACCAGATAAATTGGCTTTGTCAAGAGAGAAATTAATACTCCCCCATCCATCAAAGTTTTTCTCCGATGAATGAGGGAATCATTTTAAGAAATTCTAATGTGATGATGCTGTTTTTTGAGACTCCACCAGTGACAAATGATGTAGCACCAAAAGTACGGCGTTACCCGCCCAGAACAGCATGCCCAGCTGGGTATTAAACAGTGTGTAGTCCGTCAGCCCGCTGATAAAAATCCCTACCAGGGAAGCCATATACCCGCAAGCCACACCCCGTATCCAAGGCCGCACATGCGCCCGGTGCCGGATCTCCCTGGCCAGGAAAAACATGTGAACGATAAAAAACAGGAAGAGGAACAGCCCAGCAATTCCCAGTTCTGCCGTAATATTCAGCAGTAAATTATGGCTGTGGTACATGAATACGTCCTTATCCATGAAAAAATTGTAGGAAGGAAACGCATACCCATAGCCGTACCACCCCACCCCAAAAGGATGGTCCCGTATCATATCAAGGGATGTCTCCAGATAGAAGAACCGCAGCTCGGCAGACGTATCCTGCACGGAAAAAATCGACATAAGGCGTTCCGCAATCTTGTTCCAGCACAGGTATAAAACGCCCAGACCGCCCCCGATAAAGGGCAAAAAGGCTTTGTGGTAAAAGGCCCCGGCAAAAATAAACAGTACCCAGAAATACGCTACCCAGTTGCCCCGGGAAAAGGTAAGAATCAGGCAGGCCGTTGCCAAAAGAAAAATCACCACCAGGGCCGCCCGGGGTTTCCCCCCTTTAAGCGGCGCAAAGATGCCTTCACAATAGGCTACGGTCAAAACCAGAAAAGTCCCCAGGATATTGGGATTGACCAGTGTGGATACGGCCCGGCGGTACACATGCCGGAAAGCATCGTGATCCACCCATTCCACATTCTGTAAAGTGACTCCGTAAAAATATTGCCACAGGCCAAAGGCCGCTACAACGCCTGCAGAAATCATAAAGACTTTCATGAGAAACAGGGAACGCCGCCCGGTACTGGCGTACCGCAGGACCAGATAAAAAATTCCTGCTTCCTGCCCTACTACCCATACCCAGTTAAACAAGCTGGCACCAGGCGCCGGGGACCACAGGCAACTGATAAGGCTTAACAGAAACAATGCCCACAGGCTGCGGCTGATGGCTTTGGGCACGTGGCAGGTAGGCCAAAACTGCCCTGTTTTATACACATTGCATAGATTCAGGAAAAAGCACAGGAAAAAAACGATCCCTGCCAGTTCCTGATGAAGTGGTAGCACAAAAAACAGTACCGCCAACATTCCAAAAAGGATTTGGTTCAGGTTCCAGGACTTGGGAAGTCCCCAGGTTCGAGGTCCGTTCATATCCTTACCTGTCCAATTCCAGTTCTTTAAACGTTCCGATGAGATACAAGCTCCCGCATACGATGACTACATCGTCCAGTTTAGTTTCTTTGACCGCTTTCTGGTAGGCAGCTTTCAGATCCTGCATAGGCACTGCATTTTTGTGAAGCCGCTTGGCCAGTTTTTCCGGCGTCTCCGCCCGGTCTCCCACATGGGCCAGTACGGTGTAAATGGTATCGCTGTCCCTAAACAGAATCTCAGAAACTTCGCTCACATCTTTATCGGCCATCATGCCAAATACAAAAGTCCTGTGGGCATGGGGGTAATACAAATCCAGAGCTTTCCGCAGCACCGTAACCCCGGAAGGATTATGGGCTCCATCCAAAATAATATCCGGTTTCTGATGAATCAGCTCCAGCCGTCCTGGCCACCGGGTCTGTGCCATACCGCGCAGCATGGCTTGTTCGGTGATATCCGGATCCTTTGCAGCCAGGAGTTCTGCGGTTTTTAGGGCTGCCGCCCCGTTTATCATTTGGTGTTCCCCAGCCAGATGGATTTCTATCTCCAGGGACTTCGTTCCACCATCATAGCGGAAAAGCTGCCGTGCCATAGAGCTTTGTTCTTCCGTAACGGAAAAATCCCGTCCAAATACATACAAAGGAGCCGATAGTTTCTCCGCTGTTTCAGTAATCACGGATAGGGCTGCCCCGTCAGCACAGGTCACTACTGGCACATGGGGCTTGATAATCCCGGACTTCTGGTGGGCAATGGCTTCCACGGTTTTCCCCAACCGGTCCGTATGTTCCAGCGTCACATTGGTGATGACGCTCACTTCCGGGATAATGATATTAGTAGAATCCCACAGGCCGCCCATACCCACTTCAATCACCGCATAGTCCACCTGCTGCCGGGCAAAGTACAAAAAGGCCATAGCCGTAATGAATTCAAACTGGGTGGGCTGCTCGCCGCCACCAGCCATCCACTGGTCCAAGGCTTTTTTCACTGTTTCCGTAAGGTCGGCAAAATCCTTGTCGCCGATGTCCTGCCCGTTCAAACAGATCCGCTCATTGTAGCGGACAAAGTGGGGCGAGGTATAGCTCCCCACCTTTTTCCCCGCCTGCGCCAGGATATTGGACAGAAAGGACACCACGCTCCCCTTTCCGTTAGTACCGGTCACATGGATCGTGCGGATTTTTTGCTCCGGATGTCCCAGCAGCGCCGCCAGTCCCTGGATCCGTTCCAGGCCCAAATGGCTGCCGAACTTTCCCATATCGTCCAGATATCCAACCGCCTCTTGATAATCCATGGTCTATCTCCTTTCTGGATTACAATGCTTTCAGGGTTTCCATCCGTTCTTTCAGTCCGGCAATTTTCGCCGTCAGTTCTGCTTGTTTTTCTTTTTCTTTGTTGACTACCGCTTCCGGTGCTTTTTGCAGGAAGTTTGCGTTGGAAAGTTTCCCGCTGCAGCGTTTAGCTTCCTGTTCGGCCCCTGTCAGCTCTTTCTGAAGCCGTGCCATTTCCTTTTCTACGTCGATCAGACCTTTCAAGGGCAGATATACCTTGGCTCCCGTCACTACCGTTGTGAGGGCGTTTTCCGGTGCTGCAGCGTCCAAATCTCCTATTGTAAGCGTATCCACAGTGCCCAGCTGCTGCACATAGTGCATATGCTGCGTAAAGACAGGCTTTAATTCCTTTCCAGTCAGCACAATGGCCGGCGCTTTGTGCCCCGGCGCTGCGCTGACTTCTGCCCGCATATTCCGGATGGCTTTGATCACATCCATCATGACGGTCATTTGCTGTTCTGCCTCCGCATTTTCCAAAGCAACATCCTCCTGCGGCCAGGGAGCCACCATAATGCTGTTTCCTTCATGGGGCAGATGCTGCCAGATTTCTTCGGTGATAAACGGCATGTAGGGATGAAGCAGGCGCATTGCCGTTTCCAAAACGGTACACAGTACATGCTGGGCTGTAGCTCGTTCGGCTGCGTTGTCTTTATTGTAAAGACGAGGTTTCGCCAGTTCTACGTACCAGTCACAGACTTCGCCCCAAATAAATTCGTACAGCAAGCGGCCGGCTTCGCCCAGTTCAAATTTTTCCAAATCGCGGGTCACTTCGGCTACCGTGTGCTGCAAGCGGGACAGAATCCACTTATCTGCCAGCGTCAGCGGCGCTTTTTCAGCCTCTTTGTCGTAGCCTTCCAGGTTCATCAGGGCAAAACGGGACGCATTCCAGATTTTATTGGCAAAATTCCGGGTGCTTTCAATCCGGTTCCAGTAGAACCGCATATCATTGCCCGGTGTATTTCCCGTAATCAGCATAAAGCGCAGGGTATCGGCACCATACTGCCCCACCACTTCCAGTGGATCAATGCCGTTACCCAGGGACTTACTCATTTTCCGACCCTGGTCATCCCGCACCAGGCCGTGAATGAATACGTGATGGAACGGCTCTTTGTGCATAAATTCTTCGCCCATGGTAATCATCCGGGCTACCCAGAAGAAAATAATGTCGTAGCCGGTCACCAGGACACTGGTGGGATACCACTGTGCCAATTCCTTGGTATGATCGGGCCAGCCGAAGGTGGAAAACGGCCACAGCCCGGAACTGAACCAGGTATCCAGCGCATCTTCATCCTGATGGATATGGGTGCTGCCGCATTTTGGGCAGGCGGTCAGATCCGTGCGGGAGGCGCTCACGGCCCCGCAGTCATCGCAATACCACACAGGGATCCGGTGTCCCCACCAGATCTGACGAGAAATACACCAGTCATGAATATTTTCCATCCATTGCAGGTAGGTTTTGGTAAACCGTTTCGGTACAAATTTGGTATGTCCTTCCGTGATGCACCGGATGGCCGCTTCCGCCAAAGGTTGCATTTTCACAAACCATTGGGTGGAAATCATAGGTTCTACCACATGGTGGCAGCGCTGGCAATGTCCCACAGAGTGAGGGGCATCCTCTATTTTAACCAAAAGTTCTGCTTCTTTCAGGTCGTTTACAATATTTTTGCGGCATTCGTAGCGATCCTGCCCTTCATATTTTCCAGCTTCCCGGGTCATTTTCCCGTCCAAGCCGATGACGGTGATCTGTTCCAGCTGGTGACGCTGTCCCACTTCATAGTCATTGGGGTCATGGGCCGGAGTAATTTTCACGGCGCCAGTCCCAAATTCCAAATCCACATAGTCGTCCGCAATAATCGGGATTACCCGGTCCGTCGTCGGCAAAGCAATTTGTTTGCCCACAAAGGAAGCGTACCGTGCATCCTGGGGGTTGACGGCTACTGCCGTATCACCGGGAATGGTTTCCGGGCGGCTGGTGGCGATGGTCAGATAATTCCCCGGTTCGCCCACAACAGGATACTTAATATACCACAAACTCCCTGCTTCATCCTGATGTTCCACTTCCACGTCGCTTAGGGCCGTGCGGCAGTTGACGCACCAGTTAATCATCCGGGTGCCTTTGTAAATCAAGCCTTTTTCATACAGACTGACAAAAGCTTCCCGCACCGCACGGGACAATCCTTCGTCCATGGTAAAGCGCTGCCGGTCCCAGTCGCAGGAAATGCCCAGGGATTTCAGCTGGGTCACGATTTCATCCCCGTAGGCTTCTTTCCACTTCCAGACCCGTTTTACAAATTCTTCCCGGCCCAGATCATAACGGGTCAATCCCTCTTTTTTCTTCAGCTCTTCTTCCACTTTGATCTGGGTCGCCAGTCCGGCATGGTCATAGCCCGGTAGCCAGCATACATTTTCTCCCAGCATCCGGTGCCAGCGCACTAAAATATCCTGGAGCGTATTATCCAAGGCATGGCCCATATGGAGCTTCCCGGTAATATTGGGAGGCGGGATGACCACGCTGAAAGGCGTCCGGTCCGTATCCACTTCCTGATGGAAATAGCCATTTTCGATCCAAAACGCATACCATTTTTTCTCCACCAACTTGGGATCATACACCTTGGGGATATTGTTTTCTTCTGCCATATTTCCGCCTCCTCAAAAAAATAAACCCGTCCTAGTTATAGGACGAGTTGTATCGCGGTACCACCTATGTTCTCAATTGCTTGAGCACCTCTATAGACGTAACGTGTCTAACGGGGAGCGCTCCTCACACTCCCGGCTCCCGGACGACCTTCCAGCTGTGTTGCAGATGCTTTCACCGGCCGCATCCTCTCTGCCGCAACACGTTGCTGTACTCCTTCCGTTCCCAGCCTGTATCCATATAGAGTTATCATACCACGTATTGTACCAAGTGCCCGGAAATCTGTCAAATCTCCGGGCTTGACACAAGAATTAATTTTAGTCCCCTACAACCTTTACCCGCAGGGAAATATCTTCTTTGTCTTTGTGTCCCGGCTGCCCGGCAATACCGCCAAACGGCATTTCCGCCAGCAGTGTCCAGGATTTGGGCAGGTTAAACATAGCCCGAACAGCATCGTCGATCACAGGATTGTAGTGCTGCAAATTAGCCCCTAGCCCCAATTCTTCCAGGCCGGACCAAATGGTAAATTGCAGCATCCCATTAGCCTGGTTAGCCCAGATGGGGAAATTGGCTGCATAGAGCGGGAACTGCTCCTGCAATTTTTTCACGACCTCTGTGTCATAGAAATACAGAATAGTCCCATAACCCGCTTTAAACCCATCAATTTTTTCCCGGGACACTTTGCCGCCAAAAACGTTATAAATCGTATCCCACAAGGCGTCCTGCTGCTTGCCAAGGGCGACCACCACCCGGGCGCTTTTCATATTAAAAGCATCCGGCACCAGTTCCGTCAGGTCTTTAATTAACGTAGTAATTTCTTTTTCTTCTACCGGAATGGTTTTATTGATTTGATAATAAGTACGCCGTTTAGCGATAGATTCTTTAATGCTCATAGAAATCCCCCTCTTTCTTTATGGTTCGTTCTATTGTAACAGGTTTCTCCCCGGCTGAAAAGAGGCGGCTCCTTACAGTGCCACAATATGCCGGCAAAGGATTTTCCCTACGCTGTCCGCCATTTTGTCCAGGTCTTTTACCAGCACATACTCTTTGCCAAAAATAGTTTTGGCATCCCGCAGCATCTCTTTGCCGCTGCCTTCCCCGTTCACAAGGCCGATTACCCGGATATTTTCCCGGCGCAGCGCAGCAGCCTCTTCTGCCGTATTCTGCACCGCCTTCTGGTCACGGTATTCCGTAGAACCAAAGACGGTTTTTCCCATCAGGGGTTTATCGTCGTTAGGTTCGGCGTCGGTAAACATCAAGAGGATTTTTTTCGTACTGGTAAAGTCCCCCATGAGCTGCCGGGCACCCCGGAGCGCCAATCCATCCCGATTCCATCCGGTAGCCACATAGTTAAAAATATTGGTACAGCGTTTTTTATCCTGATAGTCCTTAAAGAGCGTCATTACCGTATAATTCCGCAGTGTGCAGAAAGAATACACCTGATAGGGCACGCCGCACTGTCGCAGCGCTTCTGCAATCACAAACGCCTGGGAAGCGATGACCTGCTGATATTCTCCCCGGGATGCGGACGCATCCAGCATTAAATCCACTGTAAAATCCGGGGTGTTTACAGTTTCTTTTTCAAAAAAGACCCTGTCATCATTCACCTTTAGTGCCCGCCAGACCAGACTGGGCACCAACTCCCCAGTTTTACTGGGCACGGGCAGCGGCATCCGTGCACTGCGCATGACACTGCGCAGCTGCGTGATGAGGCGCAGAATACTTTTCCGGCACTGCTCTCCATGGTCTTTGTAATAGGCAAGGTTTTTAACGCGTTGCCGGTGCGCCCCTTCCAGCCAGCGGGATGCCTCGCCCGTAATGCCTTTGCTTCCCAGCCGCCCCCGGGTAAAATGCAGATGGCAGCCCCGATGGGGACCGTCGCACCAGGCCTGATCAATATCCAGCATTTTTTGCGGCGGATAGATGCTGGCCCCAAAACATTCTACAATATAACTGTAGTTTTGGGTCGCTGTCTGCCCGGTTATAATATCCATCAGACTATTGTGGGCCTTTTTTCCCGCCAGGATATCCATCGCCTGCCGTTTGGAATAGAGAAAATTAAAAATACCTTCCTGCTTCCGGGTAATATGGGGCAGTAGCCAGTCCACAAAGTCCCCCAGGCCTTTTCCGATAATCACCTTTTCCAAGCTTTCCCGCAGCAGGAAATGGGAAACAAAATATTTTTTCGTTAGTTGTTCAAAATGCTGGCACAGCTCTTCCGTAGTCCAGCTTGGATCAAAACATAAGCCCGCATACAGGCCCTTTGCCCATGGATCGTGAAGATCCAGTCCTTCTCCCAGCACTTCGTGCCAGCGGGCCGCCTGCATTTCATGGGCAACGCCCTGTTTGTCCAGCTTGGTTCCTGCAAAATAGAGCCGGGCGTGCTCCTCCCGCAGGCTTTTTAATACCGGGCGGGAAGGAAATTCTTTTTGGTAAGTGACATATTCCAGGCCCAGCCATAATAAGGCAGTAAAAGTGTCTACCAGCGCACTTTCCGCCATGTTTTCAAAGAGAGTATGGATTCTATTTGCATCATAATATTTCCGGGTAAGCCCCACCACGGCATTGAGATACAGATCAGGCGGGCCGCCTCCCTCCTGGTAGGCCAGAAAATCCGGCTGGTATGAATAATCCCCGGCTACGTCCCATACGATATTAAGCGCCCGCCGCCTGCGGGCATCGTATTGCAATTTGGCCATGATGGATCATTCCTTAAAGATCTCGTTCCAGGCATAGTGTTTTGAAATATGGAGCTGGATGACGTCCCGAATGAGTCCCGGTTCGTAGTCATCAAAGGATTTATTTACGATGCCCATATCCAGCGCGCTGTGAACGTCCAGTCCGCTTTGCATCAAATGAATAGCATCCAGCATGCCTCTCAGATCCAGTGCTTTTTCAGAGATTTCGTTTTCCTGGCATTTCTTTTCCAGGTCCTTAAAGATCTGGCAAAAAGCTTGCAGCGCCTCTTCCCGCAGCGTGGGAAATTCCGTACGCAAGAGACGCTCCAGTGCCTCCATAGAAATATTCGGCAGCTGAATCACGGCAAAACGGGATGCCAGCGCCTCGTTCAATTCCCGTGTGCCGGAATAGCCATAGTTCATAGTGGCAATAAAACGGCTGGCCTTGTGCGCTTGCAAAAGGCCATACCCCGGCACATCCACCGTATGACGAAAATCCAGCAGGGAGTGCAGTACCGCCATGGCTTCGTTCCGGGCCATATTGATTTCATCAAAGACGCCAAAGCCGCCGCAAGAGGCGCACTGGTACACCGGCCCCGGGCGGAATTCTACGGCCCCGTTGCGGAAGGTATCCGTACCAAGCATACTGGTGGCGTCCATATTGATATGAAAAGAAACGTTCCACAGTGGCCGTCCAAATGCCGCCGCCAAATTCTCTGAAAGCACGTTTTTCCCCGTAGCCTTAGGCCCTGCCAAAAGCAGATTCTGCCCGCACAAAAGAGCCGCAATAGCTTCTTCCCACACCGTTTTGCCGTAATAGTGAAAATGCGGATCCGGTACCCGCTGTATCTCCGTCTCTGACGCAGGATATTGTTTCCGGTAGGCCACTATCCCGTCCAGTAATTTTTCATTGACCTGCTCTTGTCTCAAAAAGTCCAGCATATCCATGCTTTCCCGCCCCTTTCCAAGCGTTCACCAAGTTCGTAGCTATTATAGCACAGTGCAGGAAAAAGGACGCACCCGAGACATGCCCTTTTAGCAAAAATAAAATTATCAAATCCTTGGTTGCTTTTGCTGTGAGTAACAGGGAGGGAACCATCAGTATCATATTTCTATGAACCCAAACTTGTATAGAAATAACCGGGCCTCATAAAACAACAAAATTGCGCTTGTTATTGTACATATCCATTTTGCAATCCACAGTTCATAGGCATCTTCGTATTTTGAAAACGCTTTAAAAGAGTACCCGCGTTCCTTCCTATAAGGCTTTCCGACGATAGTATCCAATTTTATTAGCATAATCGTCAAGAAATAGAAAGCAAGGGGGTGCGGACATTTTTTCTTTTGGTAATCTTTTTAAATTTCCTTTGTATTTTACATAAACATATAACGGGGGTGCGGACATTTTTTTAGACACCCACACCCAACTCCTTTCTGTATTGTAGA
>CAJMHI010000017.1 GCA_905213155.1 uncultured Acidaminococcus sp. | reverse complement strand
ACAGAATCTAAAGAAAGGAAAATGGTGATTTTGCTTCTGTAATTATCATACAAGAAAAACATGCCCTGTACAACGTTATTGGTTGGTAAAAAAGCAAGTTATGACGGTTCTACCCTGATGGCCCGGAATGAGGATGCCCCTTCGGGAAAATTCACACCGAAAAAATTTGTCGTGGTAAAACCGGAAGAACAGCCCCGGCACTACCAGAGCGTAATTTCCAAGGTGCAAATTGACCTGCCGGAGAATCCTCTGCGCTATACGGCCATGCCTAACGCCGTGCCCGATGAAGGCATCTGGGGAGAAGCAGGCATCAACAGCGAAAATGTTGCTATGAGCGAAACGGAAACTATTACCAGTAATTACCGGGTGTTGGGAGCAGATCCCTTGGTACCGGGAGGCATTGGGGAAGAAGATTTTCTCACCATTGTATTGCCTTACATTCATACGGCCCGGGAAGGGGTGCTGCGGCTAGGAAAACTCCTGGAACAATATGGCACCTACGAGATGAACGGAATCGGCTTCCAGGACGTGCGTGAAATCTGGTGGATGGAAACCATCGGCGGGCACCATTGGATTGCCAAACGGGTGCCGGATGAGGATGTCGTTGTGATGCCTAACCAGCAGGGCATTGATTTCTTCGACATGGCAGATGCCTTTGGCGCGCAAAAAGAGCATTTGTGCTCGGCAGATTTATTGGAATTTATTCAGTCCTATCATTTAGATTTGACCATGGATGCTGACAGAACGGAACTTCTGGCCAACGACAGGGCCTTTGACTGCCGGTCTGCATTTGGCAGCCATGACGACGCAGATCATACGTACAATACGCCCCGGGCCTGGTACATGTTAAAACACCTGATTCCTTTCAGCGTAAACTGGGACGGGGAGGAGCCCACGTTTTGCCCGGAAGATGATGACCTGCCCTGGTCCGTGGAACCAGATCGGAAAGTTACTATAGAGGATGTGAAATATCTTCTCAGCAGTCACTATCAGGGAACCCGTTTTGACCCCTACGGGCACAAAGGGGACGCTTCTGAACGGGGAAAATATCGTCCCATCGGAATCAATCGGAATAATTTCCTGGCCTGCACCCAACTGCGGCCCCGCATGCCTAAAGGAAAAATGGCTGTAGAATGGATTACTATGAGCTGCAATGTATATAACGCCTTCGTCCCGCTCTACACCAATGTAGAATGCACGCCGGAGTATTTTTCCACAACCGGAAATACACCGGATACCAACCAGTTTTATTGGGCTAACAGGCTGATTGCAGCCCTGGCGGATCCGCATTTTGCCCAGTGTGCCAATATCATTGAACGGTACCAAAACGCAGTGGGCAGCAAGGCCTATGCCCTGTTACATGCTTCTGACCGTGAGAAGGCGGGAAAAAACGTTTCTCGTAAATTGGAAGCTGCCAATGAAGCCCTGGCCGCTATGGTTAAGGAAGAAACCACAAAGGCACTGGGAGACGTACTGTATGCTGCCAGCTGTGCTATGAAAAACGGCTTTGTCCGTTCTGACGCCTGAGCGATGAAAGCAAAATGGCTTATTTTGTGCGGCTTATTGCTTTCACTTACTGGGTGTGCTTTGGGGGCTGCGCCCAGTAAGGTTGGCACGGAAACAGCAGCAGAACGCACAGTGGAAAGGGAAAACTACACGCCTCGTAAAGTGAATGGAACGGTACATCTGGTGTGGGACTGGCAGCCAGAAGATGGCAGCGTCTCCCAGCTCTTGGAACAGGAAAAATTACCGGGGATCAATGTGGTTTCCCCCAAATGGTTTGAAATTGCAGATGAAAATGGCAGGATTGCCAATAAAAATGGGGATATTGCCTATGTGGAAAAAGCCCATGCCAAAGGGTATATCGTATGGCCGCTAATTACCAACGGATTTAACCCGGACCGGACACGGAAACTATTGCATAATCCCACTGCACGACAACAGGTGGTGCAGCAGCTTCTTTCGCTTTGCAAAACGATGCAGCTGGATGGGATCAATCTGGATTTTGAAAATATCCATCCGGAGGACCGGGAGCGTCTGACCGATTTTGTGGGTGAAATTGCTGAAGCACTGCATACCAACAATCTCACGGTCAGCATTGACGTGACCATTCCGTCATCTAATGGCAACTGGTCACGCTGCTATGACCGGGGAGCACTCTCGGCCAAAACGGATTATGTGATGCTGATGGCCTACGATGAGCATTACCGTAAGTCTAAAATCGCTGGCTCCGTAGCCAGCCTGCCCTGGGTGGAAGCAGGGGTTCAGGCGACGCTGGCAGAAAAAGTTCCCAAAGAAAAACTGGTGCTGGGGATGCCGCTATACATGCGGGACTGGACGATTGACAAAAGCGGCCAAGTTTCTGCCAAAACGCTTTCCATGAGCGGGGCAGAGCAACTACTTAAAGAGAAAACGTTGGTTCCCCAATGGCTTCCGGATAAAGGGCAGTATTATTTTTCTTATACGGATGAAAAAAATCAGCAGCACCAAGTGTGGCAGGAAGAGTCCCGGTCGCTACTTTTAAAAGCGGCCCTTGTCAGCCGGTACGATCTGGCAGGGAGCTGCTATTGGCGAAAAGGATTAGAAACCCCGGACGTTTGGTCAAAGCTGGCAGCCGTTATGCCATAAAAAATCAGCCGTTCTCATAGCGAGAACGGCTGATTTTTTATGGCATAACTTACTTTGCAGGAACAGGTTTTGCACTGCTGTTAAAAAGCTCTTTGGTGCAGTTCTTAACTACCATAATGGCAAGGAACATAAGACACAGGGCTACCACCAGCTGCAGTCCGTCCACCATGACGACGAAGCTGCCGGCACTCAGTTTTACAAAGATATTGTAAATGGTGAGGCACAGTGCACTCATGGTCACGATGAACATGAAGGTCATAGGGATATAGAGCATGAAGCTTTTGCGTCCCG
Source organism: uncultured Acidaminococcus sp. (assembly GCA_905213155.1). Taxonomy (GTDB): domain Bacteria; phylum Bacillota; class Negativicutes; order Acidaminococcales; family Acidaminococcaceae; genus Acidaminococcus. Next base: position 31,994 of record CAJMHI010000017.1, on the reverse strand, counting down.
TAGCTTTCAGGAATACAGCCAGGGCAATCAGCACCAGGGAACTGATCAGCTGGTTGGCAGAACCAAACAGCGGCCAGATATTCATATAGCCGCCCAGGCAGAGCAGGTAGCTGGGGATTAACGTAGCGATGGTAGCTACGTAGGTATTGCTGAAGAATTTTGCTACGGCACCTTGCTTATGGCCTTCTTTAGGAGCCAGTAATTCCTGCAGCACCATGCGCCCGATACGGGTCACGGCATCAATGGTGGTCATAGCGAGAGCCGATACGCACATGGTTACGATACAGGTAGAAACATATTGGGGAATGCCGAACATGGTGAAATAGCCGCCAATGGCATTGCCAAAGATGGCAAATGGGGTCGCTTTCGGTAGCTGCCCGTTCACGGCAACAGAACCGGCAATAACCAGGGAAACTACGCCCAGTGTGGATTCTACCAGCATGGCACCATAGCCAACCGGCAGCATGTCTTTTTCATTAGAGATTGTCTTGGAAGAAGTACCGGAGGAAACCAGGCTATGGAAGCCGGAAACGGCACCGCAGGCAATGGTAATGAAAAGAATCGGGAAGAGAGGCTGTTTGCCTACCGTAAAGGACGTAAAGGCCGGCATGGTGATGGTGGGGTTAGCCACAACAATGCCAACAACACCGGCTAAAATCATGCCCAGCAGCAGGAAAACACTTAGATAATCACGGGGTTCAATTAAGAGCCACATGGGCAGAATGGAAGCAATGAAGCAGTATGCGTAGGTCACATACAGCCAGGTAGAACGGCTGGCGAACATGGGATACTGAATACCCAGACCAATCATCACGACCATGGCGACAATGCCAAGGACAACTTCAGCAGCACCGTGAATATGCAGGTGACGGGTTACTACGCCGAAAACCATGGCAACAAAAATATAAATCATGGAGATGGAGGCTGCGGAAGCATTGGGGCCCAGCGCAGCGCCAGTTTTGGAAAATCCATTAAAGGTGCTGGCCATAATGTCAGAGAAGGCCGCAATAACAATCAGGCAGAACAGCCAGGCAAACATCAGGAAAAATTGTGCGCCTGTTTTTCCTACATACTGTTCAATCAATTTCCCCATGGATTTACCATCGTTTTTCACAGAGGCATAGAGCGCGGTAAAATCCTGTACAGCTCCGAAAAATACGCCGCCAACCAAAATCCATAAGAATGCAGGAACCCAACCAAACATAGCGGCAATAATCGGGCCGGTTACAGGGCCGGCACCTGTAATAGAAGAAAACTGATGGGCAAAAACTGTAAACCGGGAAGAAGGCACAAAATCCTTATCATCCTTGAAACGGAAGGCAGGCGTTTTGGCGTCGGGTTCGATTCCCCAGGTTTTTACCAGCCAGCGGCCATAAAATAAATAGGCACAGACAAAAACAACAATTGAAAAACAGACAAGTGTTAATCCATTCATCCTCAACCACTCCCTCGAAAAAAATTGGCGCTTGCACCAAGCGCCGTCATGATCGGATACCTTGTTATGGTTATATAATCTACCACGAATGAAAAATCGTGTCAACAGTTTTTTGTAAATTTTATATATAATTTGTGAAAAAGTGTTTAAAGAATAATGTGCTTTAGTCAAATAAAAGAGAAAAGTCTTTGTGTAAAAGACTTTTCTCCGAATTACCAGATTAATTGTGCTTTGTCAGTGAACGAAGATCTTTCAGATGGGGACAAAAGAAAGCATGGAAATAAAAAAGAACGCTGCTAAGCGTTCTCACCATACCATCATTCGTAGTGGTTCAGAATGTTTCTGACACGTTCTTTCTTGGTCTTAGGGATCTTCCATTCATAGTTACGAAAATTGTTTTCTTTGTGATCTGTGGAATAATCCGCATAGTCAAAATCGTAATCCCGCTCATAGCTGCGGTTATAGTCTCCGTGTCCGTCATCAGCGTACCAGGTTCCCAGCATATATAGTCCCTCTTTCTTTCCTTACTACTAGCAATTTTACCACGGACAGGGTAAAATACAAGAAAAGAGTTCTTTTGAAAAATTTCGACAGTTTGCGGAAAGGATGTGGAATCTCTTGAGACTCGTCACATTTGCCTATGATAACGATATACAAGTAGGAATTATCTCAGAGGATGGTACAAAAGTTATACCGGCCAATAAGTATTCGGATATGTTCGATCTGATTAAGCGCAGCAGCTTGGACGAATTGATGCAGATTGAAGGGATGTCCATGGGGGCTGTTCCGTTTTCCCATGTGAAACTTTTGGCACCGATTCCCTGTCCTTTGAATGATATTATCTGCCTGGGGATTAACTATAAGGCCCACGACGAAGAATTGCCGGATGCTTACCTGCCGGAAAAAGTGGTGCAGCGGAATGTGCCCGTGTATTTTTCCAAGCGGGTGGATCGTTGTACGGATCCAGGGGGCTTTATTGATGGGCATTTCGATTTGGTCCACCAGCTGGATTACGAATGTGAACTGGCCGTTATCATTGGAAAAGAAGCCAAAAACGTTCCGGAAGCGGATGTTTTTGATTATATCTATGGGTATACCATTATTAATGATGTCACGGCACGGGATGTGCAGGTGGCACACAAGCAGTGGTATTTTGGGAAAAGCCTGGATACCTTTGCGCCCATGGGGCCCTGTATCGTGACCGCTGATGAATTTCCTGCCCAGCCGGCGCTGCATCTTACCACAACGGTGAACGGGGAGCTGCGGCAGGACAGCAATACCGGCCTGTTGGTGCACAGCATTCCTTATATTGTCAGCGAATTGACACAGGGTATGACCTTGCGTCCGGGAACTATCATAGCAACTGGCACGCCAGCTGGCACTGGCATAGGGTTCAATCCGCCGAAATTTCTGCAGCCTGGAGATGTGATTGAGTGCAGCATTGAAGGCATTGGGACACTGTGCAACACCGTGAAATAGGCAACAAAAAACCGCTGCTTTGTAGCAACGGTACAATTCAAGTGGTGGAACTAACTGGACTCGAACCAGTGACCCCCACGATGTCAACGTGGTACTCTAACCATCTGAGCTATAGTTCCAAATACAACAAATTTATTTTAGCCTCTATGACGGAGCTTTGTCAAGGGGCTTTTTGTTTCTTTTTTGCGCAGGAAACGATATAATACAAAGTATAAATACGTAGGCGTGAAATGATTTGGCACGTTGTATGAAATGGTGAGGAGGAGGAAAAAGTTTGCCCGAAAACACGGAAAAAAGGCTTGTTTTCCGGGACCCCCGAGAGATGGTGGCTGTCCTGGGAAAAAATGATGAATACCTCCATGGTATGCAAAAAGTCCTGGCTTGTCAGCTGATCCCCCGGGGAAACGAAATCATTGCCCAGGGCGATGCCAAAAGTGTGGCAGATGCTGAGAACTTGCTGGGAGAGTTATTGTATCTTTATCGTCAGGGGCTTCCTATTACGGAACACGACGTGAAATATAGCTTGAAACTGGTGCTGGAGGGGCAGCAGGAACAGCTGCACCACATGTTTACGGATACGGTGCTGACCACGGCGCAGGGGAAACAGGTAAAGGCCAAAACCTTGGGACAAATGCAGTATCTGCACACCATCAATCAAAATGCAATTACCATTGCCATCGGTCCTGCAGGAACCGGTAAAACGTATTTGGCTGTGGCGATGGCCGTGAAAGCGTTAAAAAATAAAGATGTGGAGCGGATTATTCTTACCCGCCCTGCGGTGGAGGCGGGAGAAAAATTGGGCTTTTTGCCAGGTGACCTGCAGGAAAAAGTGGATCCCTATCTCAGACCCCTGTATGATGCCCTGTATGAAATGCTGGGTATGGATAGCTTTCAAAAAAATCTCCAGCGGGGAATTATTGAAGTCGCACCGTTGGCTTATATGCGGGGACGCACATTAAATGACGCCTTTATCATTTTGGATGAAGCGCAAAATACCACACCGGAACAAATGCAGATGGCACTTACACGGTTCGGATTTGGTTCAAAGCTGGTGGTGACCGGTGATGCTACCCAGGTGGACCTGCCGGGGGGGCGGCAATCCGGTTTGACCAATGCGGCACAGGTGCTGCGGGATGTCCCAGGTATCGGCATTATCCATTTTACAGAAAAAGATGTGGTGCGCCACGAAATTGTAGGCGCCATTATTAAAGCCTATGCCGCCTATGAAGCAGAAAAGAAAAAACAGCAGGAAAGTGCAGCACGCAGAGAAAAAAGAAAGGGAGCAAAGTATGATCGTCACCTTGGAAAATGACCAGGAAGAAATCCAAATCCCGGAAGAGCTGGAAGAAATCATAAAAAAAGCAATGGATGCTGCGGCTAAACTGGAAGGGGTAACACCCAATACAGAAGTGGATATCACCATTGTGGATAATGAAGTAATTCATAAGCTGAACCGGGATTACCGAGGGGTTGACCGGCCAACGGATGTCCTTTCCTTTGCCCTGGATGAAGGGGAGGAAGAACCGGAAGTCACTAGCGGGGAAGCAGAACATTTGCTGGGGGATATTATTATCTCTGCCCCAAAAGCTGTAGAGCAGGGGGAAGAATTCGGGCACGGGCTGACACGAGAGATGACCTATCTGGCGGTGCATGGCCTGTTGCATCTTTTGGGCTATGACCACATGGCAGAAGCGGACAAAAAAATTATGCGTGCCCATGAAGAAGCCATCTTAAAACAAATGGACCTGGATGAAAGCCACTTTGGAGGCTGAAGATGGACCAGGAACTCTATGATGCTGCTGTGAAAGCCCGAAAAAATGCCTACTGTCCCTATTCTCATTTTGCCGTAGGAGCGGCAGTACGAACACGGGATGGGCGGATTTTTACAGGATGCAATATTGAAAATGCGTCCTATGGGCTTACGGTGTGCGCGGAACGCAATGCCATTTTTGCGGCGGTAAAGGAAGGGTATCGGGAGTTTCTGGCACTTCTTGTCACAGCGGATACGCCGGAGCCTGTATCTCCCTGTGGAGCTTGCCGCCAGGTCATGGCGGAATTTAAAATTTCTAACGTCATTTTAACGAATGTACAAGGCGCCTATCAGGAAACGACCATAGAGGCGCTGTTACCGGATGGATTTACTTTGTAAAGGAAAGGATAGCAAATGGACGAAGCACAAAAGAAACAACATCATTCTGGATTTGTAGCCGTGGTAGGTCGTCCCAATGCGGGAAAATCCACTCTCGTGAACCAGCTGGTGGGAGAGAAAGTAGCCATTATTTCTGACCGGCCCCAGACAACACGCAACCGGATCCTTAGTATTTTAAGTTTGCCCGAAGCACAAATTATTTTCCTTGATACGCCAGGGCTGCACAAACCCCAGGACAGACTGGGAGAACATATGGTGCAGGCTGCTCTCAATGCCATCCGAGAAGTAAATGCCATCTTGTTTGTGGTGGATGCTTCCGAAAAGAAGAACCAAAGTGAGACCTTGATCATGGAACGCCTGCGGGAAGTTAAGGCTCCGGTGATTCTGGTGCTCAATAAAATAGACCAGATCCAGGAAAAGGAACGGCTGCTTCCGCTTATCGGCTATTACCAGAGTCGCTTCTCCTTCCGCAGTATTTTTACGATTTCTGCCTTGGAAGATAAAGACTTTACCCTGCTTTTGCAGGATATTACGGACTGTCTGCCCGTAGGGCCAGACTTTTATCCTGAGGATATGTATACGGACCAGCCAGAGCGTGTGATGGCAGCGGAGATCATCCGGGAAAAAATTTTGCAGCTGACCCGGGACGAAGTCCCCCATGCAGTGGCGGTAGAAACCCAGGAAATGAAAACCCGGATCAACGGGACAGTGTATGTTCGTGCTGATATTTATGTAGAAAGAGATTCCCAGAAAAAGATTATTATCGGCCGGGGCGGCAAGGTGCTGAAAGAAATCAGCACCCGGAGCCGGAAAGATATTGAAGCCCTCCTGGGAAATCATGTGTACCTGGAACTATGGATTAAAGTGCGCCCCAAATGGCGGGAAAAAGAAGGGGAGCTGAAACGCCTGGGACTTGCCAACGACCGGGTTCAATATTGACCCTGGAAATGAGACTGGTGTATAATGAAATAATATATAATGGCCATGCTTTTGTGACCATATAGATAAGGGGAGATGTCCTATAGACGCGGGTGCGCTTGGACGCAAATTAAAACTGATTGTATATCCCGTTGCCTATGTTTTTTTGCATATCGGACGGGCTTTATACCGATTTATGGGAATAGATCCCGATCATGTGGCAGGCAGCCATTCGGAAGATGATATCCGCAAGATGGTCAGTGCCAGTGAAAAGGGCGGCGGTATCGACACGGTGGAAAGCAAACTCATTGATAATGTCTTTGATTTTGCCGACCGCGTGGCCAGGGAAGTAATGGTGCCCCGCCAGGATATGGTCTGCTTGTTTGAGGATGATCCGCTGGAAGAAAATTTAAAGGTACTGCGGGAATCAGGGCACACCCGGTATCCGCTGTGCCAGGAAGACAGGGACCATATTCTGGGGATGATTCATATCCGGGAACTGATGAATGCAGACTATAAAAATCCCGGATTTGACCTGAAAAGCATTATGCGGGAAATTGACGTGGTACCGGAAAGTATGCCGATTTCCAAAATTCTTCAACTCATGCAGTACAAGCATGTACAGATGGTGGCCGTGGCTGATGAATATGGTGGGACTGCAGGCCTTGTAACCATGGAAGACCTGGTAGAAGAAATCGTAGGCGATATTCAGGACGAACACGACACCGATATGCCGGAAATCAATAAGATGCCGGATGGCTCCTATGTATTTGATGGGTTGGTGCTCCTGGATGAAGTCAGCGAAGTGATGGGGATTCAGTTTGATGAACCGGAAGAAGACACCATCGGCGGATACGTCTTTGGACTCATTGGACGGCAGCCTGTGGTAGGGGACAGCGTGGAATCCAATGGCTATAAATTTGAAGTGCTGGATTCTACAGGATTTCGCGTTCTCCGGGTGCGGGTTATCCGGTTAAAAAAAGAGGAGAAGGAAGTGGCCCAGCATGAGCAGTGAACTGTTTCAAGATGAGGCCATTATCCTCCGGGTAAAAAATTGGCAGACTGCGGACAAATACGCAGTCTGCTTTTGTCGTGAACATGGGAAAATTCCTTTTATCGCCTATGGGGCTGCATATCCCAGAAGCCAAAGCGGACGCTTGGTGCAGCCTTTTGCTCATTTGCAAGTGACCCTGGCACCGGGGCGCAAAGTTGCTACCCTGCGTTCCTGCGAAAGTCTGGACATGCCGCGGGATATTAATTGGGAACATTTGGCCTATGGCACCATTATCGGGGAAACGGCAGAAAATTTACTGGGGGACGAAGAACCGCAGGAAAGCGTGTTTGCCCTGCTGCTGGAAGCCTATGCGCTTTTGGAAAAGCGGAATAAACGTTTAGTGACGGACAGCACCCTTTTGAAATTGTTATCTCTGTGCGGACTGCGACCTATCCTGGATGTTTGCACCAGCTGCGGAAAACCGGCACAGGAAGATGGGTATTTTAGTTTAGCCCAGGGTGGCTTTTTGTGCAGCGACTGCGCGGTAGGGGACGAACTGACGATGACGGTGGAGACGAAAGAGCTGATGGAACACATGCTTGCATTGGACTTTTCTGCCCCGCCTGATTTTACCGTGCGGGGAAAAGAACTTATGGAAATGGAAAAAATTCTCCACCAGTTTATTGTATACCAGACGGATCGACCACTGCGGAGTTTGGCATTTCTGGCCCAAATGGAGCAAAATCCCCATGGTTGAAACAGGAGTGCAGATTCTGTCCCTTCCGTTATTGTTCCCGGAAACGTGGCCCCTTCGCTGCGGGGATGCGCTGTTTGTGGGACTTGTTACTATGGTACTGCTCCGGGTACTTTTTACAGGCCTGCGGTGCCGGCAGCAGAAAACAACAGGAGACTGGTGCAATAAACTGCAGGTGCTTTGGATTCTGGCGACTTTTTGCGGCTTGTGGCAGGCGCTAAGTAATCCGGACCAGGGAGCATTTTGGGGCGCCTTTTTGCAACAGCTGCACCTTGGGGTGACAGGCGTATTGTTTTTAAAACAGGGGGCAAAAGAAAAACAGCGCCACTTGTGGAGAAAAGGATTACTGCTGCTCACAGGCGCTGCGTGGACGTTTTGTTTTAGCTTTTTTATGATTTTGCCTGAACCGATCTACTGGATTTTGTGGCTTGTGGCTTTAGGCGTGCTGGACGTGATCTATCCCCAGGTCAGCCGCTAGGTATGTTTTTGAGAAAGGAAAGCTAATGAAACTTATTACATGGAATGTTAATGGACTGCGGGCCTGTATGAATAAAGGGTTTGCGGATGTTATGCAGCAGCTGGATGCGGATATTTTCTGCGTACAGGAGACGAAAATGCAGCGGGAACAGGCGGATTTTCAGTTTCCTGGGTACTATGAATACTGGAACAGCGCCGTAAAAAAAGGATACTCTGGTACCGCAGTTTTTTCAAAGACGGAACCGATAACGATTACAAAAGGTATCGGGCTTTCAGAGCATGACCAGGAAGGGCGGGTTATTACGGCAGAATACCCCTCGTTTATTCTGGTGGATGTCTATACTCCCAATTCCCAGCGGGGCTTGGTGCGGCTGGAATACCGAATGCAATGGGAGGACGCCTTCCAGGAGTATGTGGCGAATCTGGCCCAAAAGAAAACCGTTATCGTATGCGGGGATTTGAACGTGGCGGCGCAGCCCATTGATCTGAAAAATCCGGACAGCAACCACAAAAATGCAGGGTTCAGCGATGAAGAGCGTGCCAAATTCCAACAGTTTTTAGAGAAAGGGTTTGTCGACTCTTTTCGGATGCTGTATCCGGATAAGGAAGGGGCCTATACCTGGTGGTCCTACATGTTTAAAGCAAGGGAACGGAACGCAGGGTGGAGAATCGACTATTTTCTGGTATCCCAGAACGGCAAAGAGCGAATTGAAGATGTGATTATTCACGATACGGTACTGGGCAGTGACCATTGTCCGGTAGAACTGGATTTTAAGGAGTAGGATATGGAAGGAGCATTTATTGGCGATATTGTAGGCTCTATTTACGAATGGCAGAATCATAAAAGCAAGGAGTTTCCCCTATTTTCTAAAGGGTGCAGGGCTACGGATGATTCTGTGATGACTTGTGCTGTAGCAGAAGCGTTTCAAAAGGCACAGCAGCAGAATACCATGGCTAATAAAGAAATCGTGATGGAGCTTTTGCGCCAGCATATGCGAAAATTGGGACAAAAATACCCCAATGTGGGGTATGGTGGTAAGTTCCTGTATTGGCTTCTTCATCCGGAAATGGGTGCGTACGGCAGTTTTGGCAATGGGGCGGCCATGCGGGTGAGTCCGGCAGGCTGGTTTGGGAGAACCTTGCAGGAAGCGCGGACGCTGGCGCTGTGGAGCTGCGAAGTAACCCACAATCATCCTGATTCTTACCGGGCTGCTCAGGCCGTAGCAGGAGCCATTTTTCTTGCACGGCAGCATAAGACAAAAGTGGAACTTCGAAACTACTTGGAACAGTTTTACTGCTTGGATTTTACGGTAGAAAGTATACGGGACAGCTATCAGGGAGATGCAACGTGCAACAATTCCGTACCCCAGGCTCTCGTATGTTTTCTGGACGCGATAGATTTTGAGGACGCAATTCGTAATGCCATTAGTCTGGGCGGGGATAGTGATACCCTGGGAGCGATTGCAGGCAGTATTGCCGAGCCGTATTTTGGGATCCCCCAAACTATTTTAACTGAGGCGAGAAAATTTTACCTGCCGGAAATGGAGCTTTGGGAGGGGTAAAAGTCATCCATCCTTCACTTTTTTGCAGCGGCGTGTTTTTTACCGTAGATCCCTGCACTGATAAACAACACCAGGGCCACAATAAAAAAGATCAGACTGGTGGCCTGGGCGGATTTTAGCCCCCACAATAGGGGTTTGGTGTAGTCCCCCCGGAGAAATTCCAAAAAGAACCGCAAAAGGGAATAAAGCATGACATAGAGACAGCACGTCTGCCCTTTATAAGGCTTTGTGGTTTGGAATAATAACAGCAGGGCAAATAAGATTACATCGATCTGGCCTTCCCACACCTCTGCCGGCCACAAAAAAGCGTCACCGTAGGTGCTGCGGGCCAATGTTCCCAAGGGATAGCGGATACCGAAATCTCCGCCAGTAGGAGCGCCAAAGGCATCGCCGTTTAACAAATTGGCCATGCGCCCGATGGACTGTCCGATAAAAAGTGCGGGGGCGATAATATCCAGCATTTCTATCCAGTTGATATGGTGGCGGTGGCAGTATATCGCGCCGGCTAAAACCCCGCCGATAACGCCCCCTTGGATGGCCATGCCCCCTTGCCACACAAAGGGGATTTCCAGCAGATGATGGCTGTAATACTGCCAGTCGAAAAAGAATACATCCCACAGCCTGGCCCCGATCAGTCCGGCAAATCCTCCGTAGATACCGATATCGGGCAGATATTTTTCCCAGCCCCGGCCATCCCGCCAGGCAAGAAAATAGGCTACAGCCGTAGCCATGAAAATGGCAGTACATAATAATAGTCCATACATCCGGATAGGAAATCCGTCAATAAAAAATAAGTATTGGTGCATAAGTGATCCGTCCTTTGTTTAGTCTGCAAGTTTGACCAATTGAAAATTTACATAATCCGCTGCTACCAGGGTATATTTGGTGCCGTCCCGCACGCCTTGGAAGAGCTGAAGAAAGTGTGCCGCGTCCCCGTGGACGTGACCATAAATACATTGCTCTACCCCGTAGGCTTTGCAAAGTTCCGTAAATCCGGAAATTTCGTCGCTTTTGTAGAGCGGGGGGTAATGAAGTGCGGCAATTAGATGCTTTGCTCCTGCTGCTTTAGCGGCTGCCAGGCTTCGCTTCAGGCGCCCAACTTCTCTGTCATAGATACGTTGGTCATGGGGAGAAAAATCGGGCATGCTGGGAAGGTTCCAGCCTCTGGTGCCGCAAATGGCAATATCTCCAGTACGATAGAAGGTATTGTGGAGAAAAGTGATTGTGGCTAGCGTTTCCTGCATTTTTTTTAAACTGGTCCACCAATAGTCATGATTGCCTTTTAAGAGTACCAGGTGCCCTGGCATCTGGGTGAGTATGCCTAAATCTTTTTCTACGGCATCGGATAACTCCATGGACCAGGACGTGTCTCCTACCAAAAGTACTGTGTCCTCGCTTTTTACGGTTTTCTGCCAATTGGACAGAATTTTTTCCCGATGATTTTTCCACTGGATGCCAAATACGTCCATGGGTTTTTGCGGTGGATTACCGGAAAAATGCAGGTCTCCCATTGCGTAAATTGCCATAGTCTGTTTGCCTCCTGCGTTGACTTTATGCGTTGTGAAATATATAATGAACCTATTCTACAGCTGGTGAAATCCTATAATACCCATATGTTACTGAATTCCGGAAACTTATGCAAGGTGTTTCAGGTGGTTTTTCACCTTAGGAGGTATGTCCATGTTCACGGAAAAGTACGAACCCCATGAAATTGAAGCCAAATGGCAACAATATTGGGAAAACCATAAGACCTACAAGGTCGATAATGCGTCGCCCAAGCCCAAATCCTATGTGCTGGAAATGTTCCCGTATCCATCAGGGAATCTGCATATGGGCCATGTCCGGAATTATTCTATCGGCGATGTCGTTGCCCGTTTCCGCACGATGCGGGGATTTAATGTGCTACACCCCATGGGATGGGATTCTTTTGGCATGCCGGCAGAAAATGCTGCCATTAAACACCATATTCCTCCTGCGAAATGGACATTGGAAAATATTGCGAACATGACCCGGCAGCAGAAAGAACTGGGCCTTTCGTATGACTGGGACAGAGAAGTAACGACTTGCAAACCGGATTACTATAAATGGACCCAGTGGTTCTTTGAACTCATGTACAAACGGGGGCTGGCCGTAAAAAAGAAAGCCTCCGTCAATTGGTGTGATACCTGCGGAACCGTGCTGGCCAACGAGCAAGTGGAAGACGGGAAATGCTGGCGTTGTCACCAGCCCGTAGTAAAAAAAGAACTGTCTCAGTGGTTCTTCAAAATTACAGACTATGCACAGCGCTTACTGGATGATTTATCCGAATTAAACGGGTGGCCGGAACCTGTCAAGACCATGCAGAAAAACTGGATCGGGCGCAGTGAGGGATTGGAATTCAGCTTTGCCATTCCCAGTCTCCATAAAGAACTTCCTGTGTATACGACCCGCCCGGACACCATTTATGGCGTGACCTTTGTGGTCATTCCCCCGGAACATCCGCTGGTGGAAGAACTGCTTAAAGACAATCCTAAAAAAGCGGAACTGGAAGCGTTCTGCGAGAAAGTACGCAATACCTCCGATATTGAACGGACCAGCAGCGAATCGGAAAAACTGGGCATGTACACGGGCGTGGACTGCATCCATCCGCTGACAGGAGAAAAAGTCCAGATCTGGATTACCAACTATGTGCTCGTGGATTATGGCACAGGGGCTGTTATGGGTGTGCCTACCGGAGACCATCGTGATTGGCTTTTTGCCACAAAATATGGCATTAAAAAGATCCTGACACTCCAGCCCAAAGATAAAGAACTAAAGCTGGAAGAAATGACCGATGCCTACGAAGAAAAAGACGGTGTCCTGGTAAATGCAGGTCCTTTTACCGGTATGGAAATGCACAAGGCCATGAAAGCCATTATTGACTACATGGAAGAAAAAGGTCTGGGCAAAAGACGGGTCAACTTCCGGCTGCGGGATTGGCTGATCAGCCGGCAGCGCTATTGGGGCTGCCCGATTCCGGTGATTTATTGTCCGCATTGCGGTGAAGTGCTGGTGCCGGAAAAAGATTTGCCGGTACTTTTACCCACGGATGTAAAATTTGATGCCGGGGCGAAGAGCCCGCTGGCTACCAGCGAGGAATTTACCCACTGCACTTGTCCTAAGTGCGGGGGACCGGCGACGCGGGAACTGGACACCATGGATACCTTCCTGTGTTCTTCCTGGTACTATCTGCGCTACACCGATCCTCATAATGATACGGCGCCTTTTAGTAAAGAAGCTGTGAACCACTGGATGCCGGTGGATCAATATATTGGCGGGATTGAGCATGCCATTTTGCATTTGCTGTATTCCCGTTTCTTTATGAAAGTGCTGCATGACGCCGGATTGGTAGATGCAGATGAACCCTTTACCAACCTTTTGACCCAGGGCATGGTAATCAAAGATGGCGCCAAGATGAGTAAATCCCTGGGGAACGTGGTGTCTCCGGAAGAAATCGTAGGGAAATACGGGGCTGATACAGCACGGCTATTTATCATGTTCGCGGCACCGGTGGAACGGGAACTGGAATGGAGCGATCAGGGAGTAGAAGGGTCTTTCCGCTTCCTGAACCGGGTATGGAGAATTGTCTACCATTTCAAAGACGTACTGGCACAACAAGTCGCGGACTATGATACGGCAAAACTGAAGGAAGAAGACAAAGCCCTGCGGCATGTTCTCCATGCCAGTGTAAAGAAAATCACCGAAGATATTGACCACCGTTTTAACTTCAATACGGCTATTTCTACTATGATGGAGCTGGTCAATGCCCTGTACGCCTATAAGGATAAAGCGGCAACTGTCAACCCGGGCCTGATTTATGAGACGGTCTCTAAATTGCTGCTGGTTATGGCACCGTTTGTACCGCATATCACGGAAGAACTATGGCATGATGCCATGGGAAAAACGGAAAGCATTCACAAGGAATCTTGGCCTACGTATGATCCGGAAGCTGTGAAAGTGGATGAGGTGGAAGTGCTGATCCAAGTTAATGGCAAGCCTAAGGTCCGGCTTATAACCTCCCCGGAGCTTTCCAAAGAAGCACTGGAGAAATTGGCGCTGGAAAACCAGGAAGTACAGAGTGCTATCGCTGGTAAAGAAGTAAAGAAAGTGATTGCGGTACCGGGCCGGCTTGTAAATATCGTGGCAAAATAAATGGCCCAATATAGGCAGGTTATACCAAGGTTTTACCCCATACTCTGTATTCGATGAAACTAAAGCGGGCTTTTTCCTTCGAAGGAGAGGGAAAGGCCCGCTTACTTTAACTAAAGGAAGGAACACCGGATGAATCCCTGGGAGAAGAAAAAGTGGGCCGTGGTGATCGGCATTGTTTTGTTGTGTGTTGGAGGCAGTTTGTATTTTACTGTACCGCAAAAATTGGAAGAACCGGTACAAAGAGAAGCAGCGCAGAGATTGCAAGAAAAAGAGCCGCAGCCCAAAGCGATCGTGTATATCAGTGGGGCCGTGAAAAATCCGGGACTTTACCCCATAGAAACGGGGACCCGCTTTCAAGAGGCCTTGGAAAAGGCGGGAGGGCCTACGGAGGACGCAGATCTTAGTAAAGTAAACCTGGCTAAAAAATGCAAGGATGGGATGCAGCTCAATGTCCCTTATAAAAAAGAGAAAAAAGCCAGTCGGCAGGTGACGGTAAAAAGAGACATGGTGAGGGAAGTTTCAGAGAATCCTGCGGAAGAGGTTGAAAAGAAGGCGCCAATGCCCAGCGGGAAAATCAATCTGAACCTGGCTTCCGCAGCTAGTCTGGAAACCCTTCCCGGCATTGGTCCGGCGCTTGCCAGGCGCATCATAGCATATAGGCAGAAAACACCCTTTGCGCGTTTGGAAGATTTGCAAAAGGTATCCGGAATTGGTCCCGCTAAATTTTTAAAGCTGCGTGACTTTTTGGAGGTGTAACGTGAATCCGGTGCTGATCGCCGGATTGGCGTTTGCTATGGGCTGTGCCGTAGGATTGGAGCACCTACTCCCCTGGTGGGGATGGGGTGCTTTGCTGATTGCAGTGCTGACCGGCTTTGTCATCGCTTGGCGGAGGGAAACCGCAAGAGAAATCCTGATAGGATTAGTGTGCGGCCTTTGTATTTTGGCGGGGGGATTGACTGCCTCTTTACATGAGAGTGCGGCAGAAAAAATGAAAAGCATGCAGGGACAGGAGACCGTTCTCACAGGGAGCATTGTCCCAGGTTCCTTTCATCGGAGAGATTTCGGTGGGGCCTCTTTTCTTTTGGCAGAAAAACGAGGAAATGTCCGCATTCAGGTAAAAAAATGGCAGGGACCGGATCTAAAAACAGATAAGGTTCAAGTTCGGGGACGTTTTTCTTCCCCCGACGGTTTCTATAATCCCTTTCAAGTTTCACCGCTGCAAAATGCTGCCGTACAAAATCTGGGAGGAAGACTGAGCGCGCAGGAGGGGGTAGTCCATATCCTGCCTGCAAAACCCACTCTTGCTACGCAAATCTTTATGCTGGGAGAGACGCTCCGAAAGCAAGTAAAACAAGCGATGAGTCCTAAAGACAGTGGATTACTCCTTGGTATGCTGCTGGGAGAGAGTGCATGGGTGGAAGGGGAAACCCTGCGCCTGTTTCAACGATTGGGCCTTAGTCATCTGCTTTCTGTTTCCGGCAGCCATGTATCCCTGTTAATGGGGCTTATCGCAGTTCTTTTCAGCTATCTCCCCCTGCCTAGAAAAATAACGGGCTGTGGAATATTCCTGTTGCTTGTATGCTATGGAATTCTGTGTGGCGGCAAAGCTTCTATCTGCCGGGCAGGGATTTTGGGCAGCGGGGTTTTGTGGGGCAATTTGCACCGGAAAAAAGCGGACAGCAGCGCTTTTTTAGGCGCAGCACTGCTTATCCTGCTGGCCTGGCATCCTTTTTGGGTGTGGGATATTGGCTTTCAGCTATCCTTTAGTGCTGCCTTGGGCCTCATTACGCTGCAAAAGCCGGTACAAGAGCGCCTTCATTTTCTGCCGCCATTTTTTGCTGCGGGATTATCCGTTCCTATTAGCGCCCAGCTATTGAGCCTGCCTTTTTTGGTGCAGCATTTTCATAGTCTGTCCTTTGTTTCGCTTCCTGCCAACTTGTTCTTAGTTCCCCTGCTCAGTCTTGTTTTATCACTTACGGCCGTGGGTTCTGTGCTGGGCGCTGTGGGAGCAAAAATTGTCGCACGTTTTTTTCTTAGTATCGCTGCGCAAAGCACAGGCTTTTGTTTGTGGCTGGGAGAATTCCTCTGTAAATTGCCCGGTTCTCACTGGATTACAGGAGCGGTATTGCCATGGATTTGGCCTTTGTACGGGCTACTGCTGGTAGCTCTTTTTAACAAGTCACAGTTTGGATACTGGGGGAAATGGCTACGAGGAGGAACGGTTTTTCTCTCCGGGATAGGGATTCTTTTCATACTGCTATTGCCACAGTTTCAGAATAAAAATTTTACGGTGTATTTTCTGGATGTAGGGCAGGGGGATTGCGCCTTGGTGTGTACTCCGGATGGTGGACACATTTTGATGGATACCGGTGGACTTTCCGGCGGTTATGATGTAGGGGAACGCATAATAGTACCAGTACTCCGTGGATTGGGTGTGGAGAAAGTGGATGCCGTTTTTCTCAGCCATGGTCACCACGATCACACGGGCGGACTGGCTGGTCTGCTCCGCTGGATACCTGTAGAATCGTTGTACTTGCCCCGGGAAACCCTTACACCAAATCTAGAATATATCATAAAGCAAGGAATAAATATGAAGAATGTAAAATTTGTATACAAAATACAAACAAACCAAAAAGTTTTTCTAAAGGGGAGTATAATATGTACCGTGGAAGCACCTGAAGAACCAGCGAAAGGAGGAAGTAACGAAACATCCGCTATCGTGCGTGTCACAGCGGACGGACGCAGTATTCTTTTTACAGGGGATGCACCAGCAGAGATAGAGCATCTGGCGGCGACTAAACAAATACGCAGCGATGTATTAAAAGTTTCCCATCATGGTTCTAAAACATCCAGTGATTGGGAATTTTTGCAGGCCGTTGCCCCTCAGCTGGCAGTGATTTCAGTGGGAAGGGAAAACCGGTTTGGGCACCCTCACCAGGAAACCATAAATAAACTGTCGGCACTTTCCATCCCTGTCGCCAGAACGGACCAGAGCGGGGCTATTCGGGTCCAATTGGATGCAGAGGGAATTTATTGGAGCGGATCTCGGCAGGATGTCTTTTCAAAGGAGCAACGGTATGAATAAAACACCTGATGTTTTATTAAGCACTTTGGAGAAAGACACTTCACCCTGTCCTCATGTGGTAGTCGCCTGGGGGGAAGAACCCTATTTCAAGACATCCATACGGCGGGCAATGCGGCAAAAAGCATTTCCGACAGGAGAAGAGCCAAGTGAGTGGGCCTTTCAGGATGCCTTTGCAATGGAAGCGCTGCGGGAAGCCATCAACACAGCTCCTTTTTTAGGGAGTGGCAACTGGGTGGTGGTGGAAAATCCTAAGGTACTGCAAGAAAAGAAAAAAGATGGCGGAAAATCGGACCTGAAGAGCAAAAAAAAGAAAGCTATTTCGGCTTTGCAGCAGTTTACGGAAATACTCAGTGACGTACCTGATTATGCGTATGTCCTGTGCTTATGTGAAAAACTGGACAAACGAACGGCTTTTTTTAAACAGATGAGCAAAAATGCCGTGGTGGTGGAATGTTCGCCTGTTAAATACTATCAACTTCAGCCCTGGCTGCGGGAAACAGCTGAAAAATACCAATCCAGGTTTACACCGGAGGCCATGAATCTGATCATGGAGTATGTTTCAGCGGCGGAATCTGCTCCCTTGTTATTTTTGGAGCAGGAAATTCGTAAAATTGCCCTTTATGCCGGCAAGCGGAAAGTCTGGGGAAAAGACGATGTAGAGCAGATGTTTTCCCAATTGCCTGAGATATCCGGATTTGCCTTGAGTAACGCTGTAGAAGAACGGAAATTGGACCGTGTTCTCTATCTACTGGCGGAAGAACGGAAACAACCTGGCAGCGATGGAAAATTCCCTATGTTGTTAGGGTCCCTGGTAGCCTCTATACGGCGACTCATCCAGGTTAAAGAATTAAAAGCAAAAGGTGCTCAACAAGACAAGATCGTGGAGAAGTTAAGACTGCATCCCTATGCCGTAAAGCTGACCATGCAGCACAGCAATTATTTTTCTATGGAATCCTTACAAGACTGTATGATCGCCTTGGCAAAGCTTGCAGTAGAGTCCCGGCAGTCGGGACGTACTTGGCCACGACTTGAAGAAATTCTGGCTAAACTGTTAACTGAAAACTGAAGGAGGAAAAAGATATATGTTGGCTTTAAATTCCTACCAAACCATGGCTGTAGGTATTTTCCTGTACTATATCGGAAAGTTTTTAAAAAGCAGAATTCAATTTCTGCAAACTTATTGCATTCCTAATCCGGTTATCGGTGGTATTTTATTTGCCCTGCTGAACCTGGCTATCCACGAATCTGGAGCAACACCTATAAAACTAGACACTGTACAGCAGAGTTTCTTTATGAATATGTTCTTTACCAGCGTAGGATTTACTGCTTCTGTCGCCCTCTTGAAAAAAGGTGGTCGGGACGTGCTGGTTCTGACCATTATCTGTGCCGTGCTGATTTGCCTGCAGGATATTATCGGCGTAACTTTGGCTAAGGTCTTTGGGCTGCATCCGCTTCTGGGACTGTGCGCAGGTTCTATTCCGCTGGTAGGCGGTCATGGGACAAGCGGCGCCTTTGGTCCTTTCCTGGAGAGCATGGGCGTGGGGCGCGCCAATACCGTGGCGATTGCCATGGCAACCTTTGGCCTTATTTCCGGTTCTTTGATGGGCGGCCCTGTAGCCCACCGTTTGCTGGTAAAGCATAACTTAAAGAGTACAAAAGAAGACCAGGAAGATTTGGCTGTGGAAAAAGCCATTTCCATGGAAGAACAGGAAGAAGTAGGGATGAGCCCTGAACGGTTGATGCTTGCTACAGGTGAAATCCTGATCGCTATGGGGATTGGGACCCTTTTGGATAAGGGATTCCGTAGCATCGGTTTGATCTTCCCAGGGTATATTGCCTCCATGATGATTGCAGCTATTTTGCGTAACCTGTCTGACAATGTAAAAGCTATTAATGTGCCTATGGCTGAAGTGCAGGCAGTAGGGGATGTGGGACTGAATATTTTCCTGTCCATGGCGCTGATGAGCCTTCGGATTTGGGAATTGTTCGATATTGCTGGTGCTCTGAGCGCTATTGCTATCGCACAGGTTGTCCTGATGGTTGTGTTTACCACCTTTGTGGTATTCAATGCCATGGGACGGACTTACGATGCAGCTGTGGAAGTTTCTGCTGTGTGCGGTTTCGGTATGGGCGCTACCCCGAATGCTATGGCTAACATGAGTGCTATTACTTCCGTTTACGGACCGGCACCGCGGGCATTCTTCTGCGTACCGCTGGTAGGTGCTATGTTCATCGACTTCGTAAACTCCAGTATTATCATGGTATTCGTTAACCTGTTCAAATAATCTGGAAGTATCATAAACCCGCTTCTATGGAGGCGGGTTTATTTATAAGCAAAGAAAAGCTGTGAAAAAGGGAAAATGAAGATCCCTTCTTCACAGCTTTTTGGTATATGGATTATGCAAATTTTTTGCCCGTAAGCATTTCGTAAGCTTCTTTATATTTGGCAATCGTTTTGTCGATGACGTCCTGGGGCAGCAGATAATCACTGTCCGGATTTGCTTTCAGCCAATCCCGGACAAATTGCTTGTCATAGGAAGGTTGGGATTTCCCGGCTTCGTAACCTTTCAGGGGCCAGAACCGGGAGCTGTCCGGCGTTAGCATTTCATCTCCCAAAACGATCTCGCCTTTTTCGTTCAGGCCGAATTCAAATTTGGTATCGGCGATGATAATGCCCCGGCTATAAGCATAGTCGGCACATTGTTTGTATAGGGCAATGGTATAAGTACTGATTTTATCGGTGTATTCTTTTCCCTTTCCGGGGAAGACTTTTTCCAGGTAGTCTACACATTGTTCCGGAGAAATGTTTTCGTCATGGTCGCCCAGCTCTGCCTTAGTGCTGGGAGTAAAGATAGGCGCTTCCAGCTTCTGGCATTCTTTTAAGCCTGCCGGCATTTTTATGCCACATACAGTACCATCTTTTTTGTAGGATTCCCAGCCGCTGCCGGTAATATACCCGCGAACGATGCATTCTACAGGAATCATCTGAAGCTTTTTGCATTTCATGCTTTTACCGGCAAATTCCGGAGTACGGAAAAATTCCGGCATATCTTCCGGCTCTACGCTAATCATATGGTTTGGAACGATGTTTTTAGTGTAGTCAAACCAGAACTTGGACATCTGGGTCAAAACAGCGCCCTTATCGGTAATGGTGTTTTTCAGGATGTGGTCAAATGCGGAAATCCGGTCACTGGCCACCATGATCAGACTGTCACCAATATCGTAAATCTCACGGACTTTTCCAGACTTGATAGGTTTGTATTCCTTCATAATCCAACCTCCCTGTGTATTGCAGTATTTCTGTCCCTATCATACCACATAAACTATCCTAGGTCGAATATTTTTTGAAAGAAAAACTATATTGTTTGTTTTATCGTAGTGAACGCTAACGGGAATGAAGAAAAAAATCAGGGAAAGATAAAGGCGTCAAGCGGGATACGGCAAGGTGTGCCCATTTCGTGAAAAATGGATAGAATGTTCAGTTTCCGTTGAACCAAAAGATGATATAGTTTATAATAAATCAAAGTGATCCGAAACGCCGTTAAACGACTCGGCAGGGAACACTGTTTACAGGCAAAGAAGGAGTGTTACAGAGTATGCGGATAGTTATGACCATTGTAGGGGTGGATAAGGTAGGAATTATTGCCAAGGCCAGCACACTGCTAGCAGAAAACCAGGTGAATATCCTGAGCATTAACCAGACTATTATTGACGGGTTCTTCAACATGGTATTAATCGGAGATCTGGATGGAGCCGCAGTTTCTGTGGCAGCGCTGAAAGAAAAGGCCAGTGCACTGGGCAAGTCCATTGGAGTGGAAATTCGGGTACAGAGCGAGGAAATCTTTACCGCTATGCATCGGATCTGAGGAGGCAAAGCATGATATACGATATCAAGGACGTATTGGAAACCACACGGATGATTACCAAAAATAATCTGGATGTGCGGACCATTACCATGGGTATCAGCCTGCGGGATTGTGCCGATCCGGATGTAAAGGTATGTGCCCAAAAGATTTATGATAAGATTACAACTACCGCCAAAGATTTGGTGAAAGTAGGAACAGATCTGGAAGCAGAGCTGGGTGTCCCCATTATCCACAAACGGATTTCTGTAACACCCATTTCCTTGGTTGGGGAATCCTGCAGAACGGACAGTTATGTGCCGCTGGCCAAAGCCATGGATGATGCGGCCAGTGCCGTAGGTGTTAATTTCATCGGTGGCTTCAGTGCTTTGGTGGAAAAAGGCTATACTCAGGGAGACCGTACTTTGATTGCGTCCATTCCGGAGGCTCTGGCGACCACCAATTTAGTTTGCTCTTCTGTGGCCATAGGCTCTACCAAAGCGGGAATCAATATGGACGCCGTGAAACAGATGGGCGGGATTGTAAAAGAAACCGCACGTCTTACAGCTGACCAAGATGCATTAGGGTGTGCTAAATTGGTGGTATTCTGCAATCCGGTGCAGGATAATCCATTTATGGCGGGCGCTTTTCATGGCGTGACAGAACCAGAAACGGTCATTAATGTTGGCGTTTCTGGCCCAGGGGTTGTTAAACATGCCCTGGAAGCCGTGAAAGGGCAGGATATTGGCGTAGTGGCAGAGACCATCAAAAAAACTGCATTTAAAATTACCCGTGTAGGGCAGATGGTTGCCCAGGAAGCGGCGAAACGGCTGCATACCCAATTCGGGATTATTGATCTGTCATTGGCGCCTACTCCGGCAGTAGGGGATTCTGTGGCACATATCTTGGAAGAAATCGGTCTGGAATCCTGCGGGTGCCCGGGCACAACCGCTGCTCTTGCTATGCTTAATGATGCTGTGAAAAAAGGCGGCTTGATGGCTTCCAGCTACGTAGGCGGGCTATCCGGTGCATTTATTCCTGTTTCCGAGGATGCCGGGATGATTGCTGCGGTGGAGAAGAATTCTCTCACATTGGAAAAATTGGAGGCTATGACCTGCGTCTGTTCTGTTGGCCTGGATATGATTGCGGTGCCGGGAGATACCACTGCAGAAACCATAGCCGCCGTAATTGCCGATGAAGCTGCAATCGGAATGATTAATAATAAGACGACGGCGGTTCGCTTGATCCCGGTTCCTGGTAAAAAAGTAGGAGATAAAGTGGAATTTGGCGGACTTTTAGGCTATGCCCCTATCATTTCTGTCAATCAATTTAAACCGGATGCCTTTATCAACCGAGGTGGACGGATCCCGGCCCCTGTACGGAGCTTGACCAACTGATGCGCCGCACGGCTCGTATTAAAGCTGTCCTTGCAGGCCTGGAGGCTGCATATCAAGGAAAAGGCACAGCGCTGCACTACCATTCTCCTTTTGAATTATTAATAGCTGTGGTGCTCTCTGCACAATGTACGGATGAACGGGTGAATAAAGTGACTGCCAGACTGTTTCCCGCGTACGATACGCCGGAGAAAATGCTTCGTCTGGATCAGGCACAGCTGGAAAGTAAAATCCGGGATTGTGGTTTGTTTCGTTCCAAAGCCAAGCATATCCTGGGGTTATGCGCGAAGCTTGTGGATGTATTTCATGGAGAAGTGCCACAGACGCTGGAGGAACTGATGAGTTTATCCGGCGTGGGACGAAAAACTGCCGACGTGATGCTTAGCGTTGCCTTTGGGCAGCCTGCCATTGCTGTGGATACCCATGTGTTCAGGGTTTCACACCGCCTGGGGCTGAGTCAGGGCGCAGATCCCTTGGCAGTGGAAAAAGATCTGATGCAGCTGATTCCTAAAGAAAAATGGGGACAGGCGCACCATTGGCTGATCTGGCACGGGCGAAACGTGTGCCGTGCCAGAAAACCACTATGTGCCCAGTGCCCTGTGATGGATCATTGCCCTTCGCGCATACTGGAATAAACAAAGAAACAATGATGTAAACAGGTGAAGACTGTATGGCCAATGTATATGACGCAATTAAAGAGTTTTATGAGAATGATCCCGATTGGGAACTAATCCTTTCCCAATACGATGTGGAAAACTTTTTTCGCCACATGGCTTGGCAGGGGACCACAGATGAACAGATGCAGCGCCAGTGGAAATACATAGTCATGCTGTGCATTTATCTGGAAAATGCGGAGCTGGAACTGTTTGACCTTACGGAAGATAACCTGGTGGATTTGGTATCCTGGTGCGGCCGCAATGTGGCGGATTTTTCCATTACCTTTGCGGCGGTAAAAGAATTGCTGGAAACCTTGGGCCAGTTTTTTGTGTTTCTGAAGAAAGACGGTATCGTGGAAAGTTCCCTGCCGCCCTATCTTGCTATGCAGCAGTTGCTCCGGGATGATGGTACAGTAGCGATCATTGATGAAGAGGGATATTACCTGCCAGGGGAAGAATCCCGGGAAGAAACCGCTGCTCCGCCTGCGGAAGGCAGGGTGTTTCTAAATGCAGAGGAAGCGCTGAACGGGCTTATGAAAGAAATTCATCAGTTTTTTCAGCGGGATGAATTTAACCTGGATTTCGAGCGGGCCATGCTTCTTTATGAAACGGCGATGGGCCCGCTGGATCCGTCTCTGGTAGGAGCGGAGGCAGATTATTTTTGGCAAGGGTTTTGGGATTATTTCCTCTTTGATTACCATCTGCTCTTGGGGGATCAAATTCCCTTACGGTATTTTAAAAAGCATGGAGGCAGCCAATATCCGCAGCTGGTTTCTGAATTGTGTCAAGGCTTTTTGGCTTTGTTTACCATTGAAGATGTGGTGAATGAGAACCACTATGTGTGCAGAGATTTTATTACCGGTGAACCGTATTTTTTTACCTTTTATCTGGAAGAGGAAGAACCACTGGAAGATCTGGTGATGCTGGGACATGTATTTTATAACCAGAGCATAGGGATGAACTATCTCCAGCGTTACAGGTTACGGCCATTGGCCAGAAAACGCCTCTTGGAAGTGCTTGATGATTGCCTGAAATGGTATGATGTGCATTGCCCCGGAGCCCATTGGGAAGAATTCGTCGAACGCCACGCCCTATTATGTCGCAAAGTGCTGCAGCTGGCAGGAGAAAACCCTGCCTTGCTACGTTTCTCCCATGATACAGCTCAATGGGCCTACCAACCGCCGCTGCTGCCAGAAAAATTATCCAATGTGGAGGTCCTGCTGCAAAGTCTTCTTTTAGGAACGGGAAGAAGCCACTATGATGTGCATCTTTGCCGCTGCATGTGGCAGGATTTCCTCAAGTGCCATCCGCATACGGAGTTGTACCCATTCCCCGTTTGGGCGGCGGCGATAGGACGGATTTTCCGTTCTGTCAATGAAGCGCAGCATCCTTTGTATCGCATGCCGTCAAGGCAGCCGCTTGGGATCTCTGAAGAGCAATTGGAGGGTGCCTGTAAAACCATCTCCCATCAGCTGCAGCTGGAACCATTTGACCCCCGCTATTTGGACGAACTGGGGTTTTTACAATTATTTTCTTCGTCTAAGCAGGAGCTTGAACAATGAGATGCAAAAATTGTGGTCTGGAATATCCGGATGATCTGACGGTCTGCCCGGGATGCGGCGTTCCAAATGAAGACGTGGACGCCCAGCCTATGAGTGAACGGGAACGGGATTCTTTTGAAGGAATCACGATTGAAGCCCGCGAGGATGACACTCATGAAGGGGATGCCTCTTATCGTGTTTACGATCAGGAGGATATATACCGTCAGCAGAAAAAAGCACAGCGCAAAAAGAAACTCTCTTTTTGGTGGGAGCTTGTGCGGGGAAACCTGTGGACAGTGGCAGTACTCGTGACCATGCTGGTACTTTTTATTGTGCTTTTGCCTACACTTTTGGGATTTTTGTTTATCGGCATCGCCGCCTATGTGGTAATTTTTATTCTCAGCCAATTCCTGGCCGGACGGTGAAAAACGAATGGTATTATGTCGCAAAAGAAACATTGAAAGGTACTGGATGGCATGGTATAATGTGAGTATAATCGAGTGCATAAGTAAAAACTATTGCACGGGATTTGGCAGGTCAATCAGCGACAGAGCAGGAAACCCTTGATGTTCTGGCGCCAGGCCTATTGTCCAAACAAATTCAGAAGGGATGGTATGTTATGCGTGAAGTTGTAATTGCAAGTGCTGTGAGAACGCCCATTGGCAAGTTCGGCAACAGCCTGAAAGATGTTCCTGCTGTGGAACTTGGAGCTCTGGTTATCAAAGAAGCCCTAAAAAGAGCCAATGTGAAACCGGAACTGGTGGACGAAGTAATTATGGGCAATGTGTTGCAGGCGGGCTTGGGCCAAAATCCTGCAAGACAGGCAGAAGTAAAAGCCGGCGTGCCATTAGAAGTACCTGCATTTACCGTAAATAAAGTTTGCGGGTCCGGCTTAAAGTGCGTGGAACTGGCAGCCCAGTCTATTTTGTCCGGGGATAATGATATTGTGGTAGCTGGCGGCATGGAAAGCATGTCCAACGCTCCGTATACGATTCCTGGTAAAGTACGTTGGGGAATGAAAATGGTAATGCCCCATGCGGAAGGTAGCAACAAATTAACCGACGTTATGGTTAATGACGGGCTGTGGGATGCTTTCAATGACTACCACATGGGAATCACCTCTGAAAACGTGGCTGCGAAATTCAATGTAACGCGCCAGGATCAGGATGAAGTGGCTGCACGCAGCCAGGCAAGAGCCATTGCTGCCATTAAAGCCGGTGCTTTTAAAGAAGAAATTGTTCCTGTAACTGTCAAGACCCGTAAAGGGGAAGTGGTGTTTGACACGGATGAAGGCCCGAGAGAAAGCAGCCTGGAAAGCCTTGCCAAACTGAAACCTGTTTTCAAAAAGGACGGAACTGTTACCGCAGGAAATTCCTCCGGACTAAATGATGGTGCTGCTGCGCTGGTTGTAATGAGCGCTGACAAAGCAAAAGAGCTGGGAATTACTCCGCTGGCGAAAATTGTTTCTTACGCTTCTGCCGGGGTAGATCCTGCCATCATGGGAATCGGACCCATTCCTGCCAGCCGTAAAGCCTTGGCCAAAGCAGGACTGGAAGTAAAAGATCTGGACCTGGTGGAAGCTAACGAAGCATTTGCAGCACAGACTGTGGAAGTTGGCCGGGAACTGAAACTGGATTGGGATAAAACCAACGTAAACGGCGGTGCCATTGCTCTGGGTCACCCCATTGGTGCATCCGGCGCACGGATTCTGGTTACTCTGCTGTATGCCCTGAAGCACCGCGGCGGCAAGTATGGTCTGGCTACGCTGTGTATTGGCGGCGGCATGGGAACAGCGACTGTGGTAGAAATGCTTTAATGCAGGTTGGTCAGGGGGCACTGCTACCGATGTAGGGCTCTCTCTAAAATATTCATTCATAATATTGAAGAAAGAGGTATTGAGTTATGAATTTTGATCTGACGGAAGACCAAGAAGCGATTAGGGAATCTGCGAAAGACTTTGCGGAAAGATATCTGGCACCTACTGTGGAAGAGAGAGACAAAAACCACATCTGGGACCGCAAACTCATCGATGAAATGGATGCCAATGGCTTCGCCGGCATCTGCTTCCCCGAAGAATACGGCGGCGCCGGCATGGATTATCTCAGCTATATCCTGGCAGTGGAAGAACTCTCCAAAGTAGATGATGGTACGGGTATTACCCTGTCCGCTACTGTTTCTTTGTGTGCTTATCCTATTTATTTGTTCGGCACGGAAGAACAAAAACAAAAATATTTGACTCCGATTTGTGAAGGAACGCATGTAGGGGCTTTCGGTCTGACCGAACCGTCTGCTGGTACGGATGCTTCTGCACAACAGACTACGGCCGTGTTGAAAAGGGATAAATACATCCTGAACGGTTCCAAAATCTTTATCACCAACGGCAGCCAGGCTGATACCTATGTGGTCTTTGCTATGACGGATAAGAGCCTGGGCAACCATGGTATTTCCGCTTTCATCGTGGAAAAAGGCATGCCTGGCTTCAGCTTTGGTAAGATTGAAGACAAGATGGGCGGACATACTTCCCTGACTGCCGAACTGGTTTTCCAGGATTGCGAAGTGCCTAAAGAAAACCTGTTGGGTAAAGAAGGCGAAGGCTTCAAGATTGCTATGGTGACCTTGGATGGCGGCCGTATCGGTGTTGCTGCCCAGGCTTTGGGTATTGCAGAAGGCGCTTTGGATGCAGCCGTGAAATACTCCAAGGAAAGAGAACAGTTCGGTCGTCCTATTTCTAAATTCCAGGCCATTGACTTTATGCTGGCCGATATGAAAATGAAAGTGGATGCAGCCCGTCTGCTGGTGTACAATGCAGCTACGTTGAAACAAGCTGGCAAACCTTATTCTGCTGAAGCCGCTACAGCAAAATGCATCGCTTCCGATGTGGCTATGAGCGTTACTACGGATGCGGTGCAGATCTTCGGTGGTTACGGATACACCGTAGATTATCCGGCAGAACGGTTTATGCGTAATGCGAAAATCACGCAAATTTACGAAGGAACCAACCAAGTTATGCGTCTGGTTGTTTCCAGAGCCCTTCTGGCTGACAAGAAAAAATAATGCATTCCGCAAGAAAAGGAAAAGGGCTGGGTGATACCAGCCCTTCCTTTTCGCCGGAAGTGCATAGTCGCATTAAAAATTTATGGAAAAGGAGAACTGCGAAATGGAACTAAAGAAAGCTTTGGTTATTGGTGCCGGTCAAATGGGAAGTGGTATTGCCCAAGTTATGGCGGCTCATGGCGTTGACGTGACGTTGCGGGATATTAAGCAAGAATTTGTGGATCGGGGTCTTGGCAACATTGAGAAGAACCTGGCTCACTCTGTAGCAAAAGGCCGGATTACGGAAGAAGATAAAAAAGCTACGCTTTCCCGGATTCACGGCGTTGTAGACATGACTAAAGAAGCCTGCAATGTGCATTTTGCAATTGAAGTAGGACCGGAAAGGCTGGATATTAAAAAAGATATTCTGCAAACCCTGGATGAACTGATGCCGGCAGGTTCCATTATCGCCAGCAATACGTCTTCTATGTCCATCACTGCCCTGGGCGCGCTGACCAAACGGCCGGATAAATTTATCGGCATGCACTTTTTCAACCCGCCAGTCGTGATGAAACTGGTAGAATTGATCCGTGGATTGGGGACTTCCCAGGAAACTTTTGATAAAGTCAAGGAATTGGCTGTTGAACTGGATAAGAGCCCTGTGGAAGTGCATGATGCTCCGGGATTTGTGGGCAATCGTGTGATGATCCCCATGATTAACGAAGCGATCTTTGCCCTGGGTGAAGGCGTTGCCAGCAAAGAAGATATTGATACTGTAGCCAAACTCGGCTTCAATCATCCCATGGGCCCTCTGGCACTGGGGGATCTGATTGGATTGGATACGGTACTGGCCATTATGGAAGTGCTGTATAAAGGCTATGGCGATCCTAAGTATCGTCCGGCTCCCCTTTTGAGAAAAATGGTGGAAGCAGGCTATCTGGGACGCAAAACTGGTAAAGGCTTCTACGACTATAATAAATAACATTTCAGCCCCGTATGCCGTACTGGATGCGGGGCTTTTCCATGGGTAAATAGTCCACTATTCCTAGAAAGTCAAAATAGACTCCCTTAACTAGAGTTTATTCAAAACTTGATGAAATTTCTTTTTCTGGTATAATGGTATCTGTTAATACTTTTATTTCAGGGAGCCGTGATCAGAATGTCGACCTATGAATATAAGAATTTGTTAGTGACTATTGCGGAAGATGGAGTTACCACTGTTACCATCAATCGTCCTAAGTTCTTGAACGCATTGGATTCATTGACACTGGAAGAGATGAAAGACTGTTTTGAACAGCTGGCAGTAGATCCAGTTGTTAAGGCCGTCATTATTCGTGGTGCTGGGGAAAAAGCCTTTGTGGCAGGTGCCGATTTAAAAGCCATGAGCACTATGACAGCCATTGAAGGGCGGGACTTTTCCAATTTGGGACATGAAGTATTCGATGCCATTGAGAAATTGCCCGTAGTAGCGATTGCGGCAGTTAATGGCTATGCTTTAGGCGGCGGCTGCGAACTGGCACTGGCCTGCGATTTCCGCTATGCCTCCACCACGGCTAAGTTTGGCCAGCCGGAAGTAAATTATGGAATTATCCCTGGCTTTGGCGGATCCCAGCGTTTGGCTCGTCTTATCGGGCAGGGCCGTGCCAAAGAGATGATTTACTCTGGGGCTATGATTGATGCCCAGGAAGCCTATCGGGTTGGGTTGGTCAACCGGGTAATGATGCCGGAAGAACTGTACGAAAAATGCGAAGAAGTGTGCCGGAAAATTATGAAGAAAGCACCTCTTGCTATTGCCAGTGCGAAGGATGCCATCAATAAGGGCCTTTCTATGGATCTGGATTCCGGGCTTTCTTACGAAGCCCAGGTGTTTGGCAGCTGCTTTGCCACACTGGACCAGGAAGAAGGCATGAAAGCTTTCTTGGAAAAACGGAAACCGGTTTTTATGGGAAAATAAGTAAACATTACAGGCGGGAGAGTATCTTTTGGGGTATTCTCCCACTTTTTGTATCTTTATTTCAATAAAATTCAAGGTTTGTTAAGAGTAATCCCTTTTTTTTACTAGCTGAATATTGTACAATAAACAAATAGAATGTTTACGCAAAGGAGGTGAAACGTATGCTGGAAAAAGTTATGCGGTATGTTATTATTTTGATTTTTGCGGTTACTGGTATTTTTTTAATGGAACTGGCAACACCTTTGCTGTCTGAATATATCGGCTGGGAGTACCTGAAAGTCACTTTCCTTGGCATCAGTCTATTAAATTTGTTAATGGCTGTGGTAGGAATTCTTGTTTTTGGCTATGTGGGGCGTGTGGCCGCCGGCCCTATTATGCGCTATACCATGCGGATTACTGAATCCATGGCAGCCTATCTGGCCAATCTTCCCACCGGGGATATTTTTGTGCTTTCCATCGGGGTTATTATCGGCCTTGTGGTAGCGACACTTTTAGGGACAGCCTTTTCCCGTCTGCCTATCTTAGGTCCCTATATCTCATTAATCTTTAGTATTTTGGGCGCTTTGATTGGGGCACGGGTGGCACTCAATAAACGGAAGGATATTCTTACGTTTTTTAATCGGGTATGGGTTACCCGGGGTAAGGACAGCGTAAAAAAAAGTGTTGCCCGTCGTGATTCTCGCACTTATAAACTCTTGGATACCAGTGTTCTGATTGATGGCCGCATTTTAGAAGTAATCCGGCTGGGCTTTTTGGAAGGGACCATTGTGATTCCACAATTTGTTTTAGAGGAATTGCAAAAAATTGCGGACTCCGGGGATAGTTTGAAACGCAACCGGGGACGGAGAGGGTTAGATATTGTCCGGGAAATCCAGGCTGAGAAAAAAGCAAGAGTGGAAATCTCTGACCGGGACTACGATGACATTACAGAAGTCGACGCAAAGCTGGTGCGACTAGCCAAAGAAAATGATGGAATCGTGGCTACCAATGATTTTAATCTCAGCAAGGTGGCAGAAATCCAGGGAGTCCGGGTCCTGAATATTAACGACTTGGCCAATGCACTGAAGCAATCGGTACTGCCGGGAGAGGAACTGCGCATTTTTCTTGCTAAAGAAGGCAAGGAACCAGGGCAGGCTATCGGCTATCTGGATGACGGCACCATGGTGGTGGTTGAGAGCGGCAAACGCAGCGTCAATTTTACAGTGGACGTTATTGTGACCAGTGTGCTGCAAACATCTGCAGGCAGAATGATTTTCGCAAAAATAAAATAAGGAAGTTTACCAATGGAGCGATTGGATGGGATTGTAGCAGCCGCCGGAATGGGAAAGCGGCTGAGACTCGGATATAATAAAAATTATGCAAAACTGGATGACCTGCCAATTTTAATCCATACGATAAAAAACATGGCACAAGTTCCTGGAATAGGCCAGGTGATCATCGCCGTTGGGCAAGGCGAAGAAAAAGAGGCGCAGGAATTGCTTAAAGCCTATCAGGCGCAGTATTATCCCAGACTATCGTGGGAAGTTGTGACAGGTGGAAAAGAGCGGCAGGAATCGGTAGCCTTAGCTGCGGCAGCGTTGCCTAAGGACAGCTGTTGGACAGCTGTACAAGATGGCGCACGTCCCTTTGCTGCACCAGAACTTTTTACTGCCGTTTGGGCAGCCGCACAAGAAACGGGTGCTGCGATTGCGGCAGTTCCCTGTAAAGATACCATTAAAGTGGGAAGTGGGGATAAACTCGTCCAAAAAACGTTAGACCGGGCTTGTCTGTGGGCCGTACAAACCCCCCAGATTTTTGCTACGGAAAAACTACGGCAAGGGTGTACCTATGCAGTACAGCATCAATTGACAGTTACCGATGATGCCAGTATTGCAGAAGCTATGGGGCAACGTGTGCGGATTGTCATGGGCAGTTATGGAAATCAAAAAATAACTACACCGGAAGATTTGGCATGGGCCAGGCAGGTATTAACCAAAAAGGAGTATAGTAAGATGGAATTCCGTGTCGGCAGCGGGTATGACGTACATAAATTGGTGGAGGGGCGTCCGCTGATTTTGTGTGGAGTGACAATTCCCTATACATTAGGGCTTTTGGGCCATTCCGATGCCGACGTGGCTCTCCATGCCCTGATGGATGCCCTTTTGGGAGCTGCTGGCATGGGAGATATTGGTAAATGGTTCCCGGATGGAGATGTACGGTTTTTGGATGCGGACAGTCGGGATCTTTTGCGACAGGTGTTGAAAAAGCTTCATGATCAAGGATGGCAGGTAAATAACGTGGATGTGACCATTATTGCTCAACGTCCCAAACTGGCACCCTATGAAAAAGATATGGCTGCTATACTGGAACAGGATCTGGGCATTGCTCCAGATGCCATTAACGTCAAAGCGACGACTACAGAACACTTAGGCTTTACCGGGCGAGGAGAAGGAATTGCAGCCGAAGCCATAGCCAGTCTGATTCGCTAAATAAAAGGCACTTGTGATACTGGGAAGGAAGAGACCAGCTATGAAAAATCAAGCAAAATTTAGCCCATAATTACTTTCTCGCA
>CAJMHI010000016.1 GCA_905213155.1 uncultured Acidaminococcus sp. | reverse complement strand
AAGCGGCAGAAAGGAGCTACTATGCTTTTGGGTATTGCTGGTTTTGTGCTAATCGGATTGGTTGTGTACTGCCTGGTTTCCAGTAAGATGAATGCCATTCCTATCTTTGTGGCATTCCCTATCCTGATTGCACTCTTGTGCGGATTTGGCCCGGCGGAAGTCTTTGCCTTTGTTAAAAAAGGCGTTTCCACCACCATGACCACTGCCATTTTATTTCTATTTTCCATTGTATACTTTGGCTTGATGAATGATGTGGGGATGTTTGACCCCCTGATGAATTTTCTGTCCAAAAAGGCAGGCAGTAATATTGTCCTGGTGACACTGGCCACAGGAATCATTGCCACCATTGCCCATTTGGATGGCACCACAGCCGGTACTTGCCTGATTACCGTTCCGGCGATGCTCCCCTTGTACAAAAAATTGCACATACGTCCGGTGGTGCTGTGTTGTATCGTTTCCGCAGCGATCAGTATTATGAATCTGACGCCTTGGGGCGGTCCTGTGGCCCGCACGGCTATCATCTTAAAAACCGATGCGGCGATCCTGTGGCATGAGCTGCTGCCCTTGCAGGCCGTTGGGCTGGTGATTGTGGCGGCCTTTTGTATTTACATGGGACTTTTAGAGAAAAAGCGGGGCGCGGGGATTACTCCTACCGGCAGGGCCGCGGAGTTGTCCGAAGATATGGGAGGCGCCAGCAACGATGCGCCGGCAGATCCCAGCCTGAAACGGCCTAAACTGGTTTGGGTGAACTGGTTTGTGACTCTTGTAGTGATTCTCCTGATGTGCTTTACCAAAATTCCTCTGTACGGTGCTTTTATGATCGGCTTGGCAGCTGCCCTGATTTTAAATTTCCAGGGCTCTTCCGCCCAGGCCAATGCGGTGAAACGGCATGCTTCCGCAGCGCTTTTGACGCCAATGATTCTTTTGACGACAGGCGTCTTTTTAGGCGTGCTGGAAGGTACCGGGATGATGAAAGCCATGGCCAATATCCTGATTGGTATTATGCCTAATGCTGTAGGACCCAAACTTGCCACGGTGATGGGATGCCTTTCCGTACCTTTTGGCATGATGCTGGGAACGGATTCCTTCTTCTTTGGCTTTATGCCGCTGTGCATCGGTGTGGCAGAAAAATTCGGGGTAGCGGCGCATGATATTGCCATGAGTATGCTGATCGGCAAAGATTTCTGCATCATGGTAACGCCCCACAACGCAACGACCTGGCTGTTGATCGGAATGGCTGGCGTTTCCCTGAAAGATCAGCTGAAATTTACGGCGCCCTATATGTGGGTGTTGAGCATTATCACAGTCTTTGCAGCAGGCCTTATCGGCGTGTTTGCCATGTAAGTATCAGACTGTTTTTATGTAGAAAACCGGATTTCTATGCATGGAAATCCGGTTTTTGGCGTTATGGTGGAAAATCTGACGTAGATTTCACATTATTGCTAGTAAAGTTCATCGTTGTCATCTGTCATAGCGATATGCTATACTGTACCAGGTGTTGTCTATACGGTAGGCGGTCAAATCTTGCCCCAGAAATGGGGTGAGGCTCATGGATGATTTCAACGTTACTCTTTTACTGTTGATACTTCTCCTGATTCTCGTAAAAAAAGATTAACCGCTCCCAGTCCAAAGGTTAGCGGTTAATCTAATTAATCTCTTTGGGGCTGACCGTTACCAGACAGCACCTTTTATACTTTATATTATAACATAGTTCCCTAAGAATACAAGCAGGGTTTTACCGACCCTGTCTCATGTAAAGCATTTAGAAAAAGCAGCCTTCTTTTGGTATAATAGACTTGGAAAAAGAGGGAGGGCGATTCTTGTGGAGTTTCGGTTTGCGCATAATAATTTTAACGTAGTGGATTTGGAAAAGAGTATAGAGTTTTATGAGAAGGCCCTGGGCTTTAAAGTGGCCCGGAAATTTGAAGGGCCGGGATTTACGCTGGCGTATCTGACGGACGGAGGACTCACGCCCCATGAATTGGAACTCACCTGGCTCCATGACCGGACAAAGCCCTATGATCTGGGGGAAAACGAGTTCCACCTGGCGGTAGCTGTGGATGATTTCAAGGGTGCGTATGCAAAACATAAGACGATGGGCTGTATCTGCTACGAAAATACAGATATGGGGATTTATTTTATTAACGACCCGGATGGATACTGGATTGAAGTGATTCCAGAGAAACAATAATAGGAGCAGCGTATGGAACGGGGCATGGAATGCGTCCTGGCGGTGTACGAAAAACGCAGCTTTACCAAAGCGGCAGACGCTCTTTTTATTACCCAGCCCGCTCTTAGTGCACTGGTGAAAAAAGAAGAACAGCGGTATGGAGTTATTTTCTTTGACCGGAAGAAGATGCCGCTATCCCTGACCATGGCGGGGGAATCCTATATCCGCACGGCACTGAAAATACAACGGCTGGAGGAAAGCCTCCAAAAGGCCATGCGCAACTTTCGCAGCGTGAAAAAAGACCAGTTCCGGGTAGGGGGTGCCGCCTATTTCTGTGCCAATGTGCTGCCGGATTTGGCCGGAAAATTTAAGAAAGAATATCCGGATGTGGGGGAGATAAAAATCCGGGAAGGAAATTCTTCTGACCTATTGGAGGAGCTGGGAAAGGGAACGCTGGATGCCCTTTTAAGTGTGGACCAGTATACAGGGCAGAAGTGGGGCTACGTGCCCATGGGGTCAGAAATGCTGCTGCTAGCGGTGCCTTCGGAATTTTCCGTGAATGAAAAGTTAAAAAGCAAAGCTCTTTCCTGGCAGGACTTAAAAGCGAAAAAAGAGTGGCAGGCGGATTGCCCGGCTGTGTCCTTGTCCCTGTTTGGGAAAACTCCGTTTATCCTCTTAACCCGGGGCAATAACGCGTATGCCCGTTCTCGCAAGATGTTTCGTAATGCGGGGATTCGTCCTCCTGTGGTGATGCAGCTGGATCAGATGCTCACATCCTATTTTTTGGCGCTGGACGGGAAAGGGGCCGCGATTCTTCGCAGCAACTTGATTCTTTCCCTGGAACCCACGGATCGGGTGCGGTGCTATAAAATTGCTGACCCGCTGTCCGTTCGGCCTGTGAAGCTGTATTATAAAATGCAGCGCAATAAATCCCAAGTACTGGAAGCCTTTTTGAACTTCTGTCAAAAGCAGCAAACCCAGTAAATAATAAACAAAATTCTATACTAAAAATCATAACACAAGGCTTAAAAATGCTTACTAGCAGGATGTGGCCTTGTGTTTTTTGTTCATAGGTATAAATAAATTTATATAGCATCATTGCAAAACAAAGTATTGGGAAAACTGCGGGCGCTATCCTATAATAAAGCTAATAAGAAATTGTATCAGTGTGAAAAGAGGATCGTAAGGCAAGCATGACCGAGGGAGGCAAAACCATGGATATCTTAACAGAAAAATTTCAACGGCTGGGCATTGATAATGCTCCGGGGCAGGAAACCCTGCAAAAAGAGACCAACCTGGAGCTGCGGGGAGAACCGTTACCGGGACCGGCGGTCAATTTTTCCCACGGGGATGTGGATGCCCATGAACCTACACCGGGCAGTTTGGATATCTTTACGGAAGGATTCAAAAAAGGCGGCTGTGTTGCCTATACGGAATACCGGGGCGGCGATGCGGTTCGCCGGGATGTGGCCCAAAAGCTAGCAGCATTTACCGGAGCGCCTGTGGATCCGGAAACAGAACTGATTTTAACCCCCGGGACACAAGGCGCACTGTTTTTGGCCTTGGGCTGCCTGGTGGGACGAGGCGATAAAGTGGCCATTGTGGAACCAGATTACTTTGACAACCGGAAACTGGTGGAATTTTTTGAAGGAGAACTGGTACCGGTGAAGCTGGACTACCTGGGACAGGATCAAAACGCCGGCGTGAATTTGGCGGCTCTGGAAGAATCCTTTAAACAGGGCGTAAAATTGTTTCTTTTCTCCAACCCCAATAACCCTACCGGGGTGATTTATTCCGAAGAGGAAATTAAGGGCATTGCCCGGTTGGCCAAACAATATAATGTCATCTTGCTGGTGGACGAATTGTATTCCCGGCAGATTTTTGACAACCATCCTTATACCCATTTGCGGGCACTGCCGCTTGCCGACCGCCCGGAAAATATGCTGACCATTATGGGGCCGTCCAAAACAGAATCCTTAAGTGGTTTCCGGCTGGGGACCGCGTTTGGAACCCGGTGGATTATTGACCGCATGGAAAAACTTCAGGCGATTGTCACGCTGCGGGCCCCTGGATATTGCCAGTATGTATTTAAGTGCTGGTTTAACGAACCGGAAGGCTGGCTGGCCGAACGGATTCAAAAACATCAGGCCATCCGGGATGATCTGATTGCCTTGGTGCGGAGTCATGAGGGCTGCAAAGTGCGGAAAACTGAGGGCGGCAGCTATATTTTCCCAACCCTGCCTCCTATGGATGTAAGTATCAGCGATTTTGCAAAAATCGTGCGGAAATTGACCGGTGTAGTGATTACGCCGGGGACGGAATTTGGGCCCCAGTTCACTCACAGCTTCCGGGTTAATTTCTCCCAGGATCCCAAGAATACCCATGATGCCATTGACCGGGTACTCACGGTGATGGAACGGTACCGGAGCAAATAAAAAGAAGCGGTATTTTCTAGCAAAGAAAGAGGTGCTCGCGATGGAGAAAAGATTTGTGTTTGATGCCAAACTGCAAAAAGAAATAAAAAGCAAGTTCTGTTATATGGACGAAAACCTTTTCGGGAGAAAGCGGCTGTTTTTCGAGAATTCCGGTGGTTCCCTGCGGCTTAAAGCCTGCGTAGATGCCAAGGCCAAATACGAAATGATTCCGGATTGCCCGCTGCGGTATCATGATGTGTCTATGAAACTCCATGAGGTAAGGGACAAAGGGATTAAAGACCTGATGGAAGTAGTCTTTGGCGCAGCGCCTGGGGAAGGGGCACTGGTGACCGAACTGACACCTTCGAAAACCACCTTCAGCATTACCCGGGCCATTATTGAAAACGTGCCGGGGACCAATGTGGTGACCACGTCTCTTGAGCATCCCTCTGCCTATGATTCTGCCAAGTTTTACGCAGAAAAAATGGGGAAAGAATTTCGTGTGGCGAAAGCCAATCCCGTGACCGGCGGCGTGGACGTGGACGAAATTATTAAACTGGTGGATAAGAATACCTGCCTGCTCAGCGTGATGAGCGCCTCCAATATTTCCGGCGTGGTATTTCCCATGAAGGAAATTGTGGAAAAAGCACGAGCCATTAAACCGGATCTGTATATTATTTCCGATGCAGTGCAGCACGCTCCCCACGCCGCCTTGTACGCCCATGCGCTACAACTGGATGGCCTGGTGATTGCGCCGTATAAAGCGATGGGTATCAGGGGATGCGGCTATGGCTATGTGTCCGACCGGGTAGCCAAGCTCCCCCATGATAAGCTGGAAGCCAAACCGGAAAAAGAATGGGAACTGGGCACCTATCCCCATGCTAATTTTGCGGCCATGAGTGCCATGGTGGATTACATCTGCTGGATTGGACGGAAATTTACTGATTCCCCGGACCGGCGGGAGCAATATGTGGCAGGCTTTGAACACTGCCATGCCCACGAAAGCAGCCTGCTACTGCGGATGCTGGACGGAACGGAAAACGTTCCTGGCCTGCGGCATATTCCCGGCGTAGAAGTATATTTTGATGGCCCTGTGAATGAAAACCGGGATCTGGTCGTGGCTATGGGCATTAAAGGCATGGATTATACAGCGCTGCGGGAAGAGTATGATAAACGGGGCGTGGTGGTTTTTGAACGGATTAATACCAGTGAATATTCCAAACGGATTGTGGAGTCGCTAGGCCGTACTGGCCTTATCCGGGTATCTCCTCTGCATTGCCATGATTTCGGGGATATTGACCAGTTCCTCAAGGTAACGGCAGATATTGCCAAAGAATTTGCGAAGGCGTGAGCCGCAGAAAGGGAAGGGATCACTATGAAAAATCCAATTCCACAGGGAAACTATGTACCGGCGATTCGGACAGGGGATTTGATCGTGACAGCGGGGATGACACCCCGTAAGGACGGTGTGCTCATCCAAAAAGGCAAGGTTATGGCTGGCGAACCGCTGGAGACCTATGAGGAAGCTGTACGACTGGCAGCGCAAAATGCACTTACGGCTGCCAAAAACCAGCTGAAGGGCGGAGAAATCATTCAGCAGGTGCTGCTCATGAATGTATACGTGAATGCGGCTCCGGATTTTTTGCAGCATCCTAAACTAGCGGATTTTGCTTCTGCCTATTTGCTGGAAGAACTGGGTACAGCAGGTATCTGTGCCCGCTGTGCCTTGGGCATGGGGACACTGCCCGGGGATGCACCGGTAGAAATCAATCTGATGGCTATGGCCGGGCCAGAACCTGACAGTGTAGATTTTGGGACGTCTCCGTATAACCGTTTGCGGTACGAATTAAAATAGTAGCAGGAATAGAAACACAGCAGATCGTTTGAGGTCTGCTGTGTTTTATAATTTAATAAAAACTAATTTGATAAAAAACTCTAAACGCGCTATACTAAAACCACATCAAAAGGATGCGGACTTTGATAACTGTGATGAAGGGAGGCAAACAACATGGCAAGATTTACGTTACCCCGGGATATTTATCATGGGACGGATGCAATGGCCGTGCTGAAGACACTGGATGGAAAACGGGCTGTCATCTGCACCGGCGGGGGCAGTGCCCGGAGAAACGGATCGCTGGGCAGAGCAGAGGCGTACCTGAAAGAAGCCGGGATGGATGTTAAAATCTACGAAGGCATTGAAAGTGATCCTTCTGTGGAAACGGTGAAAAAAGGCGCCCAGATGATGCTGGACTTTCAGCCGGACTGGATTGTGGCCATCGGCGGCGGATCCCCGATTGACGCAGCAAAAGCGATGTGGATTCAATACGAATATCCGGATATCACCTTTGAAGAAATGAGAAAGGTATTCGGCTTACCGAAACTACGCCAGAAAGCCCATTTTGTGGCGATTCCTTCCACCAGCGGCACGGCGACAGAAGTAACGGCGTTTTCCATCATTACCGATTACCAGAAAGGTGTCAAGTATCCCATTGCGGACTTTGAAATTACACCGGATATTGCGATCATTGAACCCGAATTGACCCATGGCATGCCCAAAAAACTGGTGGCCCATACCGGTATGGATGCTTTTACCCATGCGGTAGAAGCCTATGTGTCCACGGCAAACTGCGAATTTACGGATCCGCTGGCCATCCATGCCATCGAAATGATCCAGAAGTACCTGGTAGATTCCTACGGCGGGGATATGGCGGCCCGGGATAAGATGCACTATGCCCAGTGCCTGGCCGGTATGGCGTTTTCCAATGCGCTGTTAGGAATTGTGCACTCCATGGCCCACAAAACAGGAGCTGCCTTTGCCGATTACGGCGCCCACATCATTCACGGAGCGGCTAACGCTATGTACCTGCCCAAGGTCATTGCCTACAATGCCAAGGATGCCACGGCGAAAAAACGCTACGGCGTGATCGCTGACTACATGCATTTGGGCGGAACCAGTGATGAGGAAAAAGTCCAGAAGTTGATTGACTGGGTACGGGGTATGCAGGATAAGCTCAATATTCCTAAAGCCATTAAATTCTACGGGAAAGACGGACTTCCGGCAGAAACCGGGTTTGTACCGGAAGATGTTTTCTTAAAACGCCTGCCACAGATTGCCAAAGATGCCATTGCCGATGCCTGCACCGGCAGCAACCCCCGTCAGCCCAACCAGGAAGAAATGGAAAAACTCCTGAAAGCCTGCTACTACGATTTGGATATAGATTTCTGATTGTAAGCAAAAACTTTTATGATAAGCACTACGACTCCATCCGCAATGCGGGTGGAGTCGTAGTGTTTGGCTAAAACTGTTAATGTATAGAAAAAAGTAATTAGTAAGCCTGGGTCACATATGAAGTAAAATTAGGAAGCTACGAGGTAGCCACTATAGATTGTGTACCCTAAAGTATTCCTTTGTCGTTCGCAGACATTTTCTGGCATGACCAATTTGCCCTCGCATTGTAGTTTCTTTGCTATTTGGGAGCTCAATGGCGTAATAGGGTGGGGCGGGCATGTTTCTTAGGATTGTGGCAATAGGTATGGCACCTTCTCCGGGGTAAAGCCGGGCAGACCGGGTTACTCCAATCATATCAGGATGCTGCAAAGGTGGAATGAATGCAGGTCCATCACAGATATGGACACAACCAACTTGTGATGCTTGTAATTGCTGGAGCTGCTCTGGGGTAATTTTTGTTCGATAAGCATGTAACATATCAACAAGAATATTAATATTGGGGTCCTGTGCTATATCCAGCCATTGCAAAGCTTGCTGAAGATTCTTTACTTCTGCAAAGGGGACAAACTCCAGGGAGAGAATCAAATGATATTTTGCTGCGAGCTTGGCCATCTTTTTTAATTCCGATCTGGCAAAAACCGTTTCTTTTGTCCAGATACTGGTCGTTATTGAGATAGCCCCAAGTTCTTCTGCTCGTGCAAAATCTGGTTCGAAACTAGCAGTATCCACCCCATCAGCAATTCTTCCTAATTCGATATCAAAAAGTCGCATCTTGGTATCATGCAATGCTGATTTGATTTCATGAAATAAAACTGGATCTGCAAGAGACCATGTTTTCTCTGAGGGCCAGTTTTGTGATAAGGTCCGAAGTCCAACCCCATGATAGCCGCATAAAGCGGCTATCTGAATTTGATCTAGGGGATGGGTAGAGGGTAGCGTAAGGTACGCTAGGGAAAAAAGCTTTTCTCCCATCATTTTTTACCTCTCGGATATTTTTGTGCGGCGTCCTCTAAATCCTTTTTCATTGTTTGACCAAGGTCTCCTACTTGTGTATCAATCTTTTTATACAGATCTTTTACACTGGGCAAAGCCAAAACCTGGTCAAAGAATTCTTTAGTATACTGAATCTGTTTCATTCCTTTTTTCTCTAAACGAGCCCTCGCTTCTTGATCTGTTTTTTCCATCTGGGGACGCATTTCTTCTAAAGCTTCCTTTGTAGCTTGTTTGACGGCGTCTTTGTATTCTGGCGCCAATGCATCGTATTTTGCCTTATTCATGACGATCTGGTTCATATAGAGAATATGTTTCGTGTCCTCCAGATACTTTTGGACTTCGTTAAAATTCACACCTTCAATAGTATCCGAGGCGTTTTCTTCTGCATCTACAGTTCCATTTTGCAAAGCAATATATAATTCACCAAATGCTAGCGGAGTTGGCGAAGCGCCTATGGAAGACCAGAAATCCATATGGTTCTTATTTTCCATGGTGCGAATTTTTAAGCCTTTGAAATCTTCCAATTTATTTAACGGCTTGTTGGAAGTTGTCATACGGAACGTAGCGTTTTGTTCCATTCCTATTAATTCGAATCCTGCGGCATTAAAAGCTTTTTCTAAAGCGGCATGCGTTTTTGTATCACCGTTGAGGACTTCATTAATGGCATCACCACTATAATTAGCAAATAACATAGGATAGTCGAAGACGGCTGTTTGGGGAATAAAGGATGCCCAAGCTGCTATCTGGGATCCAACCATGTCAATGTCTCCATTTTTTAATTGCCGGATCAGGTCTACATCATTTCCTAAATCTCCATTCGGATGAAAATCTACTTTTATTTTCCCATCTGTGATTTTTTCCAGATGTTTAGCAAAGGAACGGTCGAAAAGTTCCCCGGCGGCCCCTTTTCCAGCTGAGTCTGCAAGGATCAATTCGACAGAAGACAGCTTAGCATATTTTGAATTATTGTTTTCACTACTCTGTTTTTCTTCGGTCCCGCACCCTGTCAAAGTAAGTGCTGCACATAATCCAGCCGCCAAGAGTTTCCATTTCTTCGTCATGGTTATCACATCTCCTTTCACACTGCATTGCAGTTAATACTGCAAGCCTCCGTTGACATCTAATACTTCACCTGTCGTCCAGGAAGCATCGTCACTTCCTAGGTAAGCGATAGCTGCCGCAATATCGTTGGTTTCTCCTACACGCCCTAAAGGAATTCCATCAGCCAGTGCTTTCTTTTGTTCTTCTGTCATGGACTGGAACATTCTTCCTTTTAAAGGTCCGGGGGCAATGCTGTTGACAGTAATGTGCCAAGGAGCTAGTGCATAGCCAAGATTAATCACCATGCCATTAACACCTGCTTTAGAAGCGGCGTAATTTACACCGACTCCCGGTCGGCCTGTGCGCCCTCCAATTGATGAAATTACTACAATATGGCCATAGTTTTGTTTTTTCATTACGGGAACTACTGACTGGATACTATGAAATACACCGGTTAAATTGACATCAATAACATCTTGCCACTCCTGATCCGTCATTTCTTCAATAGGACGGTGACGTATAATTCCTGCCGTAGAGACAAGTGTATCAACTCTTTGCCACTTGTTGAGCGCCTGATGTACTACGGCATCACAGTCCGACTTTTTGCGAGTATCGCACGGACAACATAAAATTCTATCAGCGGTATATCCTTTATCCGTTAGGTCAGAAAATGTAGCTTCAAGAGCTTTTAAGGAATAATCAGCAAGTACAATCTTACCGCCCTCATCCAGTACTCGCTGGGCTGCCGCAAATGTAACGTCGCCGGCGCCTGTAAATAATACAACTTTTTCTTTGAAGCGATCCATATTACTGTCCCCTTTCATATACAGAATTGAGAAACTTACATAATTTTCAGGCTTTTGCTATATCTTCATTATCTATGATAGAATAAACAAAGTAAAATACTATTTATCGTCAGACTGATAGGTAAAAGGCTATTAAATAAATTGAGGATGAAGCTATATGACATTGACTCAGTTGTACTATTTCTTGAAAACTGTAGAAACTCTTAACTTTCATAAAGCTGCCGAAGAACTGATGATATCCCAACCTTCGCTCAGTGCAGCTATCCAGCATCTAGAAGCAGAACTGGGTGTCAAGCTATTTCTTCGGAAAGGAAGGAAAATTTCTCTTACTCGTAGGGGAGAATATT
Organism: uncultured Acidaminococcus sp.; assembly: GCA_905213155.1. GTDB lineage: Bacteria > Bacillota > Negativicutes > Acidaminococcales > Acidaminococcaceae > Acidaminococcus. The sequence goes on along the minus strand of CAJMHI010000016.1, from coordinate 26,006 downwards.
TTAAAAATGAAGTTTCCCGTAGCTTGTCACGGTTGCATCTCGCAACGCAGGAAATACAGAATGCAGGAGTATTAGGTCCGGGATTTATTGATTTGGGGTATATTGCCTCCCTCGCATGGAGATATATTCCGGAAAAGGTTAATGCTTTTCTGCAAGAGACTGGGTACGAACGCCTCCGATTCTCTTTTCATGAGTTGGGAAGTCGAGAGTTGATTGAGGGACTCAAAACTTATCGTCATGATATTATTTTCTGCAACCAGGAGGAAAAAGATGAAACCATTGAATTTATTCCTGCTGTCGTACAACCCTTGGTAGCCATTGTTCCTGAAGATCATCCGTTGGCAAAAAAGGACTCCATTAACATCAGGGAGCTGGCTCCATATCCGCTGATTACGTATTTACCACAAGTCACACTTTATAAAAGAATACGACAATACATTCATGAAAGCGGCTGGGAACCTCAGGAATATTGTTCAGCGACAAATGAAGTGAATATTGCCGGGCTAGTAGCACATCATTTTGGGGTTGCCATTGTGGCAGAAAGTCATGTCCTGGAATTCTTTAAACTAAAGAGACTTTCACTGTATGGACCGAAACAACAACGCTATAGCAGAACAATATATATGGCCTTTAACCAAAAAGAAGCTTTGAGCCCTATTGCTCAGGAATTCGTCGACTTTATAAAAAAAGGGACTGGACCTTCTATCTAGGCGGATTTTCTAATCTTTGAATGAAGATTTAACAGACAGGGCCAAAGAAAATATGATACAATACGTTCGTATCACAAATTTTGGGCAGGAGGCAGTATGGCCGAAATGAAAGGGGAACAGGGAACTGTTTCCGTGAATCAGAATAAAAAATTTTTAAAGGGGACGCTGATCCTTACCATCTCCAGCATTGTGGTAAAAGTCATTGGGGCCTTGAACTGGGTGATTTTGTCCCGGGTGATGGGGGGCGAAGGCATCGGCATTTATCAGATGGGGTTTCCGCTCTATCTGATGGCAATTACCGTTTCCTCAGCTGGCTTGCCAGTCGCAATTTCCATTATTACGGCGGAAAAAGTGGCACAGGAAGATTATACGGGTGCCCAGCGGGTGTTTCGGGTATCGCTGCGGATGCTCTTTTGCACGGGAATTTTCTTTTCCCTGTGCCTTATCGGTCTGGCCCATTATCTGGTGGATAATCGGATTATTCCCGATCCCCGGGCCTACTATTCCATCATCGCCCTGGCACCGGCCGTGTTTTTCGTGACGTTTTTGTCCAGCTTCCGGGGGTATTTTCAGGGCTGGCAGATCATGACGCCGACCGCCTGTTCTGAAATTACGGAACAGTTGGTGCGGGTAGTGACCATGATTGCCTTTTCCGCACTTTTCATGCCCTATGGCCTGACTTTTGCTGCGGCGGGGGCTAGTATGGGCGCAGGGGCCGGGGCATTTTGCGGCTTATTGGTCCTTTTGGGATTTTACAGGAAACTGCGGCATCAATTTTATCCGAAAGAGAAAACGATAGAAGTCGTACCCCATCCATTGGAACCGGCTGGCAAAATTATTAAGCGGCTTATCAGTCTGGCCATTCCGGTTTCTATGTCCAGCTTAATGTTGCCAGTGGTGTCCAATCTGGATATGATGATTGTGCCGCGCCGGCTTATGGCAGGAGGCTGGTCCTTAGGAGAAGCCACTACGCTGTTTGGCTATCTGACGGGGATGGCGGTACCGTTAATCAATATGTCCACCATTTTAACTGCGGCGCTTTCCATCAGTTTGGTTCCTTCTATCAGCGAATCCCGTACTTTACAGGACAGCGCAGGGATCCGGGAAAAAGTGGCGACAGCTTTTTCCGTGGCGGCAGTGATTACCATTCCCTGCAGTGTGGGGCTTCACGTTTTGGGCGGCCGTGTGGCAGCGTTGATCTACAACGCCCCAAAAGCAGGGCCGGCCATTGAAACCATGAGTTGGGCCATTTTTCTATTGGGACTCCACCAGGTGAGCACGGGGATTTTGCAGGGCCTTGGAAAGACCAAAATTCCTGTACTGAATATGATTCTCGCAGCCGTGAGCAAAGTGCTACTTAACTGGAACCTGACACCTACCATGGGCATTGTAGGTTCTTCCTGGGCCACCGTATCGGATATCGGTGTGGCTGCGCTGCTAAATTTGTTCTTTATCAAGAAATACACGGGATTTTCTCTGGAGATCAAACTTCTTTTCAAAATTATGGTTTCTGCTGTTGTGATGGGGGCGGCCGTCCGGGGCGTTTTGACCATGATTCCCCGTGGAGGGATAAGCATTTTGGGCGGTATGGTGGTGGCGTTGCCGGTGTATGCGGTGCTGCTTCTGGCACTTAAAACCATGCCAGAAGAAGAACTGCGGCAGATTCCCTTCTTGGGGCGTCGCATGGCGGCCCTAGGTCACAAACTCCATCTTTTGTAAGGAAATGTGAAAGTTTTAAGGCAATCCTTGAAGAACCGGGGATAAAGAGTATAGAATGGGACATGGCAGTCAAATAGTAGTTGCGTGTAATCCGGGGCGTGCTGCAGGCACGCCTTGTTTTTATGGAGAGGTTTATGAAGCAGGAAAAAATACAAGAAAAATTGCGCAATCTGAAGGAGCAGCTGCATGGTATAAAATTTCTGGGAGCCGGAGCAACGTTCACCTGGCAGGACAAAGAAGGCAACGTCCAGAACTTCCATCTGGGCAAAAAAGGAATTGCCGGCTTTTTATGCTGCTTTTTAGGATGTATTATGGGCCTTGCGGTGTGTGCCGGAATTTTGGTACGGAGCTGGAATGAGCAGCTGGAACTAGCCAATTACCGGGCCGATTACGGTGCCTATACCGAGCGCATGGCTAAACTCATGGATAACAACGAAAAACTCCAAAAAGAGCTGAGCCAGGTGGTTCAGCTGGAAAATGCCGTGCGGCAGAAACTGGCTAAAGAAGGCGTTAAGGTCGGCGAACAAGTGGTGGACCAGAAATCCCAGGAACTAGATCACAGCGGACAGGGGGGATCTACCGCGGCGGATCAGTTATCCATTCTGGAAGTGCAGGATGAAATCAACTGGAAAAAACTCGCCTATAAAAAAGAAAACCTCAGCAATATGTTGCTGGCCCTTTCCGATACAGGGGATGGAACCTATGGCTGGCCTGTTGCCGGCGGGGAAATCAGTTCCTTTTATGGCCTGAGGGCCGATCCCTTTGGCAAGGGCAGCGATTATCACCCCGGGATTGACATTGCGGTGGACTATGGCACGCCCATTAAAGCATCCGCAACGGGGACCGTGCAGGAAGCAGACTGGAATGGCGGGTATGGACGCTTTGTCAGCATTGACCATGGTAATGGGATGATGACCTGCTATGGCCATATGAGCGCCATTGTCGTGCAGCCCGGACAAAAAGTACGCCGGGGCGACGTAATTGGCTACGTGGGAAGCAGCGGCTACAGCACCGGCCCTCATGTGCATTTTGAAATCCGGAAAAATGGAAGTGCGGTGAATCCGCTGAATTTTGCCCACCCCATGCGATAAAAAGAAGAAAGACAATACCGCAAAGCCGTTGCTAAAACAACTGTCTTGCGGTATTGTTTTGGTATACTGGTGGTATAAGTAAAAAGAGAATGGACGGGAGGGAACCATAATGGAAGAGACCATTCATCTGGTAGAGGAACCGGAAAAAAATCGGGTAGCATTATATGACGGCACAAAAGAAATTGGGGAATGCACCTTTGTGCGGAATCGTACCTATTGGACACTGGATCATACAGAAGTTAATCCTGCCTACGGCGGCAAAGGACTGGCAGGGGCCCTGGTACGGAAAGTTGCAGACATGGCCCGCAAGGAGCACGTGGGGATCCTACCCGTTTGTGAATATGCGGCGGCCCTGTTTCAGCGGAAAGAAAAAGAATTTGCAGATGTGTGGGTGCGGGAATAAAAGTAAATATCGAGAAAATAGCAAGACTGCTGTGGTGCAAACTGCAGTAGTTTTTTGTTGCCATTTTTGGGAAAAAGGAAATGTTGCTGAGATTTTACTCCTATAGAACAGGACTCTTTTTATGGGCTCCATAGAATTTATCAAATAACTTTTGTTGGAACAATAATATTGGAAATTATCAAAAATTTCTAGTAAACTGAAACCAATAGATGAATTGGTACGTATGCATAACTTGGAAAAGGGGAGAAATAATGAGGAAATACGAGAGAAGACGGGAACAAGTGCCGTATTGCGGAGGACGTTCTTTTCCGACGATCGCCATATCGGAAGGAGCCTGTGATGCCCATCATCATATTTACGATCCGGTACGCTTTCCTTATATGCCAACGGATGAGCGGAACCAACCACCGGCACCGGCGGATTGCTACCAGCTGCTGAAAGATAAGCTGGGAATTACCCGCAGCGTGGTGGTACAGCCCTCTGCCTATGGCTTGGATAACCGTTGTACCATGGATGCGGTAAAGCGACTTGGTACGGATTGTACCCGGGCTGTCGTGGTGCTGGATAATCAGGTAACGGATGCGGAATTGGCTGCTCTTCACCAACAAGGCGCCAGAGGCATCCGCTTCAACATGAATTGTGGGTACAAAGGAGATTGGGAGGAAATTCGCAGCCTGGTGAAACGAGTTGCCGTCTATGGTTGGTGTGTATGTCTGTGGATGGACCCAGACCTTTTGGTGGAAAAAAGAAATTTCTTTGAAAGTTTGCCCGTGCCACTGATACTGGATCATCGGGGACATTTGCCGGCGGGTATTGGAGCGCACCATCCTGCCTTTAAAGTTATTTGCCAGTGGCTGGAAGAAGAACGGGCGTATGTAAAACTGTCCGGCTGGTATTTTGACAGTGCGGAAGATGATTATGCAGATACGATTGCGGTGGGGAAAGCCTACGCAGCGGTAAATAAAACCCGGTTTTTATGGGGGACGGACTGGCCGCATCCCAATCGGTACACCAAAGGAAAACCTTGCCCGGATGACAGCCGGTATCTGGATGTACTGCTGGATATTTTGCAGGATGAGGACGCCGTGCGCCAGACGCTGGTGGATAATCCAGCGGCGCTGTTTGGATTTTAGAAAGGATTAGGGGAGCCATGGAAACAAAACGCTTTCAGATTTATGGGATGGACTGGCCTATCTTTGTTTTCTTTGCGGTAGTTGTGCTGATTGCGGCCTGGTTTAATATTATTCCCAACCAGCTGATTGGCGGGATTGCCGTTATGTTTACACTGGGCATTATTTTTGGGGAAATTGGAGAAAGAATCCCTATCTGGAATAAATATCTTGGCGGAGGTGCGATTCTGGCCTTTTTGGGATGTGGGCTACTAGTTTATATGGATTGGATGCCCAAAAATATTTTGCAGGTTTCCAAAGGGTGGATGAGCACGTATAACTTTTTGAACACGTTTATTTGCTTTTTGATTGTTGGCAGTCTTTTGGGGATTGAGAGAAAGGTGCTTTTAAAATCCAGCCTGCTGTACTTGCCGGCCCTTTTAGCCTCTCTGGCAGGCGCCGCCATTTTAGGTGTGGCCGGCGGGATATTTTTTGGAAAAAATCCTGCAACCATGCTGACAGCTTATGTGCTTCCCATTATGGGCGGTGGGGCCGGAGCTGGTGCTATTCCTATGGCACAGGTGTATCATGACGTAACGGGACAGGATTCTTCCAGCTATTTAAGTTTCTGCATGGCGATTTTAGCAGTGGGCAATCTGGTAGCGGTAGCGTTTGCCATAATTTTGGATAACGTAGGTAAATTGTTTCCCTGTCTTACCGGACATGGAGAACTCATGCGGCAGAAAAAAGCTGCCCTGGAAGCAGAAAAAGAAAAGGAAGAAACCCTGAAACAAGAACTCACCATGGGAGATATCGGCGCCGCGATATTCCTGTCAGGCGGATTCTTTGTCCTGGCCACTCTGGTTTCCAAGAAAATTCTGCCCACAATTTTTGGGGTGGCCATTCCCAATTTTGCCTATTTGATTATTTTTGCCACCATGGCCAATGTGCTGAACCTGATCCCGGATCGCACGAAAGAAGCCTGCCATCGGGTACAGCAATTCTGCGCTGGCAAATTGGTCTGGGTACAGATGGCTGGATGCGGGATTACCTTGATTGACGTTAAGCAAATGATGAGTGTATTGAGCCCTGAAAACTTTCTCCTGGTGGTCCTGATTGTATTGGGCTGTGTTGTAGGGTCAGGATTCTTCGGCCGAATGGTCGGCTTTTATCCTGTGGAATCTGCGATTACAGCAGGTTTGTGCATGGCCAATATGGGCGGCGCAGGAGACTTGGCCGTACTAGGGGCTGCCAAACGGATGGAGCTGATGAGCTACGCCCAGATTTCTTCCCGGATAGGGGGGGCCATCGTCCTTTTGGTGGGAAGTTTCATCTTCCAATTCCTGTAAGAGCGGGTTACTTGCATGATCAACTATTGAAAGTATAAGGTGTGAGGAAAGAGGCAATATCATGAGAAAATTTAATGTGGTCTATATGCGGGGTGGTACCAGCAAAGGATGTCTATTTCACCGGGAGAATTTGCCAGAAGATCCCAAGGACTGGGACGAAATTTTTCTCCAGGTGATGGGTAACCCGGACCCAAAACAGATGGATGGCCTGGGTGGCACCGTATCCAGCAACAATAAAATTGTGGTGGTGTGGAAAAGCCAAGAACCCAATGTGGATATCGAGTACCTGGTGGGACAAGTGATCGTAGGAAAACGGCAGGTAGACTATAAAAGCAACTGCGGCAATATGACCGCTGCGGTACCTGCTTATGCAGTAGAAGAAGGCATGGTTCCTATTACGGAACCAATTACCACGGTACGGATGCTGAACAAAAATACGGATAAATATATTAATGTAACGGTTCCTATTGATCCCCAAACCCATACTTTTGCCCAAGATGGAGACTGCCATATCGCCGGAATCGATGGAACCGCCGCAGAACTAAAAGTAAATTTCCTGAATCCGGCCGGGGCTAAAACCGGGAAGCTCCTACCTACCGGACATCCCTTGGATGTACTGGATATTGACGGCAAAAAAATAGAAGCAACCATCTTGGATGTTTCCAATCCTTTAGTACTGGTTAAGGCTGAGGATGTGGGACTAAAAGGGACAGAACTTCCTGCAACCGTGGATGAAAACCAGGTGGCCTCCGCCCTTTTGGAAAAGATTCGGGGAACGGCGGCGGTGATGATGGGTTTTGCCGAGGATCTGCAGGATGCAACAGAAAATTCTCCGGCGGTGCCCAAAGTGGGATGTTTTACAAGCCCCGTTTCCTATACGGATATTGCTGGGGCTCGTGTTGAAAAAGAACAAATGGATCTGTGTGCCAGGGTGATTTCTGTCTTTAAATGCCATAAGGCATGTCCCTTGACAGCAGCCAGCGCCATTGCTGTAGCAGCCTTTGTGGAAGGTTCTATTGTAGAAAAGACACTGGGAAAACTGCCGGCAGATCAGAACTATGTCCGCCTGGGCCATCCCAGCGGGGTGATGACGGTGTATCCGGAGGTGCTGAAAAAAGATAGTGACTCTTATGCTGTGCCGGGGGTAGCGGTACAACGGACTGCCCGGCGGATTATGGATGGCACTGTGTATATCAGAAAATAAAATGGTAGGGAAAAAGCAGCTACTTAGAGGTTTCTGGGGCTGCTTTTTTGCTAACAGAGAAACTTTATAAAAGAAATAAGAAACCATAGAAAAATTCTGATACCCCCTATGGGAGAATAAATATTGGAAATTGTCAGAACAATTGGATACAATAAAATCAATCAAAGAGAAAGCCACAAACTGCAATTGATATAAGGGGAAAATTGAAAAATTCGGAGGAGGAAAGACCATGACAACGGCACAGCAGGAACAACAGATTCAAGCGGCGATGAAAAAATTCGGGGAACTTATTCGGGAAGATTTCAAACGGATTGAAAACATCAAAAATGCTCCTGGACGGAAAGATTTTAAAACTTTAAAGCATGTTACCGTAGGGATTCTCCCTGGCGATGGCACAGGTCCGTACCTGATGGAACAAGCCCTGCGGGTAGCAAATTATCTGCTGAAAGAAGAAGTGGCTGCGGGGAAAGTGGAATTTAAGATCATTCCTGGTATGACCATTGAAGAACGGGCAAAAGAGGGCCAAAGCCTACCGGATGCAGTGCTGGAAGCCTGCAAAGCCTGTGACGTGCTGGTCAAAGGTCCGTTTGTCACACCACGTGCCGGCGATCCCTGGCCCAATATGGTAAGTGCCAACAGCCTCTTGCGCCGCAACCTCCAGCTGTATGCTGCCGTGCGTCCTGTACGCATTCCGGAAAAAGGCATTGACTGGACCTTCTTCCGGGAAAATATTGAAGGGGAATATATCTGGGGCAATAAGGGGATCCAAGTCAACGATGATCTGGCCGTGGATTTCAAAGTGCTGACACGTCCCGGTGCCGACCGGATTATCCGGGCTGCTTTCGAATTTGCAAAAAATAATGGCAAGAACAATGTGACCGTGGTGACCAAAGCCAATATCGTAAAACTGGTGGACGGCAACTTCTTAAAGACGGCCCATGCCATTGAAAAAGAGTATCCGGGCATTACCGTCCGGGAAGAATTGGTGGATTCCATGGCGGCTAAATTGACGGATCCGGAATTTACCAAGGGCATGCAGGTTTTTGTCCTGCCCAATTTGTACGGCGATATTGTCACCGACGTAGCCGCAGAATACCAAGGTGGGCTGGGGACGGCCAGCTCTTCCAATATCGGCGATCAATATGCCCTCTTTGAAGCCATTCACGGCGTAGGGAATTTCTTGGTGCAGCATCATCGTGCCCAGTATGCAGATCCCTGCAGCCTGATCCGGGCCATGGGAGAAATGATCAGCCACATCGGGTATCCGGAAAAGAAGGAAAAACTGGTGAAAGCGCTGGATGTCTGCACCCGTACGGAACGGAAACTGGTGATTACCACCGACAAAGACGGTGCTACATCCGCTGAATTTACCGACTATCTGCTGGATACGATGGAAAAAGTGTGAGGACACCAAAAGTAATCTTTTATAAAGGGAAAATTTAGGAAAAGGGGAGAGACAACATGATTGAACTGTACAAAAATGGCGGCTATCTACTGCATGGCACGGAAATGATTCCGGAAGAAAACAAGGCCCAAGCGGAACAGAAATTGGGCCGCGAACTAGATAAACAGGAAGCCAGGAAAGGGACCATTGCCTATGGGATTTTAAAGGCCCATAACAAGAGCGACACCATGGACGACCTGAAAATTCACTTTGATGATCTTACCAGCCATGACATTACCTATGTGGGGATTATTCAAACGGCAAAGGCTTCCGGCATGGATAAATTCCCCATGCCCTACATCCTCACCTGCTGCCACAACTCTCTGTGCGCCGTAGGCGGCACCATTAACGAAGATGACCATTTATTTGGCCTCTCCGCTGCCCAAAAATATGGCGGCATCTATGTGCCCCCTCATGTGGCGGTTATCCACCAGTACATGCGGGAAATGTATGCGGGCTGCGGCAAAATGATCTTAGGATCTGACTCCCACACCCGCTACGGAGCTCTCGGCACTATGGCCGTGGGCGAAGGTGGCGGCGAACTGGACAAACAAATCCTGGGCGACACCTGGGACAGCCCGTATCCTGGCGTAGTGGCGATTTATCTTACCGGTGCACCAAAACCTTGGGTTGGCCCTCATGATATTGCGCTGTCCATCTGCGGTGCCGTGTACAAAAATGGCTATGTAAAAAATAAAGTGATGGAATTTGTAGGCCCCGGTGTATCCAGCATGACTACGGATTACCGGAACGGCGTGGACGTCATGACCACCGAAACCACCTGCCTGTCTTCCATCTGGAGAACGGACGAGGATACCCGGGATTTCCTGAAAGAACATCACCGGGAAAAGGACTATCAGGAATTAAATCCGGCGGATGTGGCTTACTATGACGGGGTAGTGTCCATTGACTTATCCACGGTAAAACCCATGATTGCACTGCCGTTCCATCCTTCCAATGCCTATGAAATTGATGCCCTGCAGGAGAATCTGCAGGATATCCTGCGGGAAACGGAAAAGGCTGCGGAAAAAGTGGCCCAAGGCCGGGCGAACTTCACCCTGCTGGACAAAATTACTGATGATGGGAAACTCCAGGTGCAACAGGGCGTTATCGGCGGCTGCGCCGGCGGAAACTACACCAACGTGGTGGAAGCAGCCAACTTGCTAAAAGGTAAATTCATCGGCGCCGGCGAATTTGCACTGAACGTATATCCTTCTTCCATGCCGGTGTACATGGATTTGATGAAGAAGGGTTATCTGACAGAACTTATGGCATCTGGTGCCGTAGTTAAGACGGCGTTCTGCGGCCCGTGCTTTGGTGCCGGGGATACGCCGAACCATAATGGCATGTCCATCCGTCATACCACCCGTAACTTCCCCAACCGGGAAGGTTCCAAGCCCGGACAGGGACAAATGTCCGCTGTGGCACTGATGGATGCCCGGAGCATTGCAGCTACCGCTGCCAACAATGGACGCCTCACCAGTGCGGAAGCCTACGCTGACGTTTTTGGCAACGTACCGGCCTATCACTTTGACGAGAGTCCGTATAAAGCCCGGGTGTATTACGGTTTTGGCAAAGCGGACAAACAAAAAGAACTGGTTTACGGGCCCAATATCAAAGACTGGCCGACCCTGCCGGCACTGGGAGAAAATATTCTCCTAAAAGTGTGCTCCAAGATTTTGGATCCGGTAACCACCACGGATGAATTGATTCCTTCCGGGGAAACGTCTTCCTATCGTTCCAATCCTCTGGGACTTGCGGAATTTACCCTGTCCCGCCGGGATCCGGAATATGTAGGTCGCACCAAAGCGGTGAAAGAGGTGGAAGTGGCCCGGGAAGCTGGCAAGGATATTTTAGCGGATAAGGAGTTAAAGGCTGTATTTGATGCACTGAAAGCACTGCCCGGTAATGCCACCGTAGAAAATACGGAAATCGGCTCTGTGGTCTATGCCAATAAACCCGGTGACGGGTCTGCCCGGGAACAGGCTGCCAGCTGCCAAAGAGTCATCGGAGGGCTGGCCAATATCACCCAGGATTATGCTACCAAGCGGTATCGCAGCAACGTGATGAACTGGGGGATGATTCCCTTCCATCTGAAAGGCGAACCCACTGCGTTTGAAGTGGGTGACTATATCTACGTACCGGAAATCCGCAAAGCCATGGACGGGGATATGCAGAATATCACCGCCTACGTAGTGAAAAATGGCGGCGCCGTCCCCATTGAGCTGTATGTGAAACCCATGAATGACGAAGAAAAAGCTATTGTCAAGGCCGGTTGCCTCATTAATTTCAACCGTAAGAAAAAAGGCCTGGATTAATCCGCTTTCCTCTTAATTTCCCTTTATAGAGTGAAACCAACACGAAAAGAGCCTCGCTGGAAGAAGGAGAAGTCTTCCAACGGGGCCTTTTCGTATTTGTTATTCCCGGCGTCTGCCAAATTCTTCTTTCATCAAATCCAGAAAATAGCGCTCTGCCTTGTTCAGGTAGGCGCCTTTTTTATAGATGGCGTTAATGTCCCACTGCACGGGAGAAGTGGAATATTCGTAGCAATAGCGGGGCGCGTCCGGGCCGAGAATCTTTTTAGCCCGGCGGGGCACCAGGGTAAAGCCCAGTCCGCAGGCAGCCAGCTGGGTGGCAGTCATACTGCTTTCCACTTCCATAAGCAGGTGGGGGGCAATGTCATATTCTTTGAAGATTTTCCGGACTTTCCAATAAATGGAATGGCGTTTTTTGATGCCGATAAAAGGCAGCCGGGCAATCTTCCGCAGATCCACCAGGCGTTTTTCCTCGTCCAGAAACATGTCGCTGGAAAAGGCATTTTCCGCGGCAATGAGCTGTACTGTTTCGTGATAGATAAGCTCTGTGGTCATTTGTACCGGAACGTCATCGGCGTCCCGGGGAACGATGAGAAAGGTAACTTTGTTATTTTTCAGCATTTCCATCAGTTCTTCCGTGCCCGCTTCTTTAATAAAGAACTCTGAATCCGGGAATTTGGCACGGAACCGGTTAATGATGGCTGGTAGCATATAGCCTGCCCGTTCTGCAGGAATACCTAAACTAATTTTAGCGCCTTGCCCTTCCCTGAGATCGGCCAGGCGGTTTTTGATATCGGTGCGCTTTTGCAGGATTTCCCGGGCTCCTTTTACATAAATCCGTCCGGCGTCGGTCAGCACAATGGGCTGCTGGGAGCGGTCAAACAGTTTGGCGCCCACCTCTTTTTCGATCTGTCCCAGGGCATAGCTGAGAGAAGGCTGGGAAATATACAATTGTTTGGCGGCCTGGGTAATGTTCTGGCAGTCTGCTACGGTAATAACATATTGGAGTTCTCGAAAATCCATGAATCTGTTCCCTTCCTTTCTGCAGGTATGGTTTTTTAACAGGGGCTTATAAGGCCGTATGGAGCGGGGCAACGTAACAAATAAAATATAATCGGCATGGCGGACTGTTACAAAAAGGTATACCAAAACTCCTAATTTATAGTATAATACATTTATGAACTAGAGCGCAGTATTTTTTGCTGCGCTGTGGCTCAAATGAAGTATGTTGTCTTGATCATATCGTGAAGGTGGTGAGACCATGTCCATGTTGGAAGATATTAAAACAGCGGAACAGAAAGCAGATGCCTTGAAGAAAGACGCCAGCGTAGCGGCCCGGCAGACTGTACGGGAGGCTCAGACCACGGCGCAGCAGGAAGCGGCGGCTCTTATTGAAGCTGCCAGAAAAAAAGCTGCGGAAACGATTGCAGAGGCGGAAGCGGCGGCAAAAAATGACGCAGCAGCCCTGGTGGAAGAAAACCGGAAAAAGGATGCGGAACGAGCCCAGGCGGCCAGAGAAAATCTGGATCAGGCCGTGGAGCATATCCTGAAAAAGGTCGTGATTGAATGTTAGTCCCTATGCAAAAAATCACGCTGTATGCACTGAAAGCCGACCGGGAAACACTACTTTTGGCACTCCAAAAAGACGGCAGCGTTATGCTGGAAAAAGAGGGCGAAAGCAAAACTTTACCGGGTGCGGAAGAAATCAGTGCCCAGCTGGATAAAGCTGGACAAGTACTGCGCTTTATGGTGCAAAACGGGGCCAAGAATCCTCTGATTCCCCAGAAAGAAAAAATTTCCTGGGGAGATTTTTTAAAAGAGAATCAAACGGGACGGGAATTGACGGAAAAAGTTGATACGGTAGCCAGTAAGATTGCTTCGCTGGAAAGCGAGGCAGCGGCGCTCCGTACCCAGGCTGAAAGCCTTCTGCTCTGGCAAGATCTGGATATTCCTCTGGAACAGCTGAGCTTTACGGAAGAAACACGGGTACATGCCGGTTTTCTTCCTGTAAATGAGGTGGAAGCAGTCCGGGAAGAATTGGCTGATTATCCGGCGGATATCACCCCCTACGGGGCGACACAGGACGATCAGACCATCCTGGTTCTGTGCCACAACGAAGCGGATGATGCGGTGCAGCGGGTGCTGAAAAGTCATAACTTCAGCGAAGCGGTGCTGCCCAAACGCAGCGGCCTTGCTAAAGATGTGCGGGGAGAGCTCCTGCAGGAAGCGGAAGAAAAAGAAAGTAAAGTAGCTGCCCTGCGGGAAGAAACCCGAAAAGCGGCCCAGGATAAGCACCAGATCGAACTGTATTATGATCAACTGGCTGCGGCGGGCGACCGGCTGCAAAATGCCGGGGAAGAAACGGTCAGTGCCTTTAAGGTAGAAGGCTGGGTTCGGAAAGACCGGACTAAACGGGTAGAAAAGGTGCTACAAAGCGTAACCGATGCCTATGCCGTCTCCTTCCGTGATCCTAAAGAGGGCGAAATTCCGCCGTCTGTCCTGGAAAATAGCAAGCTGGTGCGTCCCTATGAAGGCGTGGTAGAACTCTATTCCCTGCCCAAAGCGGGAACGATCGACCCGGATCTTATTATGGCACCGTTTCATTTTATCTTCTTTGGCATGATGATGTCCGATGCCGGATATGGTCTGGTGATGACAGCCATGCTGTATTTTGCCCTGAAAAAATTCCGCCCGGAAGGATTTGCGGGGAAACTGGCCTATGTGGTATTTTTTGGCAGTATCTCTACCATTTTGTGGGGCATCATGTTCGGCGGCTGGTTTGGCCTGGAATGGCATCCACTGCTCTTTGTCCCCATGAAGGAACCTATGAAAATGCTGCTGTTGTGCTACGTTCTGGGCGTTTTACACCTGGTGGGCGGCATGCTGCTAAAAATCTACCTGCTCTGGCGCGAGGGCGATATTATGGGCGCCATCTGCGACCAGATCAGCTGGCTGATCCTGTTTTTGGGCTTTTTGCTGATGGCGGTTGTCCCTGGTCCGGTGGGAAACTATGTGGCGATTTTGGGAGCCGGCATTATCCTGCTCTTTGGCGGCCGGGACAAGAAAAACATTTTCCGGCGCCTGTTAGGCGGACTTTTAAGCCTGTATAATATCAGCGGGTATCTAAGCGACCTGTTAAGCTACTCCCGGATTTTTGCCCTGGGGCTTTCAACCGGCGTAATTGCCATGGTGATCAATACCATAGCAAAAATGTTGTGGGGTGCTGGTCCCCTTGGCATTGTGGTCGCAATTGTGGTACTGCTGGCCGGGCACTATTTCAATATTATGATCAATGTGCTGGGGGCCTTTGTTCATAGCAGCCGGCTGCAATATATTGAGTTTTTTGGCAAATTCTTTGAAGCGGGCGGCCGGGCATTTATGCCGTTGGCATTTCGGACGAAATATACGGATATTACCAAATAAAGGAGGAAATCATTATGATTACTTTGGGAACAGCGCTGGCGTTTGGCGGAGCGGCAATTGCTGCAGGACTTGCAGGCAGCGGCAGTGCCATGGGCGTTGGTATCGCCGGCGAAGCGGCCAGTGGTGTCGTCAGTGAAGACCCGGATAAGTTCGGTAGCGTACTTGTGCTGCAGGCATTGCCGGGAACCCAGGGGATTTATGGACTTTTGATCGCGTTTATTATTATTCTGAATTTGGGCGTTGTGGACGGCAATATTAAAGAACTGACAACCGGCCAAGGCCTGGCCTTTTTGTTCGCCGGTGTCCCCATGGGGATTGGGGGACTGCTATCCGGGATTTATCAGGGCAAGGCAGCAGCAGCAGGTATTTATTTGACTGCCAGACGTCCGGAAGAAACTGGTAAAGGCATTATCCTTACCGCCATGGTAGAAACCTATGCGGTACTGTCCCTGCTCATCTCCTTCATCATGGTTAACGGGATTAAGATCTAAGAGAGGGGGATGTGTCGTGGCAGGCGATAAGATCATTCAAAAGATAGAAGATGAAGCCAAACAGGAAGCGGCGGCCATCCAATCCGCTGCCGTAGAAAAAGCCCGGAAAGAACGGGAAAAAATCCTTGCTGCCGCCAAAACCCAGGCCGAGGAAATCGCAACCAAGGCCCAAAAGGACGCAGAAGAAGCAGCGTCCCGTCAGAAACTCGTAGCGGAGCTGGAAAATCGCAAAAACACGTTGCAAAGCGAGCGGGAAGTTCTGGCAGAGGCCTTCCAAAAGGCCGCGGAGAAAGTCACTGCCCTATCTGGAAAAGCCTGGGAAGATCTGATTCTCCATACGGTACTGGATAGCGATATTACCGGAACGGAACAACTGGTGGTACCTACGGAGGACCGGGGCCGGTATACCGATGACTTCTTGGGAAGAATCAATGCAGCCCTGGAAAAACAAGGCAAAGCAGGGAAATTGGCTCTTTCGGATAAAAACGCGGATTTTCAAGGCGGTCTTTTGCTGGAAGGGGAGACCTGCGACTACGATGGCTCCTTTGCCTCGTTATTAGAAGATGTACGAAATGCGGAGGAATACCAGGTCGCCAGGATCCTGTTTGGCCCGGAGGTGAAGTAGGATGCCCCAGCCCAGTTATGAATATGCCCTGGGCCGTATCGGGGTTCTGTCCACGCATTTGCTCAGCGCTGCCCAAATCCGTCGGATTGCAGAGGCTTCCAGCACCAAAGAAGCAATGAAACTGCTTTTGGAAACCGGCTATGGAGAAAATGCAGCGGCAGAACAAGAAACGACAACAGGAGATATTGATCTTTTGGTCCGCTCCCAATTGCAGCTGACCAGAAAACGGGTACAGGAACTGACACCGGATGCGGCACTCACTGGATTGTTTCTTCTGCGAGTGGATACCCACAACCTGAAAGTGCTGCTGAAAGCAAGACTTTTAGGAACTCCTGCAGATGCTATCTTGCAGGAGGGAGGCAACTTTTCCCTGGATCTGTTGAAAGATATGGTGCAGACCAAATATTACGAAGATCTGCCTCCGGTGTACCGGAAGGCGATGGATGAAATTGAAGGCAGTATGGCCTGGGAAGCCGACCCGTTCCGCCTCAGCGCCCGGTTGGATAAAGCCCTTTTTGAGGAAGCAGAAAAAGTCCTGGAGGAGAAACAAGAAAACGGATTTATTTGTTCCTATTTTTCTCTGTGGGCGGATTTTCAAAATACTATCAGCTTGATCCGTGCCCAGAACCTGAATTGGGAACGTCCTCAGCTGAGCCAGGTTTTGGTACCCTGTGGTGATATTCCCCCACAGGTATTTGAAGAGTGCCTGGATGTGCCTGCCGAGCAGTTAGGCGGACGCTTAAACCGGGGAAGCCATGGGAGCGAACTTCTGCAAGCCATCAACGAATTTGCCCAGACGGGGGAACTTGCGGTGCTGCCTAAGCAGATGAAGGACCTTCTGGAGGGAATCATCCGCCGGGCACGGTGGGATACGCACTCCCTGGGGCCCGTTGTTGCCTTTCTCCTGGCAAGGGAAACGGAAGCAGAAGCACTGCGGATGATTTTTGGCGCACTGGAAGGCCACTTTGAACCCCAACTGCCAGGAATTTATGCATAAATGACGGAAGCTTGGGAGGAAACAATATGGACAAGAAAAAAATCGCAGTTATCGGTGATCCCAGCTCCGTGATGATCTTTAAAGCGGTGGGGTTTGATGTGTTCTATGATGCAACGGAAGAACAGATTACCCGCCGGATCCACCGTTTGGCGGATGCGGGGTACGTGGTGATTTATATCACGGAGACCGCAGCACAAAAAGCGCAGACGGTTATCAACGAGTATGCGACTGCTACCTTTCCTGCAATCATCCCTATTCCCGGCGGTGGAAAATCCCTGGGGATCGGAATGCGCCGTGTTAAGGAAAATGTGGAAAAGGCAGTGGGGGCCGATATTCTGTTCAAGGAAGGGTAGGGAACGATCGTGATTGGAAAGATTGTAAAAGTATCCGGTCCTTTGATCGTCGCCGAAGGGATGAAGGGCGTGGAACTGCATGATATGGTACGCGTCAGTGATAGACATCTGATCGGCGAAGTCATTGAACTGAGAGATGATAAAGCTTCCATTCAGGTTTACGAAGAAACCGCAGGCATGGGGCCGGGCGAGCCTGTGGAATCTACCGGCATGCCTATGAGCGTGGAACTGGCTCCCGGCCTGATAGAAAGTATTTTCGACGGGATCCAGCGTCCTTTGGAAGAGATTTATAAATTATCCGGTGACCGCATTAGCAGAGGCATTGAAGTCGATAAGCTGGATCGGAGCAAAAAATGGGAATTTGTCCCTACTGCTAAAGTAGGCGATACTGTTTCTGGCGGCGATGTGATCGGCACCGTGCAAGAAACCCCTACCGTACTTCATAAAATCATGGTGCCGCCTAAGGAAAGCGGCGTGGTGGAATGGGTGTACAGCGGGGAAGCAACCATTGTAGACCCTGTGTACAAATTAAAAAATGCCAAGGGAGAAGTAAAAAGCTTCCCCATGCTGCAGCAATGGCCTGTGCGTGTGGCACGTCCTTACAAAATGAAACTGCCGCCGGAAGAACCTATGGTAACAGGGCAGCGCGTCATTGATACCCTGTTCCCGATTGCTAAAGGCGGTGTGGCCGCTGTTCCGGGACCTTTTGGCAGCGGTAAAACGGTGATTCAGCACCAGCTGGCCAAGTGGGCGGATGCGGATATTATCGTTTACGTAGGCTGCGGCGAACGGGGCAACGAAATGACCGACGTGCTGAACGAATTCCCCGCTCTGAAAGATCCTCGTACGGGACTGCCTCTGATGAAACGGACGGTACTTATTGCCAATACCTCAGATATGCCGGTGGCTGCCCGGGAAGCTTCTATCTATACGGGGATTACCATCGCCGAATATTATCGGGATATGGGATACAAGGTAGCTATTATGGCTGACTCCACGTCCCGTTGGGCAGAAGCCCTGCGGGAAATGTCCTCTCGTTTGGAAGAAATGCCCGGTGAAGAAGGGTACCCTGCGTATCTGTCCTCCCGTCTGGCAGAATACTATGAACGGGCTGGCGAAGTAGAATGCCTTGGCAAAGACGACCGGGTAGGTGCCGTTTCCGCTATTGGAGCCGTGTCCCCTCCTGGCGGCGATATTTCTGAACCGGTATCTCAGGCAACGCTGCGAATTGTTAAGGTGTTCTGGTGCCTGTCCTCGGCACTGGCGTATGCCCGGCATTTCCCGGCCATTGACTGGTTGCAGAGCTATTCCCTGTATTCTGACCGGCTACGGGCGTATTATGATGAAAAAGTTGCTGCTGATTGGTCCAAGCTGGTGGGGACGACTATGGAAATTCTTCAGGAAGAATCCAGCCTGAACGAAATCGTCCGTCTGGTGGGTATTGATGCCCTGGGATTTAAGGACCGGATCACCATGGAATGTGCCCGGTCCATCCGGGAAGATTTCCTGCATCAGAACTCATTTGACGAAATTGATACCTATACTTCTCTGGAAAAACAGTACGACATGCTGAAACTGATCATTTCCTGGTATGAAAAGGCACTGGATGCTATTAGCAAACATGTCAACCTGGATCGGATCATTGATATGCCCGTCCGGGAACAGATTGGCCGTGCCAAATACATTCCGGAAAACGAGCGGGCAGAAAAATTTGCCGCACTGAACAAGGAGATGGAACAAGCTTTTGCAGAACTGGCGGAAGAGGGTGAAGCTGATGCATAAGGAGTATAAAACCATCCGGGAAGTGGTGGGTCCTCTGATGCTGGTGGATCACGTCAAAGGTGCTACCTATGATGAATTGGTGAGTATCCGTCAGGAAGATGGGGAAATCCGCAGCGGTAAAGTCCTGACGGTGGACGGGGACAAAGCCCTGGTACAGCTGTTTGAAGCTTCCCAAGGCCTGCGGCCGGCAACGGCCAAAGCCCGTTTCTTAGGGCATGGGATTCAGTTAGGCGTGTCCCCTGCAATGTTAGGACGCGTGTTTGATGGCATGGGCAATCCCATTGATGGGGGAGCTGCCATTATTCCGGAAGCCTATAAAGATATCAACGGGGAACCGATGAACCCTGCAGCCCGGGAATATCCATCTGAATTTATTCAGACCGGGGTCAGCGCCATTGATGGACTGAACACGCTGGTGCGGGGACAGAAACTGCCGGTATTCTCCGGCTCCGGTTTGCCTCATGCGCAGCTGGCTGCCCAGATTGCACGGCAAGCCAAAGTACTGGGGCAGGACGAAAAATTTGCCGTAGTGTTTGCGGCCGTAGGGATCACCTTTGAAGAAGCTAACTTCTTTATGCAGGACTTCAATCGGACCGGTGCCCTTTCCCGGGCTGTCATGTTTGTCAACCTGGCAAATGACCCGGCCGTAGAACGTATTGCTACGCCGCGTATGGCCATCACGGCTGCGGAATATCTGGCGTTTGAACTGGATATGCAGGTGTTAGTTATTATTACAGATATCACCAACTATGCCGATGCCCTGCGGGAAGTTTCTGCAGCCCGTAAAGAAGTGCCGGGACGCCGGGGCTATCCGGGATATTTGTATACGGACTTGGCCACCATGTACGAACGGGCCGGAAAAATCCGGGATAAAAAAGGGTCTATTACCATGATTCCGATCTTGTCCATGCCGGAAGATGATAAAACGCACCCGATTCCTGACTTGACCGGATATATTACGGAAGGGCAGATTATTCTGTCCCGGGAGTTGTATCGGAAAGGGCTGACACCTCCGATTGATGTGCTCCCGTCCCTGTCCCGCTTGAAAGATAAGGGCGTAGGCAAAGGGAAAACCCGGGAAGACCATGCCGATACCATGAACCAGCTGTTTGCTGCATACTCCCGGGGCAAGCAGGCTAAGGAACTGGCCACCATCCTGGGGGATTCTGCCCTGTCCAGAGTGGATAAACTGTATGCCCAGTTTGCCGATGCATTTGAAAAAGAATATGTTTCTCAGGGATACCAGACCAACCGGTCCATTGAAGAAACGCTGGATCTTGGCTGGAAACTGCTGGGCATCCTGCCGCGTGCAGAACTTAAACGGATTCGGGATGAATACCTGGATCGCTACTATAAACCGGCGGATGGCAACGAGGGGGAATAACCCATGGCGACAACGGTAAATCCGACCCGTATGGAGCTGACCCGGTTGAAAAACCGGCTCAGCACGGCGGTGCGGGGTCATAAACTGCTAAAGGATAAGCGGGATGAAATGGTCCGTCAGTTTATGCTTTATATTCGCCGGAATCATGAGTTGCGTAAGAAAATGGAAAAGGCATTGCAAAATGTTTCTCAACATTTTGCCGTAGCCCGGGCGCATATGGGCTCTCTTTCCATGAGTGAAGCCCTGCTGTATCCTGCCCGGAGCGCAGAGTTTGAGGTGGGCAGCAAAAATGTGATGAGCGTGGATGTTCCTACGCTGCAATATACCGGCGCGACCGCAGACGATGCAGCCAATGTTCCCTATTCTTTTGTGTTTACTGCCGGGGAACTGGATACGGCAGTAACGGAACTGACCACTTGCCTGCCGGAACTTTTGGAACTGGCGGAAGTGGAAAAGACCTGCAATATGCTGGCGGATGAAATCGAAAAGACCCGTCGCCGGGTAAATGCACTGGAATATGTAATGATCCCGGAAATGCAGGAAAATATCAAGTACATCACCATGAAGCTCAGCGAAAACGAACGGGCCAGTACTGTCCGTTTGATGAAAGCCAAAGAACTGATGGCACAATAACAAAATACCCTGCGGCCGCATGCAGACTGCAGGGTTCTTTGTCTATCCAAGGAAAAACCATGGCCAATACAATTTTTAATTTCCGTCCCCAAAAAGGAACGGTACCACTTTACCAGCAATTGGCTGCCTGCCTGGAAGCGGAAATTCAGCAGCAACACCTGTTGCCAGGGGAATATTTGCCTTCTATCCGGCGTTTAAACCGGGATTTGAAAATTTCCCGGACTACGGTAGAGGCTGCTTATCAGCGGCTTATTGACAAGGGACTTTTAGAGAGCCTCCCCAGCCGGGGGTATCAGGTCGTAGCGGTGTCATCAAAAGAATCGGGAGAAAAGAAGCATACTGTTTTTTCTCCTGGCAATAAAAATATACCGGACGTGCTTTATAATTTCTCTAATAATTATGTGGATACGGCTACCTTTGATACGGTATTATGGCGGCGCTGCCTCAACCGGGCGCTACATGCTCCGGCATCTATTGCCGGATACGGGGATCCCCAGGGCGAGCAGGCCTTGCGGGAAGTACTGGCCCGGTACAGCTATGTATCCCGCGGGGTGGCCTGTCAGCCCGAACAAATTCTGGTAGGCGCAGGCTTGCAGACACTGCTGATGATTTTGCTGCCGCTTTTACCGGTAACGGAAAAAAAGGTGGGACTGGAAGCACCGGGTTTTCCCCAGGCAGAACAGATTTTTCGGCTCATGGGCTGGGAAACCCGCCAATATGACCCGGCCGATCCCAACGGGGACTGGCCAGGCCTGTTAATGATTTCTCCTGCCAATCCATACAAGGGTCGTGCCCTGACGGAAAAAGAACGGAATAATTTAATTGTAGCCACACAGCTGGAACGGGTGTATCTTTTGGAAGATGATTACAATGGGGAATTTCGCTATCTCCATCGCCCTACCCCGGCACTTCATAGTTTTGGCAATCGGGAGCGGATTATTTATCTGGGGTCCTTTTCCCGGACCATGCTGCCATCGCTACGGATTAGTTACATGGTGCTGCCCGTATCTCTGCTCCCTGCTTATCAAAAAATTGCCTCCCGCTACAACCAGACTTCTTCCACCGTGGAGCAGATAGCGCTGGCAACGTACATCGGGGAAGGGCATTTGACGCGGCATATCAAAAAGTTGCGCAGTTTGTACCGGGAAAAAAGCCGGATGCTGCAAAATGCATTGCATAGCATTTGTGAAGGCGAGGTACGTCTTCTTACTTCCGGGACCGGCCTGCATCTGCGGCTCCTGGTGAATCGTTCCTGCAGCGCAGAAATGCTTGCAAAGGCTGCCCTTATGGAGGGAGTTAAGATTATTCCGGTACGAGGGACAGATCCCAAACGGAAACCGGAGATTCTCCTGTCATTTGCAGGAATCTCCAAGGAAAAAATTGCGGCGGGTGTAGAAGCCTTGCATAGGGCGCTACATAGCAGCGCTTTAGGTATTCATGGACCCATTGAAGAAAAGAAGGGTTGTAAGGTATAATGAGAAACAAGATAAGGAGTTGTTTCTAAGATAGGTACGGAAGCGGGGAGGTGACGTATGAAAAGTCAATGGAAACTGGCGGTCGTGGGCGCCCTTTTATGTTTTGCCAGCAGCGTAGTAGAAGCGGCCCAGTATTTTGCGCCCCGCTATACGGTCATGGATAGCGGCCAGATCCAGCCATCCCTTGCTGTGAGATTTAACGGGGGACAGCCCTGCGTGATCAAGGCACAGCTACATGGAGCGGCCGGTTCTGGTAAAATTCTAGTGCTGGGGTGGCCGGAAGGCAACAGCGTGGGGCTATGCACGTTTCAGAACAGCGTAGAATATGCGCTGTACAAACTGACTTTCCGTCCTGGCAAGGAAGATTTGTTGGTGTTAGGGTATGGGAAACGGGGCACTGGAAAGACCCGTCTGGAAGAACTTTCCGTTATTGGCGCCGATAGTCTGGGAAAAATCCGGCAGCTGCCTGTCAGTGGATTTATCCCAGAAGAAGTTTTTAACAGCCCTTTGCAAATTCGGCAGGACCAAGCGGTGCTTTTTTTAGATCCTGCGCCGCGGGTGATGGCCTTGCAGGCAGCAGGGACGGATGGCTACAGTGTGAGCCAGGAATAGAGGGAATGTAACATGGAACTAGCAACAGTATTTGATGGATGTCGGACGTATCGGAGATTTATCCAAAAGCCTTTGCCGGACGGATTAGTAACGAACCTGGCAGACGTGGCGAGAAAACGGAGTACCGGGCGTAATGAACAGCCACTGCGTTTTGTGACCGTGGAAAAGCCTGAGCATGTGGAAGCGATGAAACCACTCTTGCATTGGGCAGCGGCACTGCCGAAAGAAATTGGTACGCCCCATCCTGATGAGCAGCCGGTGGCATTTGTGGTGGTGCTGAAGCCTGCTCAGGATAACTCTTTTATTACCGGGATCAACGTGGGGATTGCCCTGGATGCCATGGCTATTGTTGCCTGGGAAAAACACGTGGGCAGTGCTATTTTGGCCGCTGTGGACCGGGCAAAAATTGCAGCACTTTTGCATGTGCCGGAAAATCTGGACGTCGTAGCCGTTCTGGCGCTGGGGTATCCGGCGATGAAAAGCACTTTGGTGAAAGGGGAGAAAGGAAAATCTCTGGATTATTATGTGGATAAAAATAGGGATTATTATGTCCCCAAACTCTCGTTGGATGAAACCGTGAGCAGACAATGAAATATCCATTGACCGCTCTTTTTCTAGGGCTCATGTTGGCCCTTTCCGGATGCGGGAAGCAGGAACCTACCAAACCAGAGCCCAATCAACCCAGCCAGGAGAGCAGCCATGAAACCAAAACTCTGGCGGCAGGGGAAGGAGAAGGCGGGGCCCGGGTGGAATTTGTTACCCGCAGTCATGGCATGGATCGGATCGCTTTTTCCGGCGGCTATCTGCACAGCCTGCCAGAGGAAACACCCAGCAATATTGTAAGACCTGCTCCGGCGGGAGCGCAGGGTATGATTTTTGGCACACGGGAACTGGGCGGATTGGAATGGGCCAAAGTGGCAACACGGGATGGCGTGACGGCCTGGTACGCTGTTCCTACCAAAGAAGGCGCATCCCAGGAGGAAAAACGTGCATCGCTGCAGATTGCCAATGCGGTGTATAAAAGTACCTATCCCCAGATTACCGGCGGCGTTTCTCCGGATATTCAGGACAGGATCAACCAGGAATTGGGCAGCTATTTCTCTGTCTACAGACATGTAACCGGGCCTGTGGGGGGAGAGCTTTCCTGCCAGATTACGTATAATCGCAGGGGGATCTTGAGCCTTGTGTTTACGGCCAAACCGATTTTATTTCGAAATTATCCAGTAAGCGAAGTCAATAACCTGACCAGCTGGATCCAGCTGAAGAAATATGCCTGTATTACTCCCCTGATGGGCGGGGCGGACCCGTCTCTTTTAACTGCGGAAAAAACCGATTTGCAGTATGCAATGACGTTTGATTTGCGTACCGGCAGGCGTCTTACGTGGGACTATTTTTTAGGGAAAGAGGCTACAAAAGAAGTGGAACGCCGGGTGACTGCCCTAGGGCATAGTGCCCGTTTGCAGACGGATATTTTTTATGTCAATGATAAGGGGCAGCTGGTGGCGCTGGCAGATCTGGAAACGGGGCGGGTTCCCCTGGATTTGTCCGATCTTGTGTCCCGTGATTATTAAACAGGAAAGAGGAAAGGCTATGAATAGAAAAGTACATTTCAAAACAAATCTGGGTGACTTTGAGGCAGAACTGTTTGAAGACAAAGCACCGAAGACGACGGCTAATTTTATTGCGCTGGTAGAAAAAGGCTTTTATGATGGTGTGATTTTCCATCGTGTTATTGATGAATTCATGATTCAGGGAGGAGATCCAACCGGTACCGGTATGGGCGGCCCTGGGTACAGCATTGACGATGAATTCGGGCCTGGCCTGGCCCATGATCAGGAAGGCATCTTGTCCATGGCTAATGCCGGTCCCAACACCGGAGGCAGCCAGTTCTTTATCACCTTGGTGCCTACGCCATGGCTGAACGGCCATCATGCTATCTTTGGCAAAATTACCGAAGGGATGGATGTGGTACACAAAATCGGTTCCACCCCCACGGATTTTGCCGATCGGCCCTTGCAGGACGTGGTGATGGAGACCGTAGAAATCGTAAAGGAATGACTGCCTACGTGTATATGATCCGGTGCAGCAACGGGGCACTCTATACTGGCTGGACCAATAATTTAGAAAAACGGGTTGCTGCTCATAAAAAAGGCCAGGGCGCTAAGTATACCCGTGCCTTTCATGCACAGTCCCTGGCATATTATGAAATTGTACCGGATAAAGAAGCTGCACTGCGCCGGGAGCATGCAATCAAGCAACTGCCCAAAATAGAAAAAGAAGCCATGGCGACTCAATTCGCTAAGACCGCTATGCATGGAATTGGTGAGGGTCCTGTATAATAGGCAATGAACCAAAATACCAACATAATATACGGATAAATAGATAGTGACTACTACAAGGCGATCCCTGTGGCAGTCACTATAACTTTTTGTTTTTCTTTGTGGAGCCCCCTGTGTTACAATTTTTCTGAAGAAAAAGATAACATTGCTGGTTATCTGCGTGGTGTACGGAATGGCGTAGAAAAGGGGAGTGAATACCGTATGAACGTGATTATGTTTTTATTGGGACTTGTGTTATTGTTTGCGTTGATGATTAAAACAAAATATGGTCCTTTTGTATGTATGCTGGTGGCCGGTCTTTTTATCGGTCTGACCAGCGGGCTGGGGACCAAAGGAACCATTGATGGACTGGTAAATGGGTTTGCCAATACTTGCAAGGGAATTGGGCTCTTGGTTATCTTTGGTACGATTTTGGGCACGTATTTGGAAAAATCCAATGCCTGCCAACGGATTGCCAACACCATGCTGCGGTATACGGGCAACAAGAATTCCCCCCTGGCGCTGGCGTTTACCGGTTTTATTGTAGCGATTCCGGTTTTTTGCGATGT
>CAJMHI010000015.1 GCA_905213155.1 uncultured Acidaminococcus sp. | reverse complement strand
CCCGCTACCGGGCGGCCTAGGGACTTTCACCCATTAGAGTGCGCCCATGCCGGGCGCACCAAAAAACCTGTTACATATGTGAACATCACACGTGTAACAGGTTTTCCTAGTAAAATCTAAGCTTTTGGAGTGAAGACACCATCATTCAGGTATGCATGGAGTTGGCCATCATTCATATGGCCGATATCCAGGTAATCCAGTGTGTACTTGCTGCCTTTAGCCAGATCCCGTTTCAGCATGGTGCTGGCCAAAAGAATCATTGAGTCAATGACCGGAGTCGGTACATTGTATTTCTTGCCCAACTGGCTCATCAAATAGCAGCCCACCGGCACGTCTTCAGTGATATAGCGGTTTTCCAGATCAAACGGGCCATCGCCGAAGAAGTTTTCGTATCTTTCTTCAAACGGTACCGCAAAATCAGGTCCCATGTATTCTTTACCATACATTGTGGTCCGGGAGAAGAAGTCTTCGTAGTTCACGGTGCACAGACCGATATTAATGGCTTTAGCCAGCGCTTTTTCTTCTTCCCAGAATTGGGCTTGTACTTCTGCAATGGCAGGGCACAGGGCAAATCCGTACAAGGAGTAGTTTTTCTTTTCCTGTCCCAGCACCGTGTCAAAGTTCTGCATGGTGGAAACGCCCAGCACCGTACCAGGTACGTGGATTACAGGGTTTACGTTGGACAGGATGATATCCAATACAGTATTGCCGGTTACGAAACCATGATGGTATTCTTCGCCGTTTTTCGCAACGGTAACTTCTCCTTCTGCGTCAATGATGGCGCCAAAGGCAGGAATATAGAAGGCAGAGGCCATGAAGGCTTCGTTGTCTTTCGCCGGCAAAGCACAACCGCGGATAGTGGTAATCCGGTCTTCCACCTTGCATTCGTTAGTAGTTACGCCGCCCCGTTTCACCACACGGATACCGTAGGGAGCCGTATACCAGGAACCAACGATGACTTTTGCGGTGCTCTTTAATTCCCGCATGAGTTTACGGAAAATCAAAGTACCGCAGTTATCCGGCAGAATATGGATCACTTGTCCATCTTCCAGAAGCGGAATCAATTCACGGAAAATAGCTTCGTGGGCAATCGCTACCGTAGCTACAATAATAATCCCGGCACCCTTTATGGCTTTAGCCAGATCATCAGTTGCCAGCGCCACATGGGCCGTTCCTTTACGGGTATAGCCAAAGAAGCTGAACTGGTTGCCGCTTAAGGTGATCCCGGTTTTTTCGATGTTCAGGAAATTCCGTTTCGCAAATGCAGGTTGGTCCCAAATCCGGACTTCCTTGCCAGCCAGTGCGCAATCTGCTGCCATGGTCTTACCAACAGCCCCGCCACCCAAAACAGCAATCGGTTTGTCTTTCAAGTAGCTCATATCCATTTTTGTTTCCTCCTTTACCAGTGACCGGTTTTGCCGATCCCCCAGGCATCCGTATTTTTCGGTGCCGCTTTTCTGTTTTCTTGGCCTTATTATACCCAGGAATAAAAATAAGTTCTTTGCGGAAAGCGGGTAATTTTTTGCCGTGTATCGGGAGGTCAACAAAAAATAACGTACTGCTCGCTGCTTAGGGAAAGCTGTTAAACAGCACAGGATTCATGATAAGTTGCAAAGCAAGGATTCCCTTAAAACGGTATAAATAAGGTAACTTAAAAACACTGTGCTCTATTGCGCAGGCGCTGGCCGGCTAACTTCCGGCAAAGCAGGTACACAACGACTTCAATAATTAAGGGAGGACGTAAAAAATGGCTAAAAAGATTGAATTGATGGATGGCAACACGGCCGCTGCCTACATCTCCTATGCATTTACGGAAGTAGCCGGGATCTATCCGATTACCCCTTCATCCCCCATGGCAGAACATGTGGACGAATGGGCCGCTAATGGAAAGAAGAACTTGTTTGGGCAGCCAGTCCAGGTTGTAGAAATGCAATCCGAAGGCGGTGCCTCCGGTACGGTGCACGGCTCCTTGCAGTCCGGAGCTCTCACCACGACCTACACGGCATCCCAGGGATTACTCCTCATGATTCCTAATATGTACAAAATTGCCGGAGAAATGCTACCGGGCGTATTCCATGTATCAGCCCGGACGCTTTCCGCCCATGCGCTTTCCATTTTCGGGGACCATTCGGACGTTATGGCTGTCCGGAATACCGGCTTTGCTATGCTGGCATCCAATTCTCCTCAGGAAGCTATGGATTTAGGTGCCGTTGCCCATTTATCCGCAATTCATTGCCGGATGCCGTTCTTACATTTCTTTGATGGCTTCCGTACATCCCATGAAATTCAAAAAATAGATGCCTTGGATTTCGAAGACCTGCGTCCCCTGGTGGATATGGATGCCATTCGGGCTTTCCGCAAAAATGCGTTGAATCCGGAACACCCTGCAACCCGTGGCTGTACCGTAAACCCCGATATTTTCTTCCAGTGCCGGGAAGCCTGCAACACCAAAGTAGCCCTGATCCCCGCCGCCGTGGAAAACTATATGCAAAAAATCAACGCACTCACCGGACGGGATTACCACCTGTTTAATTACTACGGTGCCCCCGATGCAGAACGGGTCATTGTTATGATGGGCAGCGGCGCAGAAACCGCCAAAGAAACGGTGGATTTTCTCACTGCCCAGGGCGAGAGAGTTGGTCTTCTGATTGTTCGGCTGTATCGTCCATTTGCTCCGAACTATTTCCTGCAGGCCCTGCCAAAGACGGTGAAAAAAATGGCCGTTTTAGATCGCACTAAGGAACCTGGGGCTATGGGCGAACCGCTCTACCAGGATGTGTGTAGCCTGTACAAACATGCGGACATTCCTATGACCATCGTAGGTGGCCGCTACGGACTAAGCTCCAAGGATACCACGCCTAGTCAAATCCTGTCCGTCTACGAAAACCTGCAGCAGGATACCCCCAAAAATGATTTCACCATCGGGATCAACGACGATGTCACCTACACCAGTCTGCCCGTCAGCAAAGAAATTGAAACAGCTCCAGCCGGCCAGACCAGTGCAGAACTGTGGGGCATGGGCAGTGACGGGACTGTAGGGGCCAACAAGAACTCCATTAAAATTATTGGATATAATACCGATCTGTACTGCCAGGCCTATTTCGTTTATGACTCCAAAAAATCCGGCGGCCTGACCCAGAGCCACCTGCGGTTTGGTAAATCCCCCATCCGCAGCCCGTATCTCATTATCCAGGCGGATTTTGTTGCCTGCCACACCCCCAGCTATGTCCACAAATACGACATGGTGAAAAACCTGAAAGAAGGTGGCACGTTCCTCTTAAACTGCAGCTGGAACCATGAAGAACTGGAAACCCACTTGCCCGCTTCCATGAAGCGCTCCTTAGCGGAGAAAAAAGCCCGTTTCTACACCATTGATGCCACGGCCATCGCCCGCAGCATCGGGCTGGGCAACCGGACCAATACCATTTTGCAGGCTGCATTCTTTAAGCTGTTGGGTGTCATCCCCATTGAACAGGCTGTCACTGCTATGAAGAAGGCTATTTATGATACCTACTTCAAGAAAAAAGGCCAAGCCGTAGTCGACAAGAACTATGCCTCCATTGAACATGGTATTAATGAGCTACATGAAATTGCCATCCCGGCTTCCTGGCGCACCGCCAGCGATGCCCCGAAAGAAGATAAAGCTCCCGCCTTTATTAAAGAAGTGGTGGAAGTTATGAACCGGCAAGAAGGGGAAACCCTGCCCGTATCCACCATGACCAAATATGGTCTGGAAGACGGTACCTGGCCAGCTGGCACCACCAAGTACGAAAAACGGGGCGCCGCCGTGGATGTACCCGAGTGGCAAATGGCAAACTGCATCCAGTGCAACCTGTGTTCCCTGGTCTGCCCGCACGCTGCCATTCGCCCCATCCTGCTGGACGAAACTGAAGAAGCAGCTGCTCCGGAAGGATTTGCCACCAAGAAAGCCATGGGGCCCGGCCTTGCTAAATACGATTTCCGTATCCAGGTTTCCCCCTATGACTGCACCGGATGCGGCAGCTGTGCCAACGTATGCCCGGCTAAAGAAAAGGCGCTGGTCATGAAACCGTTGGAAAGCCAGTTGAAAGAAGCGCCCAACTGGGAATACGGCGTGGAAACCGTCACCATCAAAAAGGATGCTGTCAGCAATAAGACCGTCAAAGCCACCCAGTTTGCCAAACCCTACTTTGAATTTTCCGGCGCTTGTGCCGGCTGCGGCGAGACCCCCTACATCAAACTGGTCACTCAGCTGTTTGGGGATCACATGTATATCACTAACGCCTCCGGCTGTTCTTCCGCTTACGGCGGATCCACGCCGGCGTCCCCATACTGCACGGACAAAAAAGGTTTTGGCCCCAGCTGGGCGATGAGCCTGTTTGAAGACAACGCAGAATATGCCTATGGCTACCTGCTGGGGCAGGATGCTGTAAAACGGGAACTGAAAGCCAGCATTACGGCGTTACAGGAAAAAGGGATTGCCGCAGAGGCCTGCGCAGCCTATCTGGAAAAAGGTGATGATGCAGCTAAAACCCGTGAAGTCTCGGATAAATTGCTGGCAGCCCTGAACAGTAACACAAGCGAAGAAGCTTCCTTCATTCGTCACAACAAAGAATATTTGACGAAAAAGAGTATATGGGCCTTCGGCGGCGACGGCTGGGCGTATGATATCGGCTACGGCGGTCTGGATCACGTCCTGGCTTCCGGCAGGGATATCAACGTGTTGGTCCTTGACACGGAAGTCTACTCCAATACAGGCGGACAAGCTTCTAAATCCACGGAAGCCAGCGCCATTGCTAAATTTGCAGCCGGTGGCAAGGTCACCAAGAAAAAAGATCTGGGGCTAATGGCCATGAGTTACGGCTATGTCTACGTAGCCCAGGTAGCCATGGGCGCCGATCCCAACCAGACCTTGAAAGCCATCCGGGAAGCAGAAGCCTATCCGGGACCGTCCCTGATCATCTGCTACTGCCCCTGCATTGAGCACGGCATGAAATGCGGTATGGGTCTCTCCCAGAAGGAAGAAAAGAACGCCGTAGAAGCCGGATACTGGCATCTGTACCGGTACGATCCCCTGAAGAAAAAAGCAGGACAGAATCCCTTCACCCTGGATTCCAAGAAACCCACTGCACCCTTCCGGGATTTCCTGCTGGGCCAGAACCGGTATGCCTCTCTGCAGCTGTCCTTCCCTGAAAAAGCGGAAGAATTATACGAAAAATGTGAAGCTGATGCCAAGGAGCGGTATGAAACCTATGCCACTTTGGCCAGCCTGAAATAACGGCCCTCTCTGGCCCGCTGCTGCCACAAAGTAGTGGCGGACCTTGTTATTAAAACCCAATCGTGACCAGCCCCTAAGGAGGGAACCATCATGACATTAATGACTTCCGGTGAATACATCGCCAGTCTGCGCAAACTCCATACCCGTGTGTACATGTTCGGCAAAAAGATCGACAACTGGGTGGATGATCCCATTATCCGCCCTTCCATCAACTGCGTTGCCATGACCTATGCTCTGGCCCAGGATCCCAAATACAAAGACGTTATGACCGCTACCAGCAACCTCACCGGCCATACCATCAACCGCTTTACCCACTTACACCAGTCCACGGAAGATTTGATCAAAAAGGTTAAAATGCAGCGGTTGCTGGGGCAAAAAACTGCCAGTTGCTTCCAACGCTGCGTGGGTATGGACTCCTTTAATGCCGTATATTCCACCACCTATGAAACCGACCAGAAATACGGCACCCACTATCATGAAAACTTTAAAAAGTTCCTGATCTATGTGCAGGATAACGATCTGGTAGTAGATGGCGCCATGACCGATCCTAAAGGCGATCGTTCCAAAGCGCCCCACGAACAGGCTGATCCGGATATGTTTGTACACGTGGTAGAACGCCGGCCGGACGGCATTGTAGTTTGTGGTGCCAAGGTCCACCAGACCGGCTCCATCAACTCCCATTGGCATATTTTTATGCCCACCATCGCCATGAAAGAGGCGGATAAGGATTGGGCGGTAAGTTTCGCCTGTCCCACGGATGCCGAAGGTCTCTACATGGTCTATGGCCGTCAATCCTGCGATACCCGCAAGGTAGAACCCGGTGCCTGCATTGATCTGGGCAACGCCAAGTTCGGCGGACAGGAAGCATTGGTCGTACTGGATCATGTGTTTATCCCCAATGAGTATATCTTCCTTAATGGAGAATACAATTTTGCTGGTATGATGGTGGAACGGTTTGCCGGGTATCACCGCCAGTCCTATGGTGGCTGTAAAGTCGGCGTTGGTGATGTACTCATCGGCGCGGCAGCCCTTGCTGCGGAATATAACGGCGTAGAAAAAGCCAGCCACATTAAAGATAAACTCATCGAAATGACCCATCTGAACGAAACTCTGTACAGCTGCGGCATCGCCTGCTCCTGCGAAGGGTGCCCCACCAAAGCGGGCAATTACCAGATAGATCTATTGCTGGCCAACGTATGCAAGCAGAATGTTACCCGCTTCCCCTATGAGATCGTACGGCTGGCCGAAGATATCGCCGGCGGACTGATGGTGACCATGCCTTCAGAAAAAGATTTTACCAGCAAGACCGTAGTCGGCCGCAATGGGGAAACCATTGGGGATATTTGCAATAAATTCTTCCAAGGCCGCGCCGATGTATCCACGGAAGACCGGCAGCGGATCATGCGTTTCCTGGAAAACATGTGTCTTGGTGCCGCCGCCGTCGGATACCGCACAGAATCACTCCATGGAGCTGGTTCTCCCCAAGCCCAGCGGATTATGATTGCCCGGCAGGGCAACATCCAAGGCAAAAAAGAGCTGGCCAAGGTCATTGCCGGCATCCGTGACAAATAAAATACACTTCATAGGCCGCCTTCGGGCGGCCTCTCGTAATAAACATTGACACTTTTCCAATTTATGATAAGATGAAACCAGAAGAATTTTGCCACGCAACAACTGTTAAAGGGGAGAACCGCTTATGCCAAAGAAATACGAAATTGTACATAAGAAAGTATTGACCCCGGAAATTTCATCAATTTCCGTGTATGCGCCGCTAATCGCCAAAAAGGCACAGCCGGGACAATTTATTATTCTCCGGGACAATGCCGAAGGGGAACGAATTCCGCTCACCATTTCCAGCCACACGGAGGATCTGGTAACCGTTGTCTTTCAAAAGGCCGGGGCCAGCACCATTGACCTGGATCAACTCCAGGAAGGGGACTGCCTGGCAGATTTTGTAGGCCCCTTGGGGAAACCTACCCCCATCAAAAAATATACGGGCCGGGTAGCCGTACTGGGGGGAGGCTTAGGCTGCGCCATTGCCCTGCCGGTTGCTAAGGCTCTTCACGATGCCGGCAACCAGGTGGATCTTATCGGCGGTTTTAAAACCAAGCACCTGGTTATCCTGGAAGACGACATGAAAGCCGCTTCCACCAACCTGTACATCTGCACCGATGACGGGACCTACGGCACACACGGTTTTGTGACCAATAAACTGGAAGATCTCATCAAAGAAGGGAACCAGTATGACCACGTCTTTGCCATTGGCCCCCTCATTATGATGAAATTTGCGGCCAAGCTCACCGAAAAATACAACATTCCTACCACTGTGAGCATGAGCCCCCTGATGATCGATGGTACCGGCATGTGCGGTGGCTGCCGTCTCACCGTAGGCGGAGAAATCAAATTTGCCTGTGTGGATGGCCCGGACTTTGATGGCCATACCGTGGACTTTGATGAAGCCATTGCCCGGAATCGTTCCTATAAGCTTTTTGAAGACAAGGAACGGGAAGAACATCTGTGCCGTCTCACAGGAGGTGTCCGCCATGCTTAAACCCAATATGCAACCTACCCGTACTCCTATGCCGGCCCAAGAACCGGACGTACGAAACCATAACTTTTTGGAAGTGGCCCAGGGCTATACCCCGGAACAGGCTGTAAACGAAGCCAAACGCTGCCTGCAGTGCAAAAAACCGGCCTGCGTGTCCGGCTGTCCCGTAGGGATTCCCATCCCCCAATTCCTGCACAAGGTAGCCGAAGAAGACTTTAAAGGCGCCTTTGAGATTTTGTCCGCTGCCAACGCCCTGCCCCGGATTTCCGGCCGCGTATGCCCCCAGGAGAACCAGTGCGAAGGGGTCTGCGTCCGTGGACTTAGACAGGAACCCGTAGCCATCGGGCGGGTAGAACGGTTTGTCTCTGACTGGGCAGCTGCTAACCACATTGAACCGGAAGGGGCAGAAAAACCCAACGGTCATAAGGCCGCGGTCATCGGTTCCGGCCCTGCCGGTCTTACCTGCGCCGGGGAACTGGCCCGGAAAGGATTTTCCGTCACCGTATTTGAAGCCTTCCATAAAGCTGGCGGTGTATTAAGCTACGGCATCCCTGAATTCCGTCTGCCCAAGTCCATTGTCCAGGCAGAAGTAGATAAGCTGAAAAAGTTGGGCGTGGATTTTGAAACTGACATGGTTATTGGCAAGATCCTGACCATTCCAGAACTTTTGGAAGACGGCTATGAAACCGTTTTTGTAGCCAGCGGTGCCGGTCTGCCTATGTTCATGAATATTCCTGGAGAAGGATTGGTCGGCGTGTACTCCGCCAATGAGTACCTGACCCGGATTAACCTGATGAAAGCCTATGACCCGGACAGCATGACCCCGGTATTAAAGAGCAAGAAAGCGGCCGTTATCGGCGGCGGCAACGTAGCCATGGATGCGGCACGCTGTGCCAAACGTCTGGGTGCTGACGTACACATCGTCTACCGCCGGGGCGAGGCAGAACTCCCTGCCCGGTTGGAAGAAATCCACCATGCCAAAGAAGAAGGCATTGTGTTTGATTTCCTCACGGCCCCCATCTCCATTCAGGGAGATGAAAATGGCCGGGTAAAATCCCTGACCTGCCAAAAGATGGAACTGGGCGAACCGGATGCTTCCGGACGCCGTCGTCCCGTCCCCATTCCCGGCAGTGAATACGAACTGGACTGCGACATGGTCATCATGGCCCTGGGCACCCGCCCCAACCCCATGAGCAGTGAAGGCACACCGGATCTGGAACACACCAAAAAAGGCTGTGTGGCCGCAGATCCCGAAACCGGCGCTACCAATATTCCTGGCGTCTATGCCGGCGGCGATGCTGCTACTGGTGCCGCCACCGTAATTCTCGCCATGGGCGCCGGCAAACGAGCCGCTCATGCCATGGCCGACTACATGCTGAGCAAAAAGTAATACAACCTTGCACAACCTAATACAACTTATACAAACCCCCGGCTTCCTTTATGAAGAAGCCGGGGGTTCTCATTGCGTCCATGATTGGATAAATCAGATGGTTTGCAGAGATATAAAAGTGTGATTTTCTACACACAATTATATACATTTTTGTGCGGTTCATCACACTTTTATAGGAGCTCCCCAAGACGCACTTTTTTTATCAGCGGCGTATCCGCTGTACGATTTCCCCAATAATCATATAGTGGGATTCCCCATAAATAATATTCGTGGGATCATTGTACTGGGCCACTACATCCGCCGGTTCCTTATCTCGCTTCATTTGGTCCACATAGATAATTTTACACACGTAGATGTCATTGGCTTCCCAATAGGTGATGGCATCGTAGTCAGTAAGGACTTCTGCCGTAATCCCTGCAGCTTTCTCTTTATTCATATCTCGTCCGGATTTAAATCCATAAATCTTGTGAATGTCGTTACGTTCTTTGGGAAAATAAGATACGGTAAAGTAGCCATTTTCCTTTACAAACTGCCAGGTATACCGCTCCGGTTTAATAAAAGCGAAATAAACATCTTTTCCCCAAATCATACCATCCGCTCCGTACATAACAGTGCACCCATTATAATGTGCAGACGTACCAGCGGTAAAAATCCCCAATTCTTTTCCTACGTTAGCCATAATAGTCTCCTTTGTTGTATATGCAATATTTTATTGATAAAAAAACAGTATTATAAGTACTGCAATTTTAACAGCGCAGTTTCCAATTGCCTTACAGTATCTTTTCCAATTTTCTCCTCATAGGTTTGCTGCGCCATTTCCCACAATCTTCCTGCATGGGAGCAAACAGCTGCCCCAACATCCGTCAGATGCAAATTGCTGTCCCTCGTACCGGGCTCTTTTTTGTCCACAATATAGCCGCTTCGAAAAAGACTTTTTAAACTTCTGGCAAGGGTGGAGCGGTCCAATTCCGTTGCCTCCGAAAGCTCTCTGACGGTACATCCAGGATGAATTTGTATCTGATAAAGCAGAGAATATTGCCGCACAGTAATTCCGCTGGGTTGTAAGGCTTCATCGTAATAGTGGATTACATTTTCAGCACTGCGGCGCATCTTTAAACAATGACAAACCGTATTCGTAATGCTTTTCCCCATAATGCCCTCCTTATTGATGTATATGCATCATACTGCATTTGATTTCTTTTGTCAAGACTTTCGTAAAAAAAAATAGATGGTGTTATTTTTTTAGGTGGATATGGTTGGAGGTTCCCCTCGGATGTAATAGCCATGTTTTTACAATGTATAGTACCACATTGGAAGAAACCCTCACGCCAAGGAAGAAGGCGTCGCGTTTGATTTCACACCGGATTTGGAA
Organism: uncultured Acidaminococcus sp.; assembly: GCA_905213155.1. Classification (GTDB taxonomy): domain Bacteria; phylum Bacillota; class Negativicutes; order Acidaminococcales; family Acidaminococcaceae; genus Acidaminococcus. The sequence goes on along the minus strand of CAJMHI010000015.1, from coordinate 28,060 downwards.
CACACCAAAAAAGGCTGTGTGGCTGCTGATCCCGAAACCGGCGCTACCAATATTCCTGGCGTCTATGCCGGCGGCGATGCTGCTACCGGTGCCGCCACCGTAATTCTCGCCATGGGCGCCGGCAAACGAGCCGCTCATGCCGTGGCCGACTACATGCTGAGCAAAAAGCAATACAACCTTGCACAACCTAATACAACCTATGTAACCCCCCGGCTTCTCTCATGGAGAAGTTGGGGGGTTCATTGTGTCCATGCCTAATTGGATAAGGCGGCTGGTTTGATCCGCCATAAAAAGAGGAATATTGAGCAGATTTCCATCCAACCTAAGGTTGTTTAAAGAAAAACGGACTTTCAATTTTGTCTCTTTGGGATACTGTTCTTCATACTTTCTCAAGCTGCGGCTTTCCACGTTGGTGCCGGCCTTCACTTCCATGGGAATAATCTCATTTTTCCACTGTGTCACAAAATCCACTTCATAGGACGGGTTGTTCCGTGCCCAATAGCGGGGCAATCTATTAAATTGAGGCAACAAAGACTGGAGCACAAAATTTTCTGTGAGTGCTCCTTTAAATTCTGTAAAAAGCCGCTCTCCTTCTGCAAACACAGAGGGTTCCAACTCCGACAAGCGGCGCAACAGGCCCACATCTGAAAGATAAATCTTAAAGGCGCTCAGATCATCATAGGCAGATAGCGGCAATCCGGGAGCTTTTGACCGGTAGATCTTATAGACCACCTGAGAATTGCTGAGCCATTGCAAGGCATCTTCGTATTCCCGTGCTCTGGCGCCCTCTTTCACGGCACTGTAGAGGAATTTCTTGTTTTCCCTGGCCAATTGGGAAGGCAGAGATTGCCATACCAGAGAAATTTTAGGATATTCCTTGGTGTCCGGATGCTTGGCAAAATCTCGTTCATAGGCCGTTAAAATATTAAGAAGTGTTGTCTGGATTTGCGCAGGGGATTGGGTTTGTACCCATTGCTTTACCACTTCTGGCATACCGCCGGTAATGAGATACGTTTTTAGCTTTTCCACCAATGGTGTAAAAAACGGAGTAGGAATCTCTTCCAATTCTTGTGTTTTCAAATAGTCCGCATAGGATTCCATACCCAGGGCACGGAGAAATTCCAAAAAGGTCATGGGATAGATCGTCATAAAATCCACCTGTCCCACGGGGAAAGAAGACGGCCTGGCCAGTGCAACGCCCAGCAAAGACCCTGCACACGCTACATGGTATTCTGGAGCATTTTCTTTAAAATATTTCAGGGAATTCAGCGCTTCCGGTGCATTTTGTATCTCGTCCAGGATAAGCAGCGTCTCTCCGGGCACAATTTTTTGCTGCTTGGCAATAGCCAGGTTAGGAAGAAGCCGCTCAATTTTCTTTGTAGCCCGGAAAAATTCTGCCAGCTCCGGTTCCTCGTCAAAGTTAATATAGCATACGTTTTTGTATTCCCGTTTCCCAAATTCCTTTAGGAGCCAGGTTTTCCCAACCTGTCGTGCGCCCTTTAGCAATAATGGCTTGCGGTAAGGGGATTGTTTCCATTCCCGTAAAGATTGCAGCGCATTTCGTTCCATATACCCACCGCCTTTATATATAAAAGTGTGATTTATTACACATAATTATATATAAAAGTGTGATTTTTTGCCAGTAATTATTGATATTTTCGTGTGGTTTCTCACATTTTTATAGATTCTATAAAAAGATAGGGTACGAGTCATGGCAACTCGTACCCCTATCAAATTCATCTTTTTTTATCCCATATTGGAATTCCAACTGCTGCCGCTGCGCTCAATGGGATGGGCATGGCTGAAGGGTGCTCCGCACTGGGGACATCCGGACTCTGCACAGTCATCGCAATACGTGGCACCGCAATCCCCGCACTCGTACAAAACTTCACTCTTTTCCGGATTGGTCTCTGCCCGGCAGAGCCCGCAGTTCTCCAGTTTTATATCCGTAGCTACTTTGACAGCGTCTCTATTGGCATCCGTCTGAACTTCTCCCTGTTCTTCATACTCAGGGAAGACAATAGAGTTTTCTTTAAAGATATGAACAAACAAATCTTCAAACAACGTTTGCATTTCACTGTAGGTTCTCTTAAAAGTAGGGCAGGCATCCTCAGGTGGCGTAAATTGATCGGTTACCCGCTGCATCTCTTTGATCAGATCTCCGGCATTGGTATGCTCTTCTTCCAGCTCCCGCACAAGACGCAATATATCCCTGGTAGGATTGGGATGGCTCCGCATCAGGGGAAATACTTTCTTTTCTTCCTTTGCAAAATGCTCTTCCAATTCCCCTTTCAGCAATGTAAACAAGTGGTGCAATCTGGTAAGCAATTCCCCATGGTGCTCATAATGTACCAGCAAGATCTTATTTAAATCGGTTTCGATCCCGCCCATAAGCTGCCGATCGGTAACATGATGGGTTTGTTCCAGATCTTCCAACATCGCTGGAATGCTCAGCTTTTTAAAATCCTCCAACGATGCATGGGCCCCTGCATTGCTCGGTTTATGGCTATTGATATAGGCCATTAGCTCCTTGAGCAGGGTATCCACATTGATGTCTTTCCCTTGCACTGCTTCTTCCATCGGGATATTCCCACCACAGCAGTAATCCAAATGCAATTCATTAAAGAAAGGGATGGCCTGCGGATAGTCCCGCACCACGTCCGCCAGTGTCGTTTGTTTCGTGATCATTGTCATTTCCTCCTTATCGCACCCTGTAGGAAAACTGTATCCTTACCTGGATTGTACAAAACAAGGAGAAACTATTCCGGTGTTATAACAACATTTTAAACATAACGTCACTTTTTCCCACTCTTAGCGCGGGATGCTTTCAAAATCTCTTCTGCCCACTCAAAATAGAACAAACAGAAAAGGCTTCTACAGGTTCTTTGTCGAGAAATACCGCTTGATTGCAAAAGGCACGGCAAAATTTAGCATAAGGACGCGGATAAGCTGGTACGTAAGGATCATGGCCACATCCTGTCCCATTTCCATACCGGCAAGGCACATTTCTGCAATGCCTCCAGGCGCCACAGCAAGAAAGGACCCTATAGCGGAATAGCCGTAGCATCGTGAAATGATAACAGCTACAAGAGAGCTCATCCCCACCATAAGAAGTGATCCAATAAAGATGTTTGGCACAAGGCACTTGGTCCGAAGGAGCTTTTCCCGGTCAAGCAGTGTCCCGATATAAAGGCCTATACTGATCTGTGCAAAAGCCATAACGGGCGGCGGAACAGGCGTAAGGTTTCCCCGCAGTGCTGCGCAGAGGGACGTAAGGAGAATAGGCCCCAGGAGATTTCCTGTCGGCAAGTGAATTTTTCGGGCGAAAAGCTGCCCCAATACAGCAAGAGGCAGTACAATAAGCCAACCTGTCTCAAAAAGCGTCATTCCATCCGTGACAAGACCTGTCACAAGGTCCGGAGCCACTGTTTTTTTCATGATGCCGCCAAAGAGATTGACGGCCAGAAAGGGTACGCTCACTTCTACCACAAAAAGGCGCAGACACTGCGCAACGACAACAACATTTTCATCGGCATCCCGATAGTCTTCCATCAGGAGCGTCATCTGCGTAAGTCCGCCGGGAAGACACCCCATAACGCAGCTGAGAAAATTGGCAAACGTGTGGCGTGCCATATAAAAAGCGACACAAAGTGATACAAAGAGCGTACTGAGGGAGGCCCCCAGAACGCCTGGGAACTCTATCCCCATGCGGAAGATGGTATCTGCCGTGCAGTGGGAACCGATTCCATATCCAGCAATGCCCAGCATGGCGTTGCGAAGTCGTAAGGACCCTGTAAAATGAGGCTCATAAAACGTTTTGCAGCAAAATGCAGTAAAAATACCCCCGAGCATATAAGGAATAGGAATCCCCACTTGGCGCAACAAAAAACCCATGAAGGCAGCCAGTATAAAGACAATGCTCCTAAGCATAAAAAGTCTCCTTCCGCGTAGTATACTGCTCTTCAGGTGTCGATAACTTTATCTCTTACCGTACACTGGCAAGTGAAGAAAAGTCTGTAAAACCATTACCTCCGATAACGGCAGTAAATTTCCTGAACTATTTTTTCCCTCTCTTGGCACGGCTCCCGCTTAAGATTCCCTCTGCCCACTCAAAATAGGGCAAATGGAAAAGGTACAGGTTGTTTCCTACAAAATACGCATCCTGCAATTCGCTAAAGTGACCAGGTTGGTAGCCATACGGGGATGTGTTTTCCAAAACCTCGTCGTCCTGCGTAGAGGCGGCCCGTACAAATTTCCGCATAGCCGTCAGGGTATAGGTATCGGCCATCTCCAGCAAGATAGCTTTTGCTTTATCCCACTGTCCTAGGGAGAAATACAATACGCTAAGCGGCAACTGGAAAAATGCTGAATCTTTCTCACTCTTATTCTGCCCTACAAATTTTCTGGCATGAAGTTCATCTTCCAGCCATGCATACATTGGCATCATCTCAAACCGAATCCCCTGGTTATCCCCAGGGTTCAGCTTTAACATCTCCTGCGCCTGCTGCAGAGCCATCTTCATCATGCCGCAGCGCTTTAGAAGCTCCATTCTGGTTTGCAATAAGCGCATATAAGGACGGGTCTCCAATACGCCCCAGAAACGTCCCATGGAATCCCGGTAAGTCCCGTCCTCTTTTAAGATGCTCTTTGCTTTTGCAATGAGTGCATCCAGTTCTACTAAAAGTTGGGCTGTCTTCAACCGTTTCGTAAACAGAAGCTCCGCAGCGGCATCAATATTGTTAGGTTCTAGTTCCAGCGCCTTCTGCAGATACTCTATTTCTTTTTTCTTTGTTTTCGCTTCAGAAGCCAATTCCAAAAAGTCATCCGCTGTGGTTGCATTTTTTTCTGTGAGTGTTACTTTGGGCATAGCATTGTGCAACTGCATAAATTCTTGTATCAGTTTGTTCATCTCTTCGTCAGAAGGAACCTCCCCATGGGTTTTCTCACTGATGTACTTATGCATTTCTTTTATTACGCGTTCCGTTTCCCGTGACATAGTCCGGCCTCCTTGCTTTTCAGAAGTTTAATTTTTATTCTGTCCCTTGTATTGTACACAATTCTTGCTTTTTGCGCAAAAAAATAACCCCAGTAGCTGCCGGGATTATTTTTAGTCACGGTCAAATTACAGATACACGTCCCCTACCAAATAGAGTACGGCCTTGCCTTTGAGTACCACGCGGTCGCCTTTTACTTCACACAGTAGTTCCCCGCCGCGGGCGGACGCCTGATAGGCACGAATACTGGTCTTGCCAAGCCGCCCTCCCCAGTAGGGTGCCAGCATGCAGTGGGCCGAACCGGTAACGGGATCTTCATTGACTTTCAAATTGGGTGCAAAGTAGCGGGACACACAATCATAGTCTTTGCCAGGCGCCGTCACCGTGACCCCATGGGGATCCAGCTGGGCAACCTTGGCAAAATCAGGCGCCATTTTCCGGACAACCTGCTCATCGCCATACACCAAGAGTAGCCTGTCATCCACATAGGCCTTTTCCGGTGCCACGCCAAAGGCTTCCGTCATCAGCGGGGTAACTAGCACTTCCTTGTGAGAAAGGGCTGGGAAATCCATGACAAGATAGTCTTTATCCCTCCGTACAAAAAGATCGCCGCTTAGGGTATGAAATACGATTTGTTCCGCATCTGGTTCGTAGTACCGGAACAATACATAAGATGTGCCCAAAGTCGCATGGCCGCACAGTTCAATTTCTCCGCCGGGGGTAAACCACCGGAGATCATACCCATCTGCTTTCTTCACGGTAAACGCCGTCTCGGAAAAATTATTTTCTTTTGCCATATTGCGCATCGTTTCATCCGGCAGCCATGCATCCAGCACGCAGACTGCCGCCTGATTACCATGAAAAATCTGGTCCGTAAATGCATCCACTACATATTGTTTCATTTTCCTGCCTCCTCGTCGCCCGCTTAAAACTGCACCACTACATCCAGCGCATGGATCGTACAATGGGCCGCTCCATTGAGATGCACTTCTTTTCCCTCTGCTAAAGATGGAAACACACACAGACACGCATCACTGGAGGCCTGCGATTTCAGAAAAGCGGCGTCAAATTCCAGGAGTTTATCTCCTTTTTTAACCACCTGTCCCGGCTTTACAAAAACGGTAAAGCCTTTTCCCTGGAGTTTTACCGTATCAATCCCAATGTGCAGCAGATATTCCACCCCGTCCTGGGTCGTCAGCCCCAGGGCATGTTTGGTATCCATCACCGTATCCACTGTACTGTCTTCCGGGGCCAGCACCACACCATCCCCCGGCATCACAAAAAAACCGTCCCCCATCATCTTGCCGGCAAAGACCGGATCCGGCGCCTCTGTAAGGGGGCAAAGAATCCCGGTAAAAGGTGAGGCAAAATTTCGTTTTTCTTCTGGCTGCATTCCCACACCTCCTTCCTGTATGTTAGTAAAACAACCCTAAAACAAGCTTCGTACAACTGAAGTTGTTTGTTGATAAAGATCTGTGATTCCCAGTAGTACAGCTCCTTCTTTATGAGCTCGTTCGATAACGGACTCCGTATATCCAGAAAGGCTGAAAAAGAAAAAATGTCGTTTGGTCACTTTGGGAAAAGCGGCTGCCGCCTGCACCAGATCGTTATATTCCTCCATGGGCATGGGGCGGCTGCGGTATTTACACTCGCAAAAGAGACCTTCTGTCCCGCTGGTATCCAACGCCAAAATATCTACGTCATCCTGCTGCCTGAGGATAGGATTATTCCCCCACCACTTCCCCATCTGCGTCGGGATAAAGGGGAGCTTGCCCCGTTTTGCCTGCCGCACAAGATACTGCTGACAGATCGTTTCAAACACATTTTCCATATAGTCCGGGAGCCGGGTCATAACCTCCCTGGCGGCAGCCTGCTGCCCCAATAACAGGTTATAGTTTTCCCGGGTAAAGACGAAGCGATACCAGAACTTATAGAAGAAATCCGTAAGCACATAAATGCCCTTTTTACTTTTTGCAGGCTCCCCACACGGAACCAACCGTTGTACCAAGCGTATTGTTTGCAGCACTTGCAGGTATTTACTGCATTTTTCCCGGCTTTCCTGGATCCTGTCACCGATCCGACTGACCGTATTGGCCCCATTGGCAATGGCCTCTAAAATACTATTATATATCCCCGGTTCCCGCAATTCCATGCGGAGCAGCATCTGCGGCTCATCGTGCAGAAATGCATTGGGCGACAAAATCTTTGCTGCCAGATTTTCTTCCAGAGAAAGGCTTTCCTGGAACGTTTGCAGGTAGCGGGGAATCCCTCCCAGAATCCCATAGGCCAGCAATTGATTTTCCCGGGACCAGTTAGGGAAAAAGCCTGCCGCTTCATAATAATCAAAGGGTACAATCTCCATCTGCCCTGTAATACGCCCATACAGCGGACTTTTGTACCCCATGATTTCATTGACCATAAAACTGACACTGGACCCGCACAAAACCAAGAAGATATTCCTGTACTGCCAACTATGATCAATCACATGCTGAAAAATGCTTTTGATAGAGGGATTTTGCCCTGTCAGAAACGGGAATTCATCAATGAGCAGTACGATTTTTTCGTTTTGCTTTTCCTGTCCTGATATAAAGTCCAAAGCCTTTTCCCAATTTTCAAAAGGACTGAGAAAACTGCCTATAAAAAATGACTGTATTTGTTCGGAAAAGTCCCGTAAGTTTAAGGCATCATTTTTTTCCTGGGCCGAGAAAAAAATACAGCGGTGCCGTTTGGCAAATTCCCGGAGAATCGTCGTCTTTCCTACCCGGCGCCGACCATAGATGACCAGGAATTGAAAGCCTTCTGTTTGATAGCATTGTTCCAGCACCTGCATTTCCTGCTCTCTTCCAATCACCGGACTTCTCTCCTTTCAATATACTTTAGAGTATTATACTCATAAGTATTATACTTTAAAGTATATTGAAATGCAATCCTCCAAATATCATTCCTTATACTCCTTATACTTCTCAGAGCAATGTCTCACAGCTATCTTTCTGGTTGTATAACACTTGCACAACCAAATTATGCCAAAGAATAAGTCCGCTCCTATTGGGGCGGACAAAAGCAGGATTCTTCTGCTTTTCAGCAGAGAGGGGGGTAATTTTTGTTGTTACAAGAGTTTCACCGCCAGAGCATACAAGGTCATACCCAAGGCAAATAAGTAGCAGACCGTCATACTGCATTGCAGCAAACGTGGTGGCTGCAAGCCATTTTGGCGGTTGATGTCGTCCCGCCAGATCAACCGCGTCACAAAGAATCCTGCGGTCGGGGTTCCAATGGAGGTAGCCAGGTTCGCCAGAAAAATTAACCGGGTAGGGGACCCATTGTAGCCAAAGCAGACCAGCACACCAAAAACCAGACAGGCTACACAGGACCACCGCACGCCCTTGCTTTCCAAAGAAACATCCCGGTTTATCCCGGCATTTAAGAGAACAACACCCCGTTGGGTATTACCCAGCAAGCTGGAAAACGCGGCCCCTAAAAGAGCAAGTCCCATAACAAACCGGGCTTTATCCCCCAAAAATGGGACCAGCATATCTGCCAGCTGCGCCGGTGCCTTGATCCGCAGTCCTGCCGGATGAAGTACAATCGCTCCTACCAGAACGATGGAGCCTGAAATCAAAATAACCGTCAACACATGGGCAATGCCATCCGCCAACATCGTCCCATTGAACAAATCTTCCTTGTTCCACTTTGCTTCTACACCAAGATACGTGCCATAAACTCCCGCCGTAATGGCCGCATGAGTACTGATAAACGCCAGGGAATTGGTAATACTCCCTTTAGGAAACTGCCAGCATACCAAACCGCTGGCTGTGCTGGAAAGATCGGGCCCGCCAGTCGCGATCAGCGTGGCATAAAAAGCCAGAATCATGGCCACAATACATACCAGAACCCCTTTTTCCACTTTCGAATATGTATTTTTCGAGAAATACAAAATGAGCAGAATCACCAGCATAATAGATGCGCCCAATTTCCAGTCCATATTGAAAATCAGGCTCATGCCGGCGCCGCTGCCGGAAATATTGCCAAAAGTAAAGAACAGGCAGGCAAAGAAAAGACAGACCCCCACAAAGGCAGCTGCACCTTTGCCATAGTATTTGCGGATAGCATGAATGATGGGCATCCCAGTAAGCATAGAAATCCGGTAACAAGTCAGCATAAAGGTAATGCCCATAATAAAGATAGGGATAAACAGCCACAACATCTGATAGCCGAAATCCGCCCCCAGCATAGCAGCTGTGGTAATGGCGCCCGGACCGATAACCACACCAGTAAGGATAATGCCCGGCCCAATCCGTTTCAAAAGTTGCCATACCGTAAGTTTTTTGATGGCAACAGGATCAAATCCAAGTTGTTGATTGTACATGGTCGTTTCCTTCTCCTTTAAAAATACCCCACAATGAGGCGCCTTCATCGTGGGGTAGGATTCATCTAAAGAATGAGGTGAAATAGCTTCCTGACAACAAGCCGTGAACTATATTATTTATACTGGTTCATGTCTACTTTTTTCAGGCCGCTCTTTTTGATGCCGTCAGCAACCCAGTCTTTTTGTGCCTGATCCAAGGGCAGCACCGGTCTGCGCATCAATCCGCTGGTGAATACGCCCCGCTGTACCAAAGCTTCCTTCAGACGGGCATGGGCTTCACCGGAAGGCTGGCCACCGCCATAAATGGCCTGGCTGATCGGATAAATGGAGTCAGAAGCATCCTGGGCTTCTTTGAGGGTATGGTTGGCCGGATCCTTAAAGATTTTCCAGGCCTTGGTAATCAGTTCAGGTACACAGCCGGCAAAGCCGATCAAGGCTCCATCCATGCCGGGGAACCAGGATACGCACAAGGTTTCGTCATGGCAGGTGATCAGGGATACATCCGGGCACTGTTTCCGCAGTTCCCGTACATCGTGTTCGTAGATGCTGGTAACACGGGTCCCCATCTTTATGGCTTTCACATGCGGAATTTCTTTCACCATTTTAATCAGGGTGTTTACAGGATAAAAAGCTTTGCTGAAAGCAGGATACAGGTGGATGATGATATCAATGTCCGCACCGTCTGCCACATCTTTCACAAATTGGAATGGAGCATCGGGATTCATCCCAAACCGCAGCCACATATGCGGCGGCATCAACAGGATACCATCAGCGCCGGCTTCTTTGGCGTCTTTTGCCATGGCAATCGCTCCATCGGTATTTTCGCAGTTCACGCCAGAAATAATCGTCATGGTATCGCCGCATTCTTCGGCACAGATTTCCGTTACCCGTTTCCGTTCTTCCCGGGTCAGACCCGTTACTTCGCCGGTATGACCATTGCAGACCAAGCCTTCAATCCCATCCTTGTAAAACGTTTTGATCCAACGCAGATAAGCCCGAAATTCCGGTTCATTGATAGAATAATCCCCATTTAAAGGAACAGATACCGCCGGGAAAATCGTTTTAAACGTTACTTGTTTTGCCATGATACATAACCTCCCAAATAAATTTTTTCTCTATTTACCGTATGCAATCGTTTGCATTAACTACGATTATTTTATAGCATATGGAAGAGCGTACTGTCAATAATTTCTGACATTTCCGCAATTTATTGCGATGCGAATAGTGGTTTAACTCCTTTATTTATGCGGACTTTCATTTTTTATCTTGTTTTTTGTACAATTATATGCTATAAAATACTTGAGCAGGAATAAGTTAAAATTATTGCAAACGTTTTCTATTATAGTGATAGGAGGAGAATACTATGTCCACCTTAAAAGACGTGGCCACGTTGGCCTGTGTGGACGCCAGTACCGTTTCCCGTGCTCTCAATAATCATCCCGGCGTACATGCTGAAACCAAAAAGCGCATCTTGAAAGCAGTGGAACAGCTGAGTTATCGTCCCAACCTGTTGGCTAAAAATCTGCGACAGGGGAAACGGCACACCATAGGCATCGTCGTTCCCCGTCTGCACCTCAGTGTTTTTTCCACGATCGCCCAGGCCATTGAGGTCACTGCCCGTGATCAAGGCTATGCCACTCTTTTGTGCAGTACAGCCGGAGACCCTAAGGTGGAAAAAGAAGGACTGAACCGCCTGCGGAACGGATTAGTAGACGGCATTATCCTGGCAGGAACGGGACGAAATAAAAAACTCGCCCGGGATATCCAGGTATCAGGAGTTCCCATAACCCAGATTGTAAGAATCCAGGATGATTCTTTAAGCAGCGTAACAGTAGACTACGAAAAATGCGGAGCGGAAGCAGTCCACTACCTGTATAAGAATAGTTGCCGCCATATTGGCCTCATCACCGGCTCCATGAAACTCTCACCTTACCACTACCGCTATCAAGGATACAAGAAAGCCTTAAAAGAACTCGGCCTCTCGGAAATTACCGCTGAAGCCAAGGAGGAAAATCAGGGACTGGACTATGGATACCAAGCGACTCAACTTCTTTTAACAAAAGACTCCCAGCTGGATGCGATTATGGCTGCCACCGATGCCCAAGGTATTGGTGCCATGCGTGCCTTAAAAGAAGCCGGTAAAAAGATCCCCCGAGATATCCGTATCATCAGTCTCACGGGCCATGATTTAGGGCGGATGCTGGAAACCACGATGACCACTATGGAAATGCCAGCCTGGAAAATCGGAGAAAAAGCGGCCCAGCTGGTTCTGGAGCAGATTGAAGGGAAAGGAAAAAACGTAACGCCCATCCAGCATGTTGTCTATGATTCTGTACTGATTCAGCGGGAAAGTGCATGACTTTCACGTTGTACAATCATTGTATATCGAAAATGACAATAAAAAACGGCCGCCTATTGGCGACCGTAATTTGCAATTGGTGGGATTATGCGGATTCGAACCGTAGACCTCATCGATGTGAGCGATGCGCTCTAACCAACTGAGCTATAATCCCGACGCTAAATATTATACCCCTTTATCCGTAAAGATGCAAGAACCTTTTTAGCCAAACAGCCTGGCCCCCACGGCCGCTGCCAACAGGCCGGGGAGCATATTCCCTACCCGGATTTTGGTAAGGCCGGCCATATTGATCCCGATTGCCAGAATCATAAGACCCCCGCTGGCGGAAATCTCCTGGAGCACGGCATTATTCACATAGGGACCCAACAGCCCGGCCAAAAGGGTCATCGCCCCCTGGTACAGCAGCACGGGCAGGGCAGCAAAAGCTACGCCAATCCCCATATTGGCCGCATACATAATCGCTGTCAGGCCGTCAATCATGGCCTTGGTATAGAGGATGGTGGGGTCCCCCGTAAGTCCATCCTGAATGGCGCCTACAATGGCCATGGCCCCTACGCAATAAATCAGGCTGGCGGATAAAAATCCCTTGGTAAAGGCCTGTTGGTTCACGTCATCTCCGCCGCCCCGCTCCACTTTGTGGGCAAGCCAGCGGCCGGCTCGTTCCATCTTTCCTTCTAAATCAAGGGCCTCCCCTGCAAGAGAGCCCAGCACCAAGCTGGCAATGGTTATCAGGATATGCTGCCCTTTCAGGGCCATTTGCAGCCCCAGCAGCATAACACACAGCGCCAGACCGTAAAGGACGGTTTCCTGGTATTTTTTCTGGATGCCCCGGCCTATAAAAACTCCCAGGGCTCCGCAGCCAGCAATTGTAACGGCGTTCACAATGGTTCCGATTCCACTCATAACCCCTTACACCGTAAAAGCCCCTGGGGCTTTTTTTCCTTTCTGTGCTTTTTTTTGCTTTTGTTCCAAAAGCTCTGCCAGTCGTTCCAGATCGTCTGCATTGTAATACGAGATTATAATCTTCCCGCCGGGTTTTGCCAGCTCAGGTTCAATCCGCACTTTGGTCGCTAAATATTCCGTTAGCCGCTCCTGAAAGTCCTTTTCATAAAGAGAAATTTCCTGTAATTCTGCGGTCTTTTTCTTTTTATCCCGCTTATAGTTAACTTTTAGCAGAGTCTTTTCCGTTTTGGTCAGCACATGAAACTCAATTCCCTGTTTGGACGCTTTCACTGCCTCTTCTATAATCCGGGCGGACCAGTGTTCCCGCAGCGCAAGGCGCGCCAAGCGGATCACCGTTTCCGGCCGTTTCAGACTCAAAAGGGGCCGCACCTGCCCCACGCTGAGCTTGCGTTCCGCCACCATATCGGCCACTTCCAAAGGCAATTGGAGCAAGCGCAGGGCATTCGCCACGTAAGCACGACTCTTGCCCAACTTTTGGGCCGCTTCCTCCTGGCTCAGGTGCAGGGCCTGGATCAATGACTGGATGCCCCTGGCTTCTTCCAGCGGATCCAGATCATGGCGCTGCATATTCTCCATAAGAGCGACTTCCATCATGCCCGCATCATCATAGTCCCGGGTCACCGCCGGCACTTCCGAAAGACCGGCTTCCCGTGCCGCACGCCAGCGCCGCTCCCCAGCCACGATCTCATAATGGTCATCCTTTTTACGGACGATCAAGGGTTGGATAATGCCCTGCTGCCGGATAGAAGCTGCCAATTCATCCAGGGCATGGGGATCAAAGACTTTCCGCGGCTGATACGGATTGGGCCGCAACTTTTGCAGGGGGATATGAATGGTTTGTTCCGTCATGCAATCGCTCCTTTCCCTCGCAATCATTCCATTTCATTGTAGCATATTTCAGTAGGAATTACACGGCCGTGTTTCGCGAAAACACAAAACAGTAAAAGTGTGAAACATTAGATTTCATGCGTGTTTCACACTTTTATTGCAAAGAAAAACAGGGGTAATGTTTCACGTGAAACATTACCCCTGCGGGGTATATGCTACAATTTAAAATCAATAATCGCGCCGATGCCTACGCCTTCCACCCGATTAATATTCGTAATGCTGTCCGCATCCAAAGGAATCATGGCTTTCACCCGGGCCACCTTGGCAAAACTGGCTTCCAACTGCCCTACGGCTTTAACCTGGTCCACTTTGGCTTTGGGTCCTACTACCTGGGCGGCTCCGATATAGCCGCCGCTGCCCAAACTCAGGATAGGTACAACCTTTGTGGCATAGTTGGTTCCCACCCCTTTTTGCAGGGTCAGTTTGTTCACAAAGGTATTGATGGCATCCCCGAACTGGCTGACCAGATACCCGATGCCGCCCAATTTCAAAACACTGCCAAAATCAAACGCCTGGGCCGGAAGGGCACGGGTTCCCAGTCCCATCATATAGGCAGCCAACATGGCCGCCACGATCTTTTTCTTCATACGCCGCCTCCCTGTATACAAATTTATCCACTGTCTTGTATTGTAGCATGGAGTCATGAATAAGCTGTGAACAGGAGGAAAATTTACAAAGGCCGTTTGGCAGCGGTCCCTGCCTTGCGGGGGTACTGTTTAGGCGTAGGGCGAACCTTGGTAATGGCAATCAGCGTCCGTGGATCTCCGAGGCCGGGCAGTGCAACAGCTCGCACCTCCGTGATTTTCCCACCCAGCACCTGAATAGCATGCCGGGCTGCTTCCGCTTCTTCCGGCCCTTTACTACCTTTTAGGGCGTAGCAGATGCCCCCTACCCGCACCAGGGGCAGGCAGTATTCACACAGTACGGGCAGTGCCGCTACCGCCCGGGATACCGCCGTATCAAAAGCTTCCCTACACTTCGGACCCCGCCCTGCATCTTCCGCCCGGGCGTGGAGGAGTCGCACCTGTCCCAGCTGCAGGGACGTTACCACCTCTTCCAAAAAATGCAGCCGCTTTTGCAGGGCATCTATCAGGGTAAGGCGCATGGTAGTGTCGTAGAGCTTTAGGGGCAGCCCGGGAAAACCGGCCCCCGTCCCCACGTCCACCACTGTTTTGTTGTGGAAATGCTCCTTGTTATACACCAAAAGAGAATCCATCATATGCTTTAACGCCACTTCATCCGGATCGGTAATCGCTGTAAGATTTAGGGTTTTATTGGTTTCCAAAAGCTGGGCAGCGTACCGGGTAAACTGTGACAATTGGGTCTCCGTTAAGGGAAAGCCCGCCTGTTCCGCCGCTTGTTGCAGCGTCGCCTGAAAGCTCATACCGCTTCTCCTTTTCTGCGCCGGGCTTCCAAATACACCATCAGCACGCTCACATCTGCCGGGGACACCCCGGAGATCCGGCTGGCCTGACCGATGGACACCGGCCGCTGTTTGCTGAGTTTTTCCATGGCCTCACTGGAGAGTTCATGGAGTGCTGTATAGTCGATATCCTCCGGCAGCAGCTTATTTTCTAGTTTAAGAGCCCGGGCCACTTCCTGTTTCTGTTTTTGTATATACCCTTCGTATTTCACCTGCACATCAATCTGTTCCGCCGTATCCACTGGAAGTTCCGGCAGGGCAAAGGCCCTGGCCATTTTTTCATAGTGCAACTCCGGACGGCGCAAAAGTTCCAGCATATTAATGGAAGACCGCAGAGGCGTAGACCCCAGGGCCACCAATTTTTGCTGCACTTCGTCAGAAGGCGGCAGATTGATTTTCCCCAGCTGAAACAACGTACGCTCTATGCTATCCCGTTTTTTGGTAAAGGCGGCGTACCGGGCATCATCCACCAGCCCTACATCCCGCCCCATCTGGGTAAGGCGCAAGTCCGCATTGTCCTGGCGCAAGAGCAGCCGGTATTCCGCCCGGCTGGTCATCATCCGATAGGGCTCTAGCGTCCCCTTGGTCACCAGATCATCAATCAGGACACCAATATAGGCATCGCTACGTTTTAAAATCAGTGGTTTCTTTCCCTGGAGCTTCCGGGCGGCATTAATCCCTGCGATAAGCCCCTGGGCCGCCGCTTCCTCGTAGCCACTGGTACCGTTGCTCTGGCCGGCGCTAAACAGCCCCCTGATCTGTTTGTGCTCCAGGCTGGCCTGCAGCTGCAAGGGATCCAGACAGTCATATTCAATGGCGTAGCCGGCCCGCATCATTTTGCAATGCTCCAACCCGGGGATGGTCTGCATAAAGGCCACCTGAATTTCCGCCGGCAGGGAGGAGCTCATGCCCTGTACATACACCTCATTGGTGCGCAACCCTTCCGGCTCCAAAAACAGCTGGTGTCGGTCCTTGTTGGCGAATCGGACAATCTTGGATTCAATGCTGGGGCAATACCGGGGGCCCACCCCTTCAATGGCTCCGTTAAACATGCAGCTCCGGCTCAAATTATCCCGGATGATCTGATGGGTTCTGGGATTGGTATAGGTCAGGTAGCAGGGCACCTGAAGGCGGCTGGTAATCTGACTCATAAAGGAAAAATTCCGCACCCGTTCGTCCCCGTACTGGGGTTCCATCTTGCTATAATCCAGGCTCCGGGCATCCACCCGGGCCGGGGTCCCGGTTTTAAACCGCATGAGTTTTAACCCCGCTTCCTGGAGGGAGCCGGTGAGCTTCATAGCCGAACGCTGCCCAATGGGGCCGGACATATAGGCTACTTCGCCGTAGAGAATTTTCCCTCTAAGGTAGGTGCCGGTACATAAAATCACACAATCGGCTTCAAAAACCTCGCCAGTTTCTGCTTCTACCCCTTGCACAGCGCCATTTTTCAGCAGCAGCTTGTCAATCATCAGCTGCTTCACATCCAGGTTGTCCTGGTTTTCCACCACTTCTTTCATCAAGGTGTGATATTGCACCTTGTCGTCCTGTGCCCGAAGCGCCTGTACCGCATAACCTTTGCCCGTATTGAGCATCCGCATCTGGATACAGGCCTTATCCGCTACAAGACCCATTGCTCCCCCCAGGGCATCAATTTCCCGGAGCAAATGGCCTTTCGCCGGGCCGCCCACGGACGGGTTGCACGGCATCAGGGCAATATTGTCCATACTGAGCGTCGCCAGAAGGGTCTTCTGCCCCAATCTGGCCGCCGCCAGGGCCGCTTCGCATCCTGCATGGCCGGCGCCCACTACCACTACATCATAATGATCCACAACGATCATCGCATGCCTCCTGCCTTATTTGCCCACACAGAACTGGGCAAAAATCTGATTAATAATTTCATCCGGTACATCTTCCCCGGTGATCTCCCCCAGATCGTGCAGCGCCTGGGTAAGATCAATAGTGAGACAATCATAGGGTAACCGTTGTATAGCACCCTGTAGCGCCTCGTTCACGCTTTGCAGTGCTGTTTCTAAAAGATGCTGCTGCCGGGCATTCTGGGTGGTGCTGCCTGTTTCGCTGCCGCTGCCGCTGCCGTAGACAAAATCCTGCAGCCACTTGCCCACCTGTTCCAGTCCCTGCCCGGTTTTGGCAGAAAGCACTTGTACCGGCCCGGTACCGTATTGCTGCTGCAATTGCTCCGGATTTACTTTTTGAGGAAGATCCGCCTTATTCAGTAGCACCAGATGGGGCCGCTGGGCTACCAGTGTAAGCAGCTCCTGATCTTCCGGAGAAAGCGCCTGGGAACCGTCCAGCACTACAAGAGCCAGTTGGGCTTCTTCCAGAGCCGCTTTGCTCCGCTCCACTCCGATTTTTTCCACGGTGTCGTCCGTTTCCCGTAGGCCCGCCGTATCCACCAGCACCAGCGGAATCCCCCCCAGGGTCATCTGCTCTTCAATGATATCTCGGGTGGTGCCCGGAATATTGCTGACAATGGCCCGGTCCGTCTGAAGCAAGCTGTTCAGCAGGCTGGATTTTCCCACATTGGGCCGCCCTACAATGGCAATGTGAAGTCCTTCCCGGAGAATACGCCCCGCCGTACCGTTTTGGAGCAGCCCAGCAAGCGCCTTTTTACTTTCTTGCAAGATGCGTTCAGCCTCACCGTAGGTCACGTCTTCCAAGTCTTCTTCCGGGTAATCAATGACGGCTTCCAGCTGTACCACCAGATCCCGCAGGCGTTTCCGCAAGTCCTTCACCTTTCGGGAAAGGGCGCCCCGGTGACCCCGGTTGGCGGCCAGGAGTGCGCTGCGGCTTTTGGCATTAATAATATCCATCACCGATTCTGCTTCCGCCAGATCCAGCCGCCCGTTTAAAAATGCCCGCTTAGTGAATTCTCCCGGCTCTGCCGGACGGGCTCCCGCTTTAAATGTCAGTGCCAAAATGGCTTCCAGGGCTTCCCGCCCTCCATGGCACTGGATTTCGCACACGTCTTCCCCGGTATAGGAATGAGGACCGGGCATGTACACCGCCAGCACTTCATCCACCACATGGCCGTCCGGATCCACGATGTGTCCGTAGGTCAGGCGACGAGGATCTTTGGCACTTAGGGGGTGCGTGGTATGAAACAACCGTTGTGCAATGGATAGGCTGCTAGGCCCGGATAAGCGGATTACCCCAATGGCACCCACGCCCAACGCCGATGCAATGGCACTAATTGTGTCTTCCATATTCCCTCCAAAAAAAGGAAGTTCCGAACACACTGGTCCGGAACTCCGTACTTGTTGCTTATTTCAAATCGATGACCACCTTGCGGTACGGTTCTTCGCCTTCGCTGTAGGTGGTAATCTGGGGATCGTTTTGCAGGCTCACATGTACGATCTTCCGTTCATAAGGATTCATGGGCTCCAGCATGGCTTTGCGGCCCGTCCGTTTAACCCGGTCCGCCAGGTTCTGTGCCAGCCGTTCCAAGGTCTGGCGGCGGCGCTGGCGATAATTCTCCGCATCCAGGATCACCCGGTTCCATCCCTTGCGGCCCTTGTTAGCGGCCAGGTTGGTCAAATACTGGAGCGCATCCAGTGTCTGCCCGTGTTTTCCGATGAGTACACCGATACCGTCCCCGTGAAGTTTCAGGATAATGGCATCTTCCTTATGGCTGACAAATTTTTCAATGATAAGATCCATTCCCATGGCCTGAAACAGCGCTTCCAAAAAGGTTTTGGCGGCGCTGGCTACGGCCTGGCGCTCTGCTTCTGTATCCGGAGTTTCCGGTGCGGCCGTTTCCTGCGGTGCTTCTTCCGCCGTTTCTGCGGCAGTTTCTGGTTCGGATGCTGGCTCTGTTTTGGCAGGAGCTGCTTCTGCTGAGACTTCGCCCCGTACCGTCAGCCGTACTTTTGCATCCCGGCTGCCAATACCCAAAATGCCCCGCCGGGCTTCTTCCAGGATTTCTACATCCACGTCCTGCCGGTCTACCCCCAGCTCCGCCAATGCGGTAGCCACCGCTTCTTCCACAGTCTTACCTGTTTTTTCCACCACGTTCATACTTCCCGCCTCCTTATGGACCGTGAGGCCCTTCTTATTGCTTCCGGTTCAGAAAAGCCTGCTGGGCAATCTGCATGATATTCATAACTACCCAGTACAACACCAGTCCTGCCGGGAATTTAAAGCTGATGTAGCCGATAAAAAGTGGCATGAAATACAGCATGACTTTCCCCTGGGGATTGTTCCCCGTATCTGCCGGCATGGTCTGCTTACTCTGGATAAAGGTGGTCAGGGCGCTGAGCACGGGCAAAATATAATACGGATCCGGCTGGGCAATGCTCTCCATCCACAAAAAGCTACTGGGCCCTTCATAATGGAAATCCCGGATTCCATAAAAAATCCCGATCAGGATGGGCATCTGGATCACCAGTGGCAGACAGCCGGCCAGAGGATTAACCCCTTCCTGGCGGTACAATTCAGACAGCTTCTGGTTCAGCATCTGTTTGTCGTCTTTGTAGCGGGCCTGCAATTCTTTCATCTTGGGCTGGATTTTGGTCATGGCCCGGGTCGACGCGATCTGTTTGGCAGTGAGCGGGGCCAGGATCAGTTTGATCAGGATGGTCATGATAATGATGGCCAACCCGTAGTTAGGTTCTCCGATGATCCGGGTCAGGTCATAAATGTGGGCCACTACCGACTGGATAAATGAGCTTAGGATTTCCAAGATAAGTCTCCTTTTCTTTTTGCCTCTTACGGCACAGGATCATAGCCTCCCTTGTGAAAGGGATGGCATTTCAAGATTCTTTTGACGGCCAGACAGGAACCCTTGAAGAAGCCATATTTCTCCACCGCCTCCAACGCATATTGGGAGCAGGTGGGAATGAACCTGCAATGGGGTCCCAAAAAAGGAGAAATACACCGCTGATAAAAGCGGATCAAAAATATGGCAATCTGTTTCATAGGCCTCTCCGGAGAATGACGGCTGTTACAGCAGGCCAGCCTTTTTGGCCAACCGGTAAAACACTTTTTCGTATACGGCATACGGCGCCCGGATAAGGGGCCGGCGGGCCACCCATACCAGGCATACCGGATGGTGAAACAGGTACTGGTGCCGCCGGAACACTTCCCGCATTTTTCGTTTAATGCTGTTACGGAGTACTGCGTGTCCCAGCCGTTTTCCTACGGCGGTTCCCAGCTGGCTGATCCCCGTGGGAGACGCCACTACATAGAACACGCCGCAGCGGTCCACATAGGAAGTCCCGCTTTCATACACCTGCTGGAAGGCGGTATGGGTTTTCACCCGGTGCTGCCGGCCGTATGTTTTTCGCAGGGAAGTTTTTTCTTCCACCTTTACACCTGCCTCGATAGTAAAATAGGCCGCGTGGGGCGGCCTATTCAATGGGTTATGCAGACAGTCTCTTTCTGCCTTTTGCACGTCTTCTCTTCAAGACTTGTTTTCCACCCAGCGTCTTCATTCTGTTTCTGAAGCCATGAGTATGTTTTCTCCGATGATTATTCGGTTGAAACGTTCTCTTCACAGTCTAACCCTCCCTTGCCTTCAATATGCCATGATTCTATCTATTTAGAAAATAAATCATTTGACAGCTCATACAATTATAAGCGTTCAACAAGACTGTGTCAATATTTTCAAGCAGTTTTACCCGCTAAAAATTCTTGTTTTATTCCTTCGTATAGCCACGGGGAAAAACATCCGGGGGAATGGGGCACACATAGGGGTGTCCGCCCAGGCGTTTTGTCAGCTCCTGCCGTGCTGCCTGCACAAGTTCTGGTTGCTGGTAGAGGGTTTCTGCCGCCTTTGCCAGCACCTTGGCCGCAAACAGGCACCCGTTCACAGCGACGCTGTCCTTATCCTGGGCCACCCACTGCCAGGAATGGGCCGCCGTCCCGATAGCAAAACAGGCCGCACTGAACTGGCATAAGGGCGTCACATAGCTCACGTCCCCGGTATCCGATGACCCCATCACCACCGCATTGGTAGGCCGGTACGGCAGGAGAAATTCCCCATAGGGATCTTTGGCAATCAGCTCCTGCCGCAGTTCCGGATCAGGAAAGGGCGCCATGCCGGGATCAGTAAGCACTCTTTCTTCGCCAACCGTCTTTTGGAAGGAGCGGATATACGCTTTTTCCGTTTCTGTCCGCTTGGGCGTCCCTACGGCTTCCATGGCATCATATACAACCTGTCCCAACACTTTGTTGGGTATCAGGTTGGAGCAGGCTTTATCAAACCGGACGGACAGTTCCGTTTCCGTCATCAGTGCCGCTCCTTGGGCAATCTTCTTCACTCGTTCATACAACACCTTTGTTTCAGCGTTGGTTTTGGATCGAATCAAATACAACACTTGGGCATGGGGTTGTACCACATTAGGAGAAACTCCGCCGGTATCCAACACCGCATAGTGCACCCGGTCATAATCCGCCATATGTTCCCGCATGTAGTTGACACCGATATCCATCAGTTCCACGGCGTCCAGGGCGCTTCGCCCGTTCTGAGGAGCTGCCGCTGCATGGGCCGCCCGTCCTTTAAAGAAAAAAGCCGCCTGGATGTTGGCCTGGTTGGATCCTACCATAATTTCATTCTGTGTCCCGGGATGCCAGGTGAGAGCCGCATCCACATCATCAAAGGCTTTTTCCCGGGCCAGGTAGGTTTTGCCGCTGCCCCCTTCTTCGGCCGGGCAGCCGTACACCCGCACGGTCCCGCTGCCAGGATGGGCTGCCAGATACTCTTTTAGCAGCAATCCGGCCCCTACGGCCGCCGTTCCCAGCAGACAGTGTCCGCAGCCATGACCGTTGGTGCAGCCTTCCCGGGACTTTTCTTCCGCTATCCCAGCCACCTGGGACAAACCGGAGAGGGCATCATATTCTGCCAGAATCCCGATGATCGGTTTTCCGCTGCCATATTCGGCAATGTAGGCCGTGGGCATATGGGGCACGCCCCGTTGTACCGTAAAGCCGTGGCGTTCTAAAACCTCGATCATCGCCTGGGCAGAACGGGTCTCTTCAAACTTTAATTCTGCATAGTCCCAGATCTTGGCATTTAATGCGATCAGTTCCTGGGCCATCGTTTCTGGCAATTCCATGGACTTGCCTCCTTTTCATACAACAAGCATCCGGCAATGATTGTGCAACCGTTTTTTTATTTTCGCTTGGCGTCCAGTTCTTCCAAGAGTTTTTCCCGGGCCAGGCGGTAGCAGGCATCAATATAGTCCAATCCCGCCTGCCGCACGATTTTATACCCGATGAGGGCGGACGCCGCCTGCCCCAGTACGGGCACTGCCTTTAAAAAGCTGCGGGCCGCAAAACGCCGTCCCAGACTTTTGATAATGGACTGGATCCCTTCCTTGCTCATGCCACGGAGCACCAGCTTCTTATTCTGGGAGGAAACCGTGCGGCTACGGGTAATCATGTCTTCCGTGATCCCAAAGGTTCCCCGGATATTGCTGTAAAGCTGGTACAAAATCACCAGATCCAAAGCCGTATCCACGCCGAAAATAGGGTTAATCCCATTATAAGCCGCATAGGTACAGCTGCGGCGCACATAGCTTTCCGCCGCCAGCTTTTTGGCATCCAACTGGGTCTTGGTGCGGGCTTCCGCTGCCAGAATATATTTTTCCCGGCGGGCTTCCGGCATCCGCTTCAGAATGCAGTCATTTAAGGAATCAATTCCCTCTTTTTCATCCAGCCGGGCACACACAAAGAGCAGGTCAAACTGATCCGTACCCAGCTGCCGGGCCACATCCCGCCGGATCTCCGCTTCGCTTTCGTCCAGGGTTTTTCCTTCTTCGTAGAGCAGGTCAGTTTTGTTCCGGACGAAAATGCAGGGTTTCCCCCGTTTCCGCAGTTCCTTAAAGAGTTCTGTATCCCCCTCATGGAGCTTATCGGAAAAGACACAGAGAAACATGTCATACTGGAAAATATGAAATTGCGCCGCAAAATTCTGCCAGGGAAAAGCTTTCGTCCCATAGCCGGGCAGGTCAATAAAGGTCGCTTCTCCATATTCCACAAGAAAAGGCTCCTTTGTGGTGTCCGTTCCCACCCCTACGGGTACGGCCTGGCGCCCGCAGATGGCGTTAATCAGGCTGCTTTTCCCGGCGCCCGGCTGGCCAAACAGCACAATGGTCACGTTTTCTGTATCAATGCTTTGCAGTTGTTCCTGAATGCGTTTCCCATCCCGTGTCATAGTGCCCCCATCTGCATTTCCGCTAGCAGCCGCTCCTTGGCATAAGCATAGCATTGTCCGATATAGTTCTCACCCAGATACCAGAGGCTGGCCGCATTAAAACCCATGACAGCGGCGCCGCCCACCACGGGAATCAGTTTGGCCGCCAGTCTGCCCCCGGCCTTTTTTTTCATACCCGTTTTCAGGGTCCTTGCAGCCAGGTACGTGAGGCCCTTGGTTACCCGTTCTCCAGTTACTCCTTCTGCCAGCTTCTTCACCACCTGGGACTTGGGGCCTTCCGTTTTCACTTCCTTCTCACTCACCCCGAAGGATTCCCGGATGGCCTTATACATACTTTTTAAGATCTGGCTGTCGATGGCAGCATCCATTCCCATCACGGGATTGAGGCCGTTGGCAGCGGCAAGGGCCATGAATTTTTTAAGGGTAGCTTCTGCCGCCAGCTTTTTCTGCTGCAGTGCATTTTCCGTATAGGCTTTAGCATGACGGAAAAATTTATTCCGCTGGGCGGCGGGCAGCATCTCTCCGATGGCCCGTTCCAATTCAGGAATCCCCCGCTCTGCTGCCGGTTTATTGCGGCGGCAGCTGGTAAATACTACTTGTTCCCGGGGGCCTACCTGGGCGTGCACATCTGCTGTAATCTGCTGCATAAGCTTCTCTTTAGAAAGCGTGGGATCATACAACCCATCGGCTTTATTCCTTACAAACAGGCAGATCCGCCCGGTACGGGCAATCTTGCCAAAAAAGTCCACGTCCGCCTTATGGAGCTTGCCGGCAAAAACACACAAAAACAGATCATACTGCAAGGGATTAAAGGCGCTGAAATACTGGTTCTCCGGAAACAGGCTGGTATCATACCCGGGCAGATCCACATAAATCACATCCTGGCATTCTACCACCTGGGCCTTTTTCGTGGTATCCGTCCCCTGGCTGACACGGGCCACCCGTTGCCCTGCCAGCTCATTGATCAGGCTGCTTTTGCCCGCTCCTGGCTGTCCAAATAAGCAGATTTTAATGGCGTTATCCCGCTCCTTCTGCCAGGATTCCAGGAACTGGGAAAGAATTGCCTTATACGATGCCGCCATATGCCCGCCTCCTATTCCTTTTCTTCTTCCGCTGGATTGGCCAGGCGCCACATCATCTGGGTCACCGCCGCTTCCAGCGTCATGGGCCCGCCGGATTCCACCCCGGCCTGGGCGGCCAAAATGCCCATGGGATACAGGGACAAATCCACCCCATCAAACAAACATTGGCTGACGCAGGTCACCCGCACCCCTTTCTTGATCGCCCGCCGGATGGCCGGCAAAAAATTTGGCGTAGCAGTATTGATGCCCCCGGCGCCGTAGCACTCCAGCACCAGTCCTTTATAGCCTCTTTCCACTGCATAGTCGATGATATCCGGTTTCAGGCCCGGCGTCATGGTAATGGCCATCACACGGGGGTCCATTTTTTCTGCCACCCGGAAGCCGCCTACCACTTCCCGGCTGGGAAGATTCTTCTTGACGCCTTTTTTCGTAAAAAACAGCACCGGCGATTCATTGACACTTTCAAAGGCATTAAAATTCCGGGTAAAAATCTTTTTGGCACAATTGCCCCGGATTACCTTATTGCCAAAGGCCACAAAGACCCCTGGCAGTCCGCTGGCAGCTACGGTAAACGCCAGCTCCAGATTGGTGCGGGCATCGCTGTTGGTGAGCGACAGCGGCACCTGCGCGCCAGTTAGTACCACAGGTTTCCCCAGGTTAATCAGCATATAGGACAGGGCACTAGCCGTATACGCCAGCGTATCCGTGCCGTGGGTCAGCACAAAGGCATCATAGTCCGTATAATTTTCCCCAATCAGCCGGGCCCACTGGCTCCACTGCGCCGGTTCCAGGTTGCTGCTGTCCAAAAGGGCCAGATCCTGTACCGTAATCTCTCCCAAAGTTTTCAGTTCCGGGACCTGCTTTAGAATATCTTTGCCCTGCAAGGTCGGCGTCAGCCCTTCTTCCGTAACTGTGCAGGCCAGCGTCCCGCCCGTGGTCAGAAAAAGTATTTTTTTCATGGAATTTCATTCTCCTTAGTGCAAAAAATCTGATACAATCAATTATATCATATCACAGACGCTTCCATAGAGGGTAGGGAAGTTTGGTATAATAATAAAGAAGTTACGAAACTTTTGCTAGAAGTAGCAGGAGCCTTAGAGTGAGAGAAAGGACACAACCAAGGGTCCAGCCAAAAGGGACACTGGGTAATCCATACCGCAGGGGAGGCCGACCAATGCAAAAAGCAGAAATCATAAAGCCGCCCTATGCTGTGCCGGATATGTAGAAATGGGTACGGCGGGGAGACATTGCCTAACTCAACATAAGTCAAGTTCCAAAAACCTCAGAAACAACATTGCACAAGATGTTGGATGGGGTATATTATACAACGAAAAAGCAGACAGCATGCGGTTTGGCGTGCTGTCTGCTTTTTCGTTGTATTGAATTTTTGTCTACGCTTTTAATCCATTTTTTCCGGCAGGATAAAATTCAGCACCACCGCCACCAGAAACACCACGGCCACGCAGTTTTCCGCAAAGACGCTTTTCATCAGATCCGGGAAAATTTTAAAAATAGCCGGATTCTGGGTAAAGCCGATCCCAATGGAAAGACTCAGGGCGGCAATAATCATATTGCGCTGGCTGTAGCCGCAACTCCCCAGCATTCGAACGCCGCTCACCACAATGGAACCAAACATCATCAGGGTACAGCCGCCCAGCACGGCATCGGGTAAAGATGCTAACAATACGCCCAAAACAGGGAACAGGCCGGCCAAGATCATAATGGCTGCCCCGGACGCTACCGCTTTCCGGTTTACCACGTGGGTCATGGCAATGAGTCCCACATTCTGGCTGAAAGAGGTAATAGGCAGGCAGCCAAAAATACTGGACAGGGCGCTGATAAAGCCATCCACGGCAATAGAGCCGGAGATTTCCTTATCCGTGGCATTGCGGCCAAAGCCCATAACGGTAAGGGCGGAGGTATCTCCCAGAGTTTCTGTGGCGCTCACCAAAAAGATCAGGAACACGGAAAAAATCGCATCGGGATGAAACTCCATAGGGTAAGCAAAAGGATGGGGCAGGGAGAACAGGCCCGCCGTAGTAAGACGGCTGAGATCCACCATGCCATAGAAAAAGGCAGCGATATAACCCACCACCAGTCCAAACAGGACGGATAATTGTTTAAAGAAAGATTTAGCCTTGATGTTAAACAGTAAACAAGCCAAAAGAGTAATACTCCCTACAATCATGTAGGGCGCTTCTCCAAAATGGGGATTGCCCACTCCGCCGCCAAAGGAATTGGCCCCGATACCCAGCAGAGAAAACCCGATGGATGTCACCACGCTGGCAGACACAATGGGCGGGATAAAACGGCGCCACCATTTGGCCACAAGGCCTAAACAGCCTTCCAGGCAACCGCCTACAAGGGCCGCTCCTAAAATAGCCCCATAGCCATATTTGCCCCCGATGACGCAAAAGGTGGATACAAAGGTAAAACTGATGCCCATAATAATGGGCAGCCGGCTACCTAAAAAGAATACCGGGAAAAGCTGCAGTAATGACCCCACCCCGGCCATAATCATGGCGGCCTGGATAAGGGACGCAGCCTGTTCCATAGGTAGCTTCACCGCCCCGGTGACAATCAGGATGGGGGCAATATTGGCCACAAAC
Organism: uncultured Acidaminococcus sp.; assembly: GCA_905213155.1. Classification (GTDB taxonomy): domain Bacteria; phylum Bacillota; class Negativicutes; order Acidaminococcales; family Acidaminococcaceae; genus Acidaminococcus. Next base: position 1,203 of record CAJMHI010000015.1, on the reverse strand, counting down.
ATAGCCAAAACATGCTGCAAGCCAAAGGGCACCGCCTTTTGCAGGGAAATCTTGCCATCAAAATGATAAATGGGATCCTGGCGCTCCAGCGCTTCTGTCGTAGTTTCTATATTCATGGTATCCCTCATTACCGGAAGACAATGGTGCCGGTAGCAGCATCCATTTTTTCAATAATGGCCAAGCTCTTCACGTCATAGCCTTTTTCTCGCAGGGCATCTCCGCCGCCCTGAAAGCCTTTTTCAATGGCAATGCCCACACCTTCCACTTCGGCACCAGCCTGGTGCACCAGGTCAATCAGCCCGGCGACGGCACAGCCATTAGCCAGGAAATCATCAATGATCAGCACATGGTCCCCGGCATTCAGGTATTTTTTGGAGACAATGCAGTGATTGACCTTGCCATGGGTAAAGGATTTAATATCCGTACTATAGACTTCCGCATCCATGGTACTGCCGGCAGATTTTTTGGCAAACACCACCGGCACCCGGAAATGTACGGCCGTCAGACAGGCAATCCCAATCCCACTGGCCTCAATGGTCAGAATCTTATTGATGGGACGCTTCTTAAACAGGGTATAAAACTGTTCCCCCAGCTTGGAAATAAACGGAACGTCAATCTGGTGGTTTAAAAAGCTGTCCACCTTGAGTACATCCCCGCTTTTAATCGTGCCATCTGCCAAAATCTTTTTCTGCAACAATTGATATCCTGCCATAGTGTCCTCCCCACTCCCAATTCATCTTTAAAATACCGTATATTATACCATATCTGATATCCTAGTAACAAAAAAGACTGCCAACAGGGCAGTCTGTACTTTCTATGGAGCGGGCAATGGGAATCGAACCCACCTCTAAAGCTTGGGAAGCTTTCATTCTACCAATGAACTATGCCCGCATGGATGAAAATTATTATAGCAGGATTCTCTTGCTTTGTAAAGAGAAAAGCCGTTTCTTTCCGCAAACACAAGATCTTTTCCACAAGGGTTATCCACAGTTGTGGATAACATTCTGTGCATAGTTTATTTTTTGTGGATATCCCCTGCTTTCCCGTGATGCTTGCGTTATGCCTTGACAAGGTTTTATTTTTCCACTACACACAAAGGATTTTTCCACAGTTTTTCCCAAGAAAATGCTATAATAAAATCACGTAACTTGCAACTCCAAATTGAACAGCGGTAGAAATTACGCTACCTGTATAGATTTTAAC
>CAJMHI010000014.1 GCA_905213155.1 uncultured Acidaminococcus sp. | reverse complement strand
CAGAATCTAAAGAAAGGAAAATGGTGATTTTGCTTCTGTAATTATCATACAAGTAGAACTATGCAAAAAGTGCGCAAAGCAGTTATTCCCGCTGCCGGATTTGGTACCCGGTTCCTGCCGGAGACCAAGGCCATGCCCAAAGAAATGCTACCTATTGTGGATAAACCTACCATTCAATATATCGTCGAGGAAATCCAGCAAAGTGGTATTGAGCAGATTTTGATTATTTCCGGGCATGCCAAGCGGGCAATTGAAGATCACTTTGATTCTTCCCCGGAACTGGAGACGCACCTGTATGAAACAGGAAAAATGGAGCAGCTCAAGGAAATTCGGAAGATTTCTGATGTGAGAATCCATTATGTGCGGCAAAAATACCAAAGAGGTCTGGGCGATGCGATTTTGTGCGCCAAGGATTTTATTGATGGGGAACCCTTCGGAGTCATCCTGGGGGACGATGTGGTCTATAACAGCACCGGGGAACCGGCTTTGCGGCAGTTGATGGATCAGTACGAAAAAACGGGAGGCACCGTGATCGGCTGTCAGGAAGTAGCTCCGGAACAGGTATCATCTTACGGGATTATTGATGGAGAAGCTACCAGCGATCCCAATTTGTTTAAAGTCCGGGATATGGTGGAAAAACCCAGCAGAGAGGAAGCGCCCAGCCGAGTGGCTGCTTTAGGACGTTATGTAATCACCCCTGATGTATTCAGCATCCTGGAAGAAACCAAGCCGGGCAAAAACGGAGAAATCCAGCTGACGGATGCGCTGCGTGTGATGGCCCACAACGAACGGGTCTATGCCTGTACATTTACCGGCGACCGGTATGATACCGGGGATAAGTTGGGATATTTGAAAGCCACCGTAGAATTTGCCCTGCGCCGGGAGGACCTAGGTCCGGCCTTTAAAGCTTATTTGCAAAACTTAGTAAAAACCTGGTAAAGCGGTTGACAAAAAGCCCCTTTCCTTTCATACTTTTTATAAAGTATGGGGAAGGGGTATTTTTATGGAACGGCAAAAAGGCATCTTGGAGCGGCATTGGTATCTGTACGCAACAGAATTTTTTGCGGGGATGGCTCTGATGGCAGTGGAAATTGGGGCGCAGCGGCTTATTTCCCCGTATTTTTCCTCTTCCCAGATTATCTGGACGCTCATTATTGGAACCATTATGATTGCCATGGCGCTGGGCAATGTTTATGGCGGCCGTACAGCGGATAAAGATCCCAATCCGGACCGTTTGTATCGACGAATTTTTATTGCGGCTCTATGGCTGGCGCTGATTCCTTTTTTAGGGAAATACATCATTATAGGAATTTCCGGATTGCTACTTTTGACGATAGATACCTGGTTTCTTGTTTGGGCAGCTCTTGTGACTTGCCTGGTGCTGTTTGTCTTTCCGCTTTTTCTTTTGGGGACAGTGACGCCCTCCTTGGCACGCTATTGTGTAGAGAAAAAAGAAGAAACGGGGGGGATCGTAGGACGGTTGGGAGCCGCCAATACCATTGGTAGCATTTTAGGAACCTTTCTGCCCACCTTTGTTACTATTCCCGCTGCCGGCACCAATTTGACTTTTTTGCTCTTTGCCGGGATATTGCTACTACTTTCTCTGGTGTATTGGGGAGCCACAAGGCATAACCGAAAGAAAATTCTGGTCGGGATTGCGCTGTATCTTCTGGCCTGTCTTTTGGGGCATCGTACAAGTTTTGCTTTCTGGGAAAATCCTAAAAAAATTCTTTATGAAGGAGAATCCACGTACAATTATCTTCAGGTGCGGGAAGAACCGGATTCCGTGATTTTGTCCACCAATGTGCTCTTTGGGGTGCAGTCCATCAAAATGAAGCAGGAGGGCCTCACGGGCATGTATTATGATGTAGCCCTGGCAGCACCCGGTATGGCAGATATCCAGCATAAAGAACATCCTTCGCTGCTTATTCTGGGCATGGGAACAGGTACCTACGCCCACCAGTGCCAGCGACATTTTCCAAAGCTTACCATTACTGGTGTAGAGATAGATCCCCAAATTACCGCGCTGGCCCGGCAGTATTTTGCCCTTCCGGATACCATTCCGGTAACGGCTTACGATGGGCGGGCGTATCTTGCAGCAGACAGCAGGCAATACGATCTGATTATGGTGGACGCCTATCAGGATATTACCATTCCTTTTGCCATGTCCACCCGGGAATTTTTTTCAAGCGTACAGCAACATTTAAGCCCCGGCGGCGTCATGGTTTTGAATATGAATATGAAAGGAGAGACTCCCGGAAACATTAATCACTATCTGGCAGATACCGTAGCAAGTGTGTTTCCCACGGTGTATACAGCAGACGTGCCCCATGCCACCAACCGGGAGCTCTTTGCTGGAGATAGCCCTGCCATGGTGAACTTCTTGTGGCAGGCCCTCTCGCAGGAAAAAAATCCAGAGCTTCGTACACAGCTAGAGCAGGTAGTGCGGCAATTAAAACCCTATCATAAAGGCAATCGCATCCTTACCGATGATCGAGCTCCTGTAGAACTTTTAGGCATGCAGACTATTGACGGACTGATCCATAGCGAAGTGGGGCAGTATCGGGAAATTCTAAAAAAGCAGGGTATTCAGGGTATTTTGGGGGAGTGAGGAGAACAGATTTTTCACTGAAAATTTATAGTTAATTTAAACTTTTCTCATCCGAATTGAATTTGCTTTGGTATAATTAGAGAAAAATTCACTGATGGTTAGATCGGAAGGGATAGTATGACCGCCGGACGCAGGATTTCCTGGCTCACCTATTTCAAAAATGAGAAAAAATGGCTGCTGCTCACAGCCGTTACTGGCATGATTTATAACGTGGGCATGACTGCGGGCCCGTATTTTGAAGGGCAGCTGGCCCAATGTTTATATGATATTTTTCAAGGACGCCGCACCGGCTATGATATGCTGGTGTTGGCTCTTTTCTATGTGCTGGTGATTGCTCTTGTGCAGGGCGCACGGGCTCTCAAAAGGCTGTATGTACGAAAATTTGCCAATGCGGTGAGCCGCGCCATGAAGGAAAATATCTACCATCATCTCATTCATGAGTCCTATGCCCGGATCCAGCAGGAGGATACGGGGGCCATGATGACACGGGCTATTGCAGATGCGGATGCCTGTGCAGAGGGAATGCGGAAATTTACCACGGAAGTTTTTGATACCGGGGTGGTCATGGTTGCCTATCTGGCCATGCTGCTGGGCATTGATTGGAAACTGACCCTTATCGTATTGGTGTTTCCACCGGTAGCCTATATTGCCTCTGCGGCGTTAAAAAAGAAAGTGACCGCTTCTGCAGCGGAGAGCCGTATGGCTATGTCCCGTTTAAATAATGCAGCAGTAGATGCCATCAGTCATGCGCTGACCTACCGGATTTATGGGGAAGACGGAAACCGGGCTGCTGCGTATGAAAAAGACCTGACGGTGTATGAACGGAAAAATGTCATGGCAGGCATTTGGCAGAATAGTCCCCAGCCGTTATATCTGGTGATTTCTATGTTTGGCGTTATCCCTATTCTGTGGCTGGGCGGGAAAAATGTATTGGGACAAGGGTGGACCGTGTGGAGCATTGCTGCCTTTTCTTCCTACTTGTCCTGCTTCACCAAATTGGCCGTGAAAAGCTCCCATGCTGCCAAATTATTTAATGCGGTGCAAAAAGCCCAGGTATCCTGGCTGCGGATTGCTGGCTATTTAACGGAAAGGGAACCCACAACACCTAAAATCGCAGCAAAACCGGGAACTCTCCAAATGCAGCAAGTGCATTTCAAATGGGCGGACGGCTCCTTTGCGCTGCATGATCTGCAGCTCACGGCTCATCCTGGAGAAATTATCGGGATTACCGGGAAAGTGGCCTCGGGCAAGAGCACCTTTGGTAAGCTGTTTTTGCAGGAATATCCTTATGCGGGATATATCCTCTACGATGGAAAGGATATTTGCTACAATACACACAGCATTTTTGCCTATGCCGGACATACGCCGGAACTATTTACCGGTACCGTAGAAGATAATATTACCTTTGGTAAAAAAGATGAAAAGCGTCTCCAGAAAGTACTGGAAGAAGTCCAGATTGCAGGTGAAGTGACACCTGCGCTGCAAGTGGGCATGGAAGGAAATGCCTTATCCGGAGGACAGCAGGCACGGCTGGCACTAGCCAGGGCACTCTATTCCCAAGCGCCTGTTTTGATCTTGGATGATCCCTTTGCTGCCGTGGACGCGGTAACGGAAAAGAAAATCTTCCAGGCATTGCGGCAACAGGAATCCTGGCGGATCATTCTTCTGATTTCTCACAGAATGGCCATGTTTCCTCAAATGGATCAGATCGGCTTTTTGCAGGGTGGAACGCTGCGGACAGGACGGCATGAGGAACTGATGGAAAATCCGGACTATGCAGCCCTCTACCATTTGCAATGCCAGGCGCGAAAGGAGGCTGAATAATGGAAACGGATATTAAAAAGATTATTTTCCGCTCCCTTATTTCCCATCCTATGCGGTCTGGCATTACGCTGATCGCTATTATTGGTTCCGTCGTATTGGAAGTTCTTCCGCCTCTTTTATTGGGACGGGCTGTGGATGAACTCACTGGGCAAAAGGCGATTTCTTTTATTCTGGCAGCGGGCTATTTTATTCTGCTTGCTTGCTCCGGAGCTTTTAGTGCCTTGCGGGAAGCCATGATTGTGGGTACAGGGGAAGGCATTACCCACAGCTTGCGTTCTGCCATGATGGAAAAGCTTCGCCGGTTGCCAGCGTCGTATTTTACCCGGCATGAAGCGGGAGAAACAGCTTCTATACAGGTGAATGATGTGGATGCCATTGAAGACATGTTTTCTTCCGGACTGATTTCCATGATTTCTGACCTGGGAACCGTGCTTAGTATTCTATTTGTGGTTTTGACGAAAAGTACGGGCTTGGGTATTTTGCTGCTGGTGGCGCTGCCTCTTTTGTCCCTTTTTACCCTCTATGTACAGAAAAAAATGCTGGCAGCACATCTGCAAAATCGCCAAGCTACAGCTGACGCCAGTGGGATCTTGCCGGAAACCTTACACTGCATTCGCTCCCTCCATATCTATGACGCTATGGAATTTGCGGAGAAACGATATGATGGTGTGATTTTAAACAGCTTTCAAGCTTTGGAAAAGACCAATTTTTATGATTCGGTATATTCTCCTGTCATTATTACAACCAGTGCGGCGGTGATCGGGATTATGATGAGCCTGTCCGGTGCCCAGGGCGCTTTCCTTAACTGGTTTGGCATGTCTGTAGGAACCGCCGTGGCGCTGATTTCCTATGTTAACAGTATCTTTACGCCCCTTTCTAATATCGGGATGGAAATTCAGACCGTGCAGTCCGCGGCAGCGGGGTGGAAACGGGTACAGCGTTTCCTCCGGGAAAAAGAACGTATTTTGCCCCAGAAGGTAGCTATGGAGCAATCCGTGGTGACAGAAAATGCCATTGTAATACAAAATATCAGCTTTTCCTATGATGAAGGGCATCCCATCCTGCATCAATTTTCCCTGACCGTAAAACAAGGGGAGTGCGTAACGCTGATGGGGCGTACCGGCAGCGGTAAATCCACACTGTTTAAATTGCTACTGGGGCTTTATACGCCACAAGAAGGCAGTATTTTGTTAAACGGTATGGCACCGACCGCCTATTCCGGTGCCGACCAGAGAAAAACCATCAGCTGCGTCCAGCAGCAGGTCATTGCAGTACCGGGAACCATACGGGATCAGGTGACCTTGGGGAGCGGCGCTTTTTCCGATGAGGAAGTTTGGCAAGCACTTGCCATCGCCAATTTAAAAGACACTGTCATACGGCTCCCTAAGCAACTGGACACAGAATATAGGGAATCGGTATTTTCACAGGGGCAAAAACAGCTGCTTATGATTGCCCGTGCCGTTGTGTCCAATCCGGAGATTTTGCTTTTGAACGAAATTACAGCGGGGCTTGATACTGCTACTGAAAAACTTGTCATAGAAGCGCTCCTTCAGGCGGTAGCATCCCGCACTGTGCTCTCTATTTCTCACCGAATGTCGGAAGTGCTGCCAGGAAAGATTGTGAAAATCTAATTGTAATATTGACATATACAGAAAGCTGTAATAGGATAAATAACAAAGCAAAATATGAAAGCAAGAAGGGAAACGACATGAAAGCATTTGAAGATAAAACGTATCGCATATTTGACCTGTTTAATAACAAGTGGGCGTTGGTAACGGCGGGCCCTGTGAACGACTATAATACCTGTACAGTAGGGTGGGGCAGCCTGGGAAATATTTGGGATAAGCCGGAAAAGCGTTCTGTGGTGACCATTTATGTGCATCCGGATCGATATACCAGCACATTCTTAAAGAAATATGATACTTTTACTGTGAGCTTTTATCCTCAAAGCTATAAAAAGGCGTTGGCCTATCTGGGTTCTCACTCTGGCCGGGACGGGGACAAGGTGAAAGCCTCTGGCCTTACACCAGTAGCCATGGGGGATGGCGTAACTTTTAAAGAAGCGGAAATGACGTTCCTTTGCCATAAATTGTATTTCCACCAATTTGCCAAGGAAGGACTGGCCCCGGAAATTCATGACTATTATGCAGCCCGTCCGGCGGTATATCCCAACGTCACGCCGGATGGGACAAGTGATAACTGGGAACCCCACTACGTCATTATGGGGGAAATTGTGGAGGCAGAGGATAAACGGTAATATTTTGAAATGATGAATTCATTGTATTGGTGAAGCCCTGGAAGAAGTTCCAGGGTCTTTATTTTTGCTTATAATATGCTTAGAAGGCATAAAACTTTAAAAATTATAGGTATTGGACATATACTTTAAACCTTCTTATACTAAAGGTAATCTTAAGAGCGGAAAGGGAGTGGAGAAAATCATGTGGAGGTGGATTAAACAACTGGCAACTGTACTGCTGACGCTGACTACGTTTCTAGCAGCTGGTTGTACTAGCAAGAGCACTGCGGCAGGACAGGAGGAAGCAATACCGATGAAAAAGAATCCTAAAATTTTAGTGGCCTATTATTCTCAAGGGGGACATACCAGGGCGGCAGCTGAGGATTTTAAAGCACTTACAGGGGGTGATATTTTTGAGATCAAACCGGCAGTGCCGTATCCTGAAGCCCATGATCCCTGTCTTAAAATGCAGATGGAGCAGATCCAAAGTGAAGCCAGGCCTGCACTAGCCTCCAAAGGGCCGGACCTGCAATCCTATGATGTAATCTTTGTTGGCTATCCGATCTGGTATTATGTGGAGCCTATGGTGATAGATACCTTTTTAGAGTCAGCTGATTTTTCCGACAAGACAGTTATCCCGTTTTGTACCAGTGGCGGCTATCCCATCCGGGATTGTGTGGAACGAATAAAGAAACGGATCCCCCAGGCGCATGTAGAGGCAGGGATCCGAGCCAATTCTCATTCGGACAGAAGTGCATACGTGAAAAAACTGGGGATTGCAAAATAAATAGGGGTGAGATATGGAACTGCGTTTATTACAGTATTTCCTGGCAGTGGCACGGGAAGAAAATATTTCTCGTGCGGCAGATACCTTGCATTTAACACAACCTACACTGAGCCGGCAAATGGCCCAGCTGGAAAAAGAATTGGGAGCGGCCTTATTTGTCCGGGGGCGACATTTTAAACTGACCGGTGCGGGAATGCTACTGCGTCGCCGTGCTGAGGAAGTAACGGCACTTATGGGAAAAATAGAAGATGAATTTACCCAGAGCAGAGAGATCAGTGGAGAAATTTCTATCGGTACTGGGGGATTGTATGCTACCCGTATTTTGCCGGAAATCATGGCAGGGTTCCGACGGCTACATCCCCATGTGCATTTTAGGCTGTACACAAATAGTGCGGAGCACAGCAAGGCACTGATGGAACAGGGGCTTTTGGATTTTGGATTACTGCTGGAACCGGTGGATATTGCAAAGTTTGACTATATCCGAATGAAGGATCGGGAAAGGTGGGGCCTTTTGGTGCGCGAGAGCCACCCGTTGGCAGCAAAAGAGTACATTACAAAAGAAGATGTATGGAAGGAGATACTCATCACATCCGACAGACTCCCTATTCAGCGGGAACTATTGCAGTGGATCGGCAAGCCAGCCGGAGAATTGGATGTTTTTGCTACCTACAATATCATCACACAAGTCGCTAATATTGTGGATAGTGGTCTGGCGTCTGCCTTGACCATTGAGGGGGCTGTGCGCATATTTGCGTCGGATCGTCTGGTATTTCGACCGCTCTTTCCAGAACTTTCCATGACGTCAGTATTCGCCTGGAAAAAATTCCAACCAGATTTTGGTGCGGCCAATGCCTTTCTAACGTATTTTAAAAGTATGCTGTAAAGTGTATGGGACAATAGTACTGATAAACAGTAGATGTATAAACTTTTTTATATTGGAACCATGGACGTGATTGCTGTGTGACGAAACCGGCTTATATTGTTTTGTGCAAAGGAGGAAATGAGATGGACAGACCTTTCAAAAAGTGGCTGGTGCTGCCAGTATTCATAGTAGCGATGCTGGGAAGCGGAGGCTGCGGACAATCCGCAGCAGAACCTGAGCAGGCTACAAGTAAGACAAAACAGGAGATAGTAACGACGAATCAGGAGGCAACTATGAAAATCAATATCCAGGTAGGGGAAAAAACGATCAAAGCAGTATTGTACGATAATGAGGCAGCAAGAAAATTGTGGAAACAACTGCCTGTTACGTATCCGATGATGAATCTGTATGGACGGGAAATGTGCTTTCGCATGGGAGCGGGAAGCCTTCCTACTAAAGAAGCCAAAGACACAGGGTATCGGGTAGGAGATATTTCCTATTGGCCGCCTGCGGGCAGTTTGGTTATTTTGTACAAACAAAATGGGGAAGTTTTTGAACAGCAGCCAATTGGGCATACGGATGAAGATATTTCCTTATTTAACGGAATGCCTGATACCAAAATCACGTTTTCCAAGGCTCAGTGAGATTCTCAAATTTTTGCAAGTAGGGTATAATGGGGAAAAGTGCTATAAGCAAGGGGGTAGCATGCAGATAGGAAAGATCAAAAGAATCGTTGACATTGGGATGCTGTTAGGTATGCTCCTGCTTATGGCTTTTTCGGTGACAGAGGCTGCTGCTCATGAATGGATTGGTATAGGAGAAACGATACTTGTAGTCGTGCATCAGATCTTAAACCGAAAGTGGTACGGGGCACTGGGCAAGGGTCGTTATAGCGGGCTCCGAATTTTTTCCACGGTGGTTACGCTGCTCCTTTTTGTGGCCTTTGCCGGTACGGCTTTTAGTGGCATGAGCATGAGTGGGGAAGCGGTTCCTTTTTTGTATGGGATAGGGCATTTGTCCGATCCTCAAAGGCTCCATTTATCGCTTGCGCATTGGAGTTTTGTACTGATGGGGATTCATGTGGGACTCCATGTTCCCGCGATAGTGGGACAAAAATCTTTTACCACCAGGATTAAACCAGGAATAGCCGTTATCTTAGCCATGCTGCCCTGCTATGGATTGTACCGGTTTATAGAAAATGATATGGTAAGGTACTTGTTGTTTCAGTCTCACTTTGCCATGGTGGATTTTGAGAAACCTGGAGCACTGGTTCTAGTGGAAAATCTGCTGATGCTACTGCCATGGATTTTTGTTGGTATAGAAGCAACCTTGTTATTCCGGCGAAAGAAGGAAATGCAATAGAAAGCGGTTATGAGCGGAAAGGAGCTAATATGGATCTGCTGCACACGTATCAGTCCCCCTTGGGGGAGATTACTCTTGCCAGTGACGGCTCCCATATTGTGGGACTTTGGTTTGAGGAAGGTCGGTATTTTGGCGAAAGCCTGTCTAAAGAAACGACCGTAGGAGAAACCGTGCCTGTATTTCAGGAGGCGAAGCGATGGTTGGATCTTTATTTTTCCGGAAAAGACCCAGGGATCACTCCGCCACTTAAGGTACGGGGCTCTGCGTTTCGTAAAAGAATATGTGAAATCATGGCGCAAATTCCCTACGGTAAAGTTCGCACCTATGGGGATATTGCCCGGCAAGTGGCTAAGGAAAAAGGTCTGGCAAAAATGTCAGCGCAGGCAGTGGGCGGCGCAGTGGGGCATAATCCTATTTCCTTGATGATTCCTTGTCACCGGGTGGTTGGTACCAGCGGAAGCTTTACAGGCTATGGCGGCGGGATGTGGCGAAAAGTAAAACTTTTGCAACTGGAAAAGACAGATATGACAGGGCTCTTTGTGCCCACGAAAGGGACAGCTCTGTAAAAACTGCATATAAAGTGTGACTGGTAGCTTTGTCCAAAGGCTGCCAGCTTTTTTATGGAAAAAGAAAAGAAATTCTAAATTGCTATAACTTCAAACTATAACTATAGATATATAAAAACAATTTCCCTGAATAGTTTTCTTGGAGTACAATAAGAAACATATTCTACTTAACTAGTAGAAATTTACGCAATGCCGCACGAAAGGAGGAGCATGCCGTGCAGCACACCTATAAACCCATTACGCAGGAGATTATAGAAAAACTAAAAGCGATTGTAGGCGAAAGCCATGTGAAAACGGATGAAGACATTCTCATCCAGTACCGAACGGATTATGAGACCAATCCTACGTTATTTCACATGCCGGAAGCGGCAGTGCTTCCAGCTAATGCAGAAGAGATTGCAGAAATCGTAAAATTGGCCAATGTGGAACATTTTCCCATTACCGTGCGCAGTGCTGGTACCAGTCTGGCCGATGGTGCCATCCCCGTATACGGCGGTCTGGTACTTCTGATGGAACGCCTGAACCACATCTGCGAACTTAACGAAGAGGGGCTGTACATGACCGTGGAGGCCGGTGTACGCACGGTGGATCTGCAAAAAGAAGCCAAAGCCCACGGACTTTTGTATGCAGGAGATCCTTCCAGTGCAGAAAGTTGCCTTATTGGGGCGAATTTAGCTACGAATGCCGGCGGGCTAAAGGCTGTTCGCTATGGGGTGACCCGACATCAGGTGTACTGTCTGGAAATGGTAACCCCTACAGGGGAAATTGTGGAATGTGGCAGTATTTTAAAAAAGTGCACCACAGGGTACGATCTGGAGCAGCTGATTATCGGCAGCGAAGGCACCTTGGGTATTATCACTAAAGTCACGGTGAAACTGGAGCCCCTGCCGCCGTATCGTTTTGATGTGCTGGCAGTATATACGGACCCGAAAAAAGCTTTGCATATGGTACCCACATTGCTAAAGGCTGGTATAGACCCTACCAGTCTGGAATACATGGATAATTCCTATGTGCGGGATACGGCAGACTACTGCAAATACCAGAATGTACCCCATTATACTGACGGAATTTACGTGATTATTACTGTGGAAACCTTTCGGGAAGAAGAACTGGACAGCAAAATGGAAGCGGTGTACAACCTGTGCGATAAGTCCGGGGCAGTGGATGTACTGGAGGCGGATGAGCGCATTTGGAACATGCGCCGGAATATCCAGCCTTCCTGCGAGATGCGCAGCAAGGTGTTCCTTACCGATGATGTCGTGGTACCCGTTCATAAAATCGCGGACGCCATTGAGAAGATCATGGATATTGGGAAAAACTATCCGTTCCAGGTGAAAATCAACGCCCATATAGGGGACGGCAATATGCACATCGTACTGCTTAAGATGGATATGCCGGACGATGCCTGGGACGCCGCTGTAGATACGTTTCATCACGAGGTGTACCGCTATGCGTATAGCGTGGGCGGACGCCTTGCAGGGGAACATGGTATCGGTGCCAAGAAAATGAAATATATGGAAGAATTCACTCCCAAAGGGGAATTACAGGTAATGAAAACCATCAAACGGGCCATGGATCCCAATACTATCCTAAATCCAGGCAAGGTTATTGACGTCTGAAAATTTACGTAGAAAGAAGGAAAAAATATGAAATTACATAGCAACAAATGGATCGCAGTGGGGCTTATCGCAGTGCTTGGCGCCTTTGCTGCCGGCTGTGGTAGCTCAGCTGGCACGTCCCAAATGGAAAATACAAAAAAAGAAATCAAAATAGGTGTTACCGCCGGCCCGCATGCAGAAGTGGGGGAAGAAGTGGCTAAAGAAGCTGCTAAGCAGGGTATTACCCTTAAGGTCGTGGAATTTAATGACTATGTGCAACCGGATAAAGCACTTGCAGAAGGTGACCTGGAACTGAATTCTTATCAACACCAGCCCTATTTGGATAATATTGTGCAAAAACAAGGCATGAAATTGGTAAGCATCGGAAAGACCATCCTGCTCCCCATGGCGGTCTATTCCCATAAATATAAATCCCTGCAGGAAGTACCCGAAGGTGCCCAAGTTACCATCCCCAATGATCCCAGTAACGGTGCCAGAGCACTCTTATTGCTGCAGCAGGCCGGGCTTATCCGTTTGAAAAATGGCAACTCAGTAGAAGCAGCGGTAGGGGATATTACCGAAAACCCAAAACATTTGAAATTTGTAGAACTGGATGCGGCCCAGATTTCCCGTTCTTTGGAGGATACAGATGTAGCCTGCGTCAATACCAACTATGCTATTCCGGCAGGTCTCAATCCCCAGAAAGATGCAATTTATGTAGAATCTAAGGATTCCCCCTATGCCAATGTACTGGTCGTCCGACAAGGGGATGAAAATAATGAAACCTACAAAAAAATTCTCCAAATTTACCAGTCTGAAGCGGTGAAGAAGTTTGTTACCGATAAATATAAAGGTGCGATTCTTCCCGCATTCTAAACAAGACCCCCGATGGTTGGAAATCCTTTCCAGCCATCGGGGGCGCTTCTTAACCAGTTATAACAGGAGGATGTTTATACTCTTTATCTGTAATATGCCCTGTGTGGAGCAGCTCGTAGAGATTGGTGGCACGGATATCCAGCATCAATTGACTACGCAGGGCGGGGCTCATGGTTTTTAAGGTATTTTTTTCTATATTGGACAGGAGGGGCAAGGCGCCTTCTTTTTTTATTTGCTGCAACAACTGCTGGCCTTTTTGTGTAAAGCCCAGTATCCGGAAATATTGCGGCGGTTGTGCCGCTGTATTTTTAAAAGATACTTTGTCATCTGAAAGCAGAACCTGCCAAAGGAGCCGCCGGATCCGTGAGGGCGCATAACGTCTGGTTACACAGCGTTGTATAAAATCTTCTATGCTTTGTGCTCGCCGGTTTTTCCAGAAAATATTTTCCAGGCCTTCTGATACCTGGGCTGCAGAGGCAATTGCGTGTGGCCTGGTTTTTTCCAATGTATAGGATAGCAAAAGGGATAAAGCAGATGCTGGGTAGCTGTTTTTCTTCTGCTTCCAATATTGCTGGAATACCGGGCGACAAGCAGGAGGGAGATTACGAAGAACAGCTTCAGTACAGCTCATTTTTAAAAGTTCCTGGCGAATGGCAGACGCGCTAGGAAAATTTGCCGTTAATTCTGTCGCATTATAGGCAACGCCTTGCCGCGCTACCGGCAGAGCGGTTATTTCCGGGAAACGCTGTAAAGCTTTCCAATATTCCAGTGCCAATAGGTTATTAGACCCCTGGAGCAAGGGGCAATAGGCTGGATTTTTGGCAGTGGCAAGGGCTTCTAAGGCTTTGGCATAACTTACTCCGGAATTAAGCGCCTGCTGCAGGGCGGCGTGGGTAAAGTTTTCTTCTGCCAGTTGCCGGAGCAGGGAGAAATCATCCGTCTCACAGCCGAAGGAGAGATGGGTTATAATACCCGTTTTAGCGAGAAGCGTTACTCCGCCCTCGGCAAAATGCTGGGCACTTTGAAGTACATAGGTGACGGGCAGTTCCAGCACCAGATCCACACCACCTAAAAGTGCCAGCTTTGTACGCTGCCATTTATCTAGTAAGGAAAGTTCTCCCCGCTGTGTCAAATTACCACTCATGACCGCTATAACAGGTACAGGACCCAGTTGTTCCCGGGCGAGTTGAATCTGCCGGGCATGGCCATTGTGAAAAGGATTGTATTCGGCGATGATGCCGATCACAGAAGGTCGCATGGTAAACCTCTTTTACTATTATTTTCTTTATTGTAGCACGGGAAAGGCTGTTAAGGAAACCTGACGGAAGGGCGGATCTGTGGTATAATAACATACTGCAAACGGTACGGAACGGATGGTGAGGACATGGTGTCATTTGTTTGTGCGGAGGTGCGTGATACAGAGCGGCTGGGCAGGATAGTAGGACAATTCTGCCAGGATGGGGATGTGATCCTTCTGGATGGAGACCTGGGGACAGGAAAGACCTGCCTTGTGACGGCAGCAGCGGATGCTATGGGTGTTCCCGCAGGAGAGGTTACGTCGCCTACCTTTTCTCTTATGAACGTGTATCACGGCGCCCGGTACAATATCAAACATTTTGACTTATACAGGATCAGCTGGCCGGAAGAGCTGGAAGATATTGGCTTTGAAGAATACTGCGGCGGGGACGGGATTACCTTTGTGGAATGGGCAGGTCTTTTCCCTGACATGATGCCACTGGAAGCGCTGCAAGTGCAGTTGTCACGGGACAACGAGGGACGAAAGGCAGAAATCACAGCTCACGGCACCCGGTATGAACAATTACTCCAGGATATACAGGCAGCTTGGAACGCTGACAAGGAAGGGATACCATGCTAACGATAGGGATTGATACAGCAACGCAAGTTTGCTCAGTGGCAGTTGTCGATGAAGGGAAAGTACTGGCAAGCCTGGATGTCAATGTTGGGCTGACGCATTCCGAGGGACTGGTTCCCCAGCTGGAAACCCTGCTTACGATGGCCCGCGTGGATAAAAAAGCGGTGCAGCTTATTGCCGTCAGCAGGGGGCCAGGGTCCTTCACGGGGCTGCGTATTGGAATGGCAACAGCGGAGGCCCTTGCCTATAGTTTGGATGTTCCCCTTCAGGCGGTGGATACATTACAAGCGATAGCCTGCAATCTCCCGGTGCAGGGCGTACGGCTTATTCCTGTACTGGATGCCCAAAAAGGGAACTTGTATGTAGGGCATTACGCTTGGGATGGCAAAAAAATTGTAGAAACCGCACCGGTTTCCATCGTCCTTGCCAGTGATCTGGAGCAAGGACTGGCACAAGACTCAACTCCAGCGGTTATTTTGGGGGAATGCAAGCGTCTTACCCTCAGCGGCAATACTAATGTAACCCTGGCTCCTTTGGCGGCACGTTTGCCCCGGGCATCGTCTGTGGCTATTTTGGGTGAGGCCAGTTATAAACCAGGGCCAGTGCATGCCTATTTTGGATTGGAGCCTTTTTATATCCGCCGGAGTGAGGCAGAGGAGCTATGGGAAAAACGGCAGAAAAAACAATCATAAGAAAGTTGCTGCCAGAGGATCTGCCCTGGCTGTTACTCATGGATGCTGCCGCTTTTTCAGAGGCATGGACAAAAGACACCTGGATGGAGGAGCTATCTGGCCGTCTTAGTCACTATATCGCACTGGAACGAAATGGTGTGCCTATAGCCTATGGCGGATTTTGGCTGGTAGCCGGAGAAGCACAGGTCATGCGCCTTGCAGTAGCGCCTGCTTATCAGGGTCAAGGCTTGGGGCTTTTTTTAGTAGAGGCCCTAATAAAAACGGCACGCTCCTTGCAGGCGGTGGAGATGACACTGGAAGTGAGGGCTAGCAATGTACCGGCCCAACGTACCTACCAACATCTGGGATTTACTGCCTGCGGACGGCGCCCTCAATATTACAAGGATAGTGGGGAAGATGCCATTTTAATGCGTCTTGCCTTGACAATAGAGGAAAAGAAATGAACGAGAAAACAGTAACTATTTTGGGGATAGAAAGCAGCTGCGATGAAACTGCCGCTGCCGTGGTACAAAACGGGCGGCAAGTCCTATCCAATGTGGTTTCCAGCCAGATCTTGGTGCATCGCAAATTTGGCGGCGTCGTACCGGAAATTGCGTCCCGGAAACATATTGAGCATGTACTGCCAGTGATTGACAAGGCCCTGCAGGAAGCAAAAGTGTCACTGCAGGACGTGGATGCTATCGCTGTGACCTACGGTCCGGGACTGGTGGGAGCACTTTTGGTAGGGCTCTCCGCAGCAAAAGGACTGGCACTGGGAACAGGTAAACCTCTTATCGGCGTGAACCATCTGGAGGGGCATGTGTTTGCCAATTTCCTGGCGGATCCGGATTTACAGCCTCCTTTTTTGGCGCTGGTGGTTAGCGGGGGCCACACTTCTTTGCTCGTGGTGAAAGATTATAATACCTTTCATTTATTAGGGCAAACCAGAGATGATGCGGCAGGGGAAGCTTTCGACAAAATTGCCAGATTTATGGGACTTCCTTATCCAGGCGGACCGGAAATTGAGCGTCTGGCACTGGCAGGGAATCCCCAGGCTATTGCCTTTCCCAGAGCTCGGTTGCAGGATACCTATGATTTCAGCTTCAGCGGCCTAAAAAGTGCCGTGATTAATTATATGCACCAGTTAGACCAGAATAAGACACCTTATAAACGGGAAGACGTGGCGGCTTCTTTTCAGGAAGCCATTGTGGATGTACTGGTAAAACGCAGCCAGGAAGCATTAAAAGCAACGGGCTTGAAAAAAATCGTCCTGGCAGGCGGTGTCTCTGCCAACCGGCATTTGCAGCAAGAACTGTCAGAAGGCGCCCGCAGTGTGGGCGCAGAGCTGGTGCATCCCACGGCGATTTTGTGTACGGATAACGCTGTTATGATCGGGGTGCGAGGCTACTATCAATATATGCACAAAGATTTTGCGCCCTTGGATCTTAATGCGGATCCCGGATTGAAACTAGGAGAATAAAAGCGGTATGACGGAGTTATTAAACGGACTAAATACACAGCAGGCTGCAGCGGTACAACAAACGGCCGGGCCTACGTTAATTCTGGCGGGCGCGGGCAGCGGAAAAACTAAAGTGCTCACGACAAAAATCGCCTATCTGTTGGAGCAAGGCGTGCGGCCCTATAATATTCTGGCCATTACCTTTACCAATAAGGCAGCTAAGGAAATGCGCCAGCGGGTGAATAAACTGGTGGGACAGGCGGCCAAGGATGTGTGGCTGTATACGTTCCATGGCTTTTGCAATCAGCTGCTGCGGCGGGAGATTGGCAAACTGCCCGGATATACAACCAGTTTTTCTATTTATGATACCAGCGACTGCAAAAATGTGTTGAAAGAGTCTTTGAAAAAACTAAACCTGGATGAAAAATTTTATCCGCTGCCGGGGCTTTTGTCCACCATTTCCAATGCGAAAAATGCCCGGATTGATGCCATGACCTTTGCTCAAAAGGCCGAGGATTTTCATGAAAAAAAAGTGGCGGAAATTTATCAGGAGTACCAGCAGCATCTGCGGCAGAGCAATGCCCTGGATTTTGACGACTTACTGCTGCTGACGGTGCAGCTATTGCAGCAGGATGCAGACGTACGGCAGAAGTACCAGCAAAAATTTCAGTATGTCCTGATTGACGAATACCAGGATACCAACCATGTGCAGTACCTGCTGGCAAAACTTTTGGCTGCACCGGAAAACAATCTGTGTGCCGTGGGGGATATTGACCAGAGCATCTACGGCTGGCGGGGCGCGGATATCAATAATATTTTGGATTTTGAAAAGGATTACCCCAATGCCCGGATCTACAAATTGGAGCAGAACTACCGCTCCACCCAGGTGATTTTGGATGCCGCCAACGGGGTGATCAAAAATAATGCGGCCCGGCGTCCCAAAAAGCTGTGGACGGATAATGGCAACGGACAGCCAATTACTTACTTTCAAGCCCGGGATGACCGGGAAGAGTCCCAATATACTGTAGGGCAAATTGTGGCCTTACATAGACAAGGCACCTCGTTTGGAGACATGGCGGTATTGTACCGGACCAACGCCCAATCCCGGATGTTTGAAGAAAATCTCATCAATAATGGCATTCCTTATGTGATGGTGGGAAGCTTGAAATTTTATGACCGGAAGGAAATTAAGGATACCCTGGGGTATCTCCGTTTTCTTGCTAACCAGCGGGACGGGCAGGCCCTGGACCGGATTATCAACGAGCCCAAACGAGGAATCGGGGCTGCCTCTGTAGCAAAACTCCATGCCCTGGCAGACAATTCCGGACTGCCCTTTTCCCAGGTACTGGAAGGAACAGACGCCAAAGAAGTTTTAGGGCGGGCTTTCAGTAAAATCCGGAGTTTTACCGCCATGATTGCAGAAATTTCCCAACAAATTGATGTCATCCCTGTAAAAGACCTGATCCAGTTGGTGCTGGAAAAAAGCGGATACTTAGAGACCCTGCAGCTGGAAAACTCTGACCAGTCCAAGAGCCGGCTGGAAAACCTAGCGGAACTGGAACGGATTGCCGACGAGTTTTCCCGGGAAGAAGGGGAAGAAAATAATAAAACACTGGAAGATTTTCTGAACCATGTAGCACTGGTCTCGGATATTGATGATGCCCAGCTTACTCAGGATGCGGTGACACTTATGACACTGCATGCGGCTAAAGGCCTTGAGTTTCCCGTGGTGTTTATCGGCGGCCTGGAAGATGGGCTGTTTCCCAGTCAGCGCAGCCTGGATGATGAGGACAAACTGGAAGAAGAACGGCGGTTATGTTATGTGGGGATTACCCGGGCAAAGCGCAAACTGTATCTAACCAGCTGTCAGAGCCGAATGGTGTATGGGCATGTGGTGATGTATCCTCCTTCCCGGTTTCTTCAGGAAATTCCCCGAAACCTTTTGGAAAACGCAAGGCCTATCCGTAGAAATGTCCGCTATGAAGCTGGTGCCCAGAGGATGCTGGAAGGACGCAGTGCTTTGCGCAGTATTGCCAAAAAACGGGGAGCCAGTATTTTAGATGTACCCGCGCCAAAACCCCGGAGCCGGTATATCCCGGAAGGGAAAGCGGTGCCCACTTTCCATCCAGGAGATAAATGTGTTCATAAAAAGTTTGGTACAGGCACGATTATTGAAGTAAAACCAGATGGGGCGGAGGGACAGGTAGTCTTGGCTGCTTTTCCAGGATGCGGCGTAAAACAGCTGGCTACAAAGTATAAAGTCCTGCAAAAGGCATAGGAGGCAGAACGGTGTTTGAAGGAACCAAAGAGGAAGCCAGAGAAAAAATCGAGGCTTTACGGGCAGAACTGCGAAAAAATTCCTACTTATACTATGTCCAGGATGCACCTACCCTGGAAGACTGGGAATATGATGCCATGCTGCGGCAGCTGCGGGACCTGGAAAATCAGTTCCCGGAATTTTTAACACCGGATTCTCCTACCCAAAAAGTGGGGGGACGGGTAAAAACAGGCTTTACAGAAGTCCGGCATATGACCCCACTGCTCAGTCTTGCCAATGCGTTTTCTCCGGGAGAGATGGAAGAATTTGACCGGCGGGTGCGGGAAGGACTCCCCAAAGATGCGCAGGTGGAATATGTAGTCGAACCTAAAATCGATGGGCTGGCTTGCAGTATTATTTATGAAAATGGCCGGTTTGCCCGGGCGGCTACGCGAGGCGATGGGAATGTAGGGGAAAATGTGACGGATAATGTACGTACTATTCGCAATATCCCTAAAACCTTGCAACCTATTCCTGGCATGGAACTGCCGGAAATTCTGGACGTGCGGGGAGAAGTGTATATGCCCCGGCACGCCTTTATGGAACTTAATGAGGAGCGGGTAGAAAACGGGGAACGGGAATTTGCCAACTGTCGGAATGCCGCCGCTGGCAGCTTGCGGCAATTGGATCCCCGGGTAACGGCCAAACGGGAGCTGGCGTTTTTTGCCTATGGCGTGGGGACTGGGGCTCTTGATACCCACAATGCCTCTATGGATATGCTGCAACAGTACGGCTTTACTACGACAGAAGGCCGGACATTGGTGAAAACCATTCAGGAAGCCAATGCGCTGATTAAACAACATGGGGAGCGGCGCGTTTCCTTGGGGTATGATACGGACGGTGTGGTGGTTAAAGTCAATGCGGTGTGGCAGCAAAATATTTTAGGTGCCACAGGCAAAGATCCCCGCTGGGCCATGGCGTACAAATTCCCTCCGGAACAGGCAGAAACCACCTTGCGGGAGATTGTCATCCAGGTGGGGCGCACCGGCGTTTTGACGCCTACCGCAGTATTGGATCCGGTGCGGCTTTCTGGCAGTACGATCAGCCGGGCTACGCTGCACAACGAAGACTTTATCAAGGAAAAAGACATTCGCATCGGCGATCATGTAATGATCAATAAGGCGGCTGAAATTATTCCGGAAGTGGTCCGGGTGGTCACAGAAAAGCGTACCGGCATGGAAACCGTATTTCATATGCCGGAAAAATGCCCCGAATGTGGCTGGCCGGTGGAACGTAAAGTTGGAGAGGCGGCGGTACGTTGCACCAATCCCCATTGTCCTGCGCTGGGACGGGAAGGCTTGATCCATTTCACAAGCCGGGATGCCATGAATATTGACGGCTGCGGTCCCAGTGTCCTGGCACGACTGCAGGAGCAGCATTTAATAAAAGATCCTGCGGATTTGTACCTGTTAACGGTGGATCAGTTGGTTACACTGGACCGGATGGGGCAGAAAAGCGCTGAAAATCTGGTCAATGCCATTACTGCCAGCAAGCAGCAAGGCTTGGATAAATTGCTTTTCGCTTTAGGTATACGCCATGTAGGCGCCAAAGTCGCCAGAACGCTGGCTATGCAGTATCAAACTATGGAGGCATTGCAACACGCAAACCAGGAAGAACTGGCAGGGATTGCGGATATCGGACCGGTCATTGCAGAAAGCGTGGTGACCTGGTTCGGGGATCCTGCCAATCTGGATTTGTTATCCCGGCTGCAGGCCGCAGGTCTCACGATGGAAATGACACATGGCGCTCGCACGGATGAATCCCATCCATTTTATGGAAAAACGATGGTCTTTACAGGAACCTTGTCCAATTTGGACCGGGCTACGGCCCAAACTATGGCGCAGGATGTAGGGGCTAATGTGACCAGCAGTGTCAGCAAAAAAACGGACTATGTGGTAGCAGGTGCGGATCCTGGAAGCAAAATGACCAAAGCCCAAAGCCTGGGCATTACTATCCTGGATGAAGCTGAATTCCTCCGCTTGTTACACCAGGAACCGTAACTTTTATAGACTAAGTAAAAAATCACCCGTCAGGGAAGTATTTCCCTGACGGGTGATTTTTAATCCAGTCCGTGCTCTTTCATGTAGGCTTTGCACGTTGCCAGGCAACGCCGGGCGTGTTCAAAATGGCCCAACTCTGCAATGCGCTGGGTATGGGGTAATTCCAGTGAAAATACGGTATCCGGACGCAAGCATTTTGCCATACCCGCTACATCAATGCCGCCTTCACCTACATACAACCGTTCATCCCGGGCTGTATGTATCAGTGCTTCTTTCGTAGTGGGGATTTCCTTGGGAGCATCGCAGATATGGGCAAAATCAAAAAGTTCTTTTGGTGCCGCCTGGATTTCTGCCAGCGAGACCCGGGAACGGTGGAAGTGCAGCGTATCCAGCAGGATTTTGCCATTGGGCCGGTTCACTTTCTTAAGAATTGCCAGTGCCTGTTGCAAATTATAGATAGAGGCAAATGTAACAGGCTCCAGGCCGATATTCAGCTGATACTGTGCTGCCAGATCGCAGAGTTTGGCAAACTGCTCCAGATAAACGGATTCATTGTCCGTCCAAATGCTGCTGATCACTTGGTGTACGTGTAATTTGGCAGCCGCTTCAAAAGCTGGTTCATACGTTGTCACATCTGTGTCATCGGAAATTTTGGCCAGCTCAATATCATGAATGCCAATTCCTGTATCTTCCATAGCCTGTTTTGTCAGGGCAAAGAGTTTTGGATTCTTTGATAAATCATAATCCACTTCGCCTTTGACGCCCAGCAAAATGATGCGTATGCTGGCGTAGTCATAGCCGGCTCCTTTAGCCAGGTAAATCAGCTGTGGCGGAGTCAGGGTTAAAAATCCCAAATGCGCTAAAGAATATTTTCTTGCCATCTTTTTCCCCCCTAATCACAAGGCAGCATTACAAAATGATTTTCTTGCCTTCTTCGGCAGAACGATATGCGGCATAAATGACTTTCATTACGGTATAGGCCAGGTCAAAATCAGAATCAGGCTTAGTGTTATAAGCAACGCTTTCCAGGAAGCTCTTTAATTCGCCTGTATAGCCACGGATGACTTCGTCGGATACAAAGGCTTCGTTCCAGCCGGTCTTTTGGGGAAGCATTTCAGAAATATAGACATCATCCAGGCCTTCTTCATCCATGAAATAGGTGTTTAAAATATTGCAGGGATTTAAGTTGCAGAACAAGGTGCCATCGCTGCCGTAAATATTCAGGGTGTTCCGGGAGCCGCCTAGCACAGCGTCGGAGCACATAGCCACACATTTTGTGCCATCAGAAAACGTTACGGACACCAGCGCCATGTCTTCCACATCTACCGGGTGGGCATTCACATAGCGGTGTTTTTCGTTTTTGAGCGCGGCTGTTTGCACGCCCATGTCCGCTGTTACGCTGACAATGGAAATGTCTTCACCCCGGCTTTGCGCCTCTACCTGCTTTAACCACAGCATGCCCGTTAAGCCATGGATACCGTTACGCATCATGGTGCCGCCGCCAATATTTTTCCAATGCCCTGCTTTATCGGAGCTGGAGCCAATCAGCGTATTCTCGCTGGTCATGAGCATAATTTTAGGCTTCTTGGCACGGATAATCTCAGCAGCCTTTTGTACCGGTGTTGCGTAGACAGTATTTTCTGCATACATGAACTTTCTGCCGGTTTCCTGGATCACTTGCTTGAGTTCATCCATTTGGGCGATGACGGCGTCATACATTACAGATTTGGGAACGGTTTTTCCTACATTGTCCTCGCCGCTGCCCAGGTAGCCGGTCAATGGCTTTTCGCAGATCACATCTTTTCCAGCCCGCATGGCTTTAATGGCAAGGGGAATATGCAAATCCTGGTTTGCGGTAATATCTACTACGTCAATTTCAGGATCATTGATAATATCCATATAATCCAGCGTTGCTTTTTCGTACCCAAATTTTTCTTTAATTTTTTCTGCCTTAGCCAGATTGGAACCGCCACAGACTGTCTTTAGCCGGACGGGTACGCCTACCATATTGATATAGCCGTTACCGTGAAGTTCGGAGCCATATCCGGTGCCGATGATGCCAATCGTAATCGGTTTTTCTATTCTTCCCTTCATGTTTCCGTTTCCTCCTTTATTGTCAGCGGTCAATCTCAATCGGCATATAAACGCATGGAGTTATGCTGCAGTACTGGTGCCATGGGTAGTTTCCGTTGGCGTCGTAAAACTTGTCATGAACAGTCCCCGGTGCCATAATAAATTCCTGATATACTTTAATCTTATGTTTTTCTTCCCATTCTTTTTGTTCGATTTTTTGCATCATCCCCATGCCCAGGATTTGTGCGTGGACTTCGTCGAAATTCCGGTCATGCTCACGGTGCGGACCGGATGGATACATCGGGCTGTCCACGTAGCATACGTTGATTTCCGTGTCGCCGCCGATACGAATTTTGGGGGACTTGTAGTAGGGGAGACCCTTGTGCCGTTCCTGCCCGGAGCATTGGTACAGGCTGCGCCAGGTATGCTTAATCTTTTCTGTGGTGGCAGGGTCCTTAATATCCAGCTTTGCGAAATCAAGGAAGACCACTGCTTTTTCAATATTGTGGAGTTCTACACCGGATACCACAGCACCCTTTAGAGGGGCTAGCATCATATCACGCAGTGCCAAGTCTTTTTGGCTTTTGTGGGCCAGGTTAAAGACGATGCTCATAGGTTCTACAAAATACTTTTCTTCGTTTTCAATATAGACGACTTGAAAGAACGGTTCTGCAAAAGTCAATTTTTCAATACTCATGGTTTCATCCCTCCGTTTTAATTTCCAAAATGTCCTTTTAGATAAGCAATTCCGCTGCGACAGGCTGTTAAGGTATCGGGCAGCGGTTTGTACTCAATGCTGACCCATTTATGATAGTGATTATCTTTCAATGTCTTGGCCGCCGTGGCAAAGTCAAAATGTTTTCCATCCGGGAACGTCCTGCCCACGTCGGACACGTGGAAAAGAACCAACTTGGATAGGGAGCGCTGGAGTGCTTTAGCAATATCTGTGTCTTCCATTGCCATATGGTAGGTATCTCCATTATATACCAGCCAGTCTGATTTAAATTTCTCCAGAAAGGTCATGGTTCTTTCAGTGGAGCAAAATACATCGCCATCCAGATGATTAATCTGTTCCATCACCATAGGCGTTTGTATTTCCTCCGCATAGCGAAGTACCTGGTACACGCTTTCGGTTAAGATTTCCTCAAATTCCTGATCCGTCTGCCCGGGAGCTTTTCTGCCACGCAAGAAACCGATGAGGATCTGTGAATCCAGGTCTTTGGCAAGGTCCAACTGGCGTTTTAAACGTTCCACTGTTGCATGTCGGATTTTTTTATCCGGATGCACCATGCTCATGCCTTCATAGGTATAAGCCAGTCCCGTGGTTACAGCGGAGGCCCGAAGTCCGTAGCTGTCCAACATCTTGCGTAGCTCTTTTCCATTATACTTTGAGGGATCCTGTACTTGCAATTCAATCCCATCAAAGCCCAGAGAGGCTGCTATCTCCGCACATTGTTGGTAGCTGTCTCCCCGCAAAGGAAAAGGTACGTCTATAGGCAGTGGGCGATCCACCGCACATACGCTAAATTTCATTCTGCCATTGCGGTCTTCTCTCAAATCTTTTCGCTGTCCCCTCGCGTGATATTTCACTGCTTAAATGTATTCTATTGTAAAATATCACAAAAGTCAATTGCGAATTTAATTTATTCTAAAAATTGCTGATAATATCACTGTGTATGTAATATATATTACATAAAATACAGGAATAATTTATTATTGAAATATAAAACTCAAATTTGTGATATATTTTATATTAAATTATTGGCTGAGTGATACATGTTTGACTTTGCTTATTACAAAAAGTATAATATTACTAAAATATAGTAAAAAGGAGGGGTTGGATTGCCTGGCAATAAAGATAATAAGATTTTGGCTCTTAATTATATAAAAGAACAAATCATTACCTGTGCTATTCCTCCTGGAGCTACTATTCAGGCCGATGAAATTGCAGCCCATCTGAAAATCAGTAAAACGCCCGTGCGGGAAGCGCTATTGGAACTGCAATATGAAAATTATGTTACCATTGTGCCACGAAAGAAGACTGTCGTATCACCCATTTCTCTTAAAGACCTGGAATATATCTACGAAGCACGCAGCTTGAACGAGATCGCTATCATATCCAATCTTACATCCCAGAATATTGATGCCCATCGCCAGGAACTGGAAGCTTTGAAAACACAATGGGAAAATATCCCTACCGCCACGGACAGCAAGGATGCATATATGAGCTTTTTAAAACAGGATACGGAGTTCCATATCCAGTTGGTGCATTTGTCTCAAAATCCCCATCTGATCCGTTTTTGTTCCGAATTGATCTATAAATCCCAACGATTCTGGTACATGGCCTTATTCAATAATAGTCTGGAAACCATTCGTGCTGAGCATCTGGCTATCTTGAACGCCTTACTATCCAAACATATCACGGAAGCAGCCAATGAAGCGCGGCAGCATGTTTCAATCTCCAAAGCGGTCAGTATCCTTTCCAATTAAATAAAACAGCTTTCTTAGAATCCCCTCGCTGTCATATTTACGCTGGCGGGGGATTTTTGCTTTTTACTTTGTTATCTGTTGTTAGAACAACGTACTAAAAAAGGGTGCCTATGCTATAGTAGGAGCAAAAAAAGCGAACAGTTTTCGGGGAAAACGAGGAGAACAATCATGAGCATATACACATTGGGTATTGATGTAGGATCAACGGCTTCTAAATGCGTTATTTTGAAAGATGGGAAGGATATTGTTGCCAAATCTCTGGTGGATGTAGGTACAGGGACCAGCGGCCCTGCCCGTTCTATTGAAGAGGTGCTGAAAAATGCACAGATGAAGCGGGAAGAGATGGATTTTACCTTGGCGACTGGTTATGGCCGTAATTCCCTGGAGGGGATTGCGGAAAAACAGATGAGCGAACTCTCCTGTCACGCCATGGGCGCCAGCTTTATTTGGCCCAAGGTGCATACGGTTATTGATATTGGCGGCCAGGATGTGAAAGTAATCCACGTGGAAAATGGGACGATGACCAATTTTCAGATGAATGATAAATGCGCTGCCGGAACGGGGCGCTTCCTGGATGTAATGGCGAGCATTCTGGAAGTTAAGGTGCAGGATCTGGCACGGCTGGGCGGACTGTCCCAAAAACGGGTTTCCATCAGTTCTACGTGTACTGTTTTTGCGGAAAGTGAAGTTATCAGCCAGCTATCCCAAGGCGTCAGCAAAGAAGATATTATTGCGGGTGTACACCGTTCCGTTGCCAGCCGCGTCATTGGCCTGGCTCACCGGGTGGGTGTCGTGCCGGATGTGGTTATGACAGGCGGTGTGGCCCAAAACTATGGCGTGCGGGAAGCATTGGAAGAAGGCTTGGGCGTCAAAATTCTCACTTCCCCCCTGGCACAATATAATGGTGCATTAGGGGCTGCACTCTATGCATATCGGCAAGCATTGAAAAAGAAAAATTAAAGCGACAGGTTCTATGGTATAATAAAACAAGCGGAATCGTTGTTCTAAATAAGGATAAGTTGTACAAAGGAGGATACGAGATATGATTCGCTTGTCATATACCATTCAGGATCCACAAGGTATTCATGCCCGGCCAGCCGGCGCTTTGGTGAAGACGGCAGCCCAATTTAAATCTGCCTGCAAGGTGGAAGGCAATGGCAAAACAGGGGATTTGAAACGGATTTTCACGGTAATGGCTATGGGGATTAAGGCTGGCATGGAGATTACCGTGACGGTGGAAGGCCCGGACGAAAAAGAAGCGGCAGCTGCCGTAGAAGCATTCCTGAAAGAGAATCTGTAAGGGGGCGCCATGGATCTGGTAAAGGGTAAAGGAGCTTCTGCCGGTATTGCGGTGGGCCCGATCCTGGTCAAACCAGCAGAGCAGAAGACTGCCGAAAAAAAGACTGTACTTTCACCCCAGCAAGAATTGGAACGATTTTATACGGCCCAACAGGATGTAGTGGCACTACTGGAGACGCTGAAGGAAAAAGCCCTGACGGAAGCAGGAGAAGAAGCTGCAGCAATTTTTGATGTGCACCAGTTGATGGTGCAGGATCCGGACCTTACCGAACAAATTACAGACCTTATCACAGGAGCTTCTCCACTGCCTGCAGAAGAGGCCGTACAACAGGCAGGCGAGGAATTTGCCGCTATGCTGGAGAGCATGGATGATGCCTATATGCAGGCCCGTGGTACGGATGTACGGGATATCTGTGGGCAATTGGAACAAGCCTTGCGGCAGCATCAGGAAAACTGGTGGGATCAGCTCACCAGTCCTTCTATTATTTGTGCAGAAGATCTTACACCCAGCGAAACCTTACAACTGAATAAGGAAAACGTCCTGGGATTTGTAACCAGTGGCGGCAGTGGCAATTCTCATACGGCGATTCTGGCCCGGACAATGAAAATCCCGGCTATCGTCAATACGGGATTGCCTCTTTCTGCTACGTGGAATGGAAAGGTGGGGGCCTTGGATGGCGAAACAGGCAGCTTTTATATGGAACCTGACCAGGACACCGTATTGCAGCTAAAAGAAAAGGAAAACAGACTCCGTGCTCAGCAAGACGCACTGGAGATCTACCGGGGACGGGCCACGGTAACTGCGCAGGGACGGCAGATTGCCTTATATGGGAATATTGGACAGCCGGAAGATATTGCCGCTGTGCTTGCTAATGACGGGGAAGGCGTAGGCCTTTTCCGCAGCGAATTCCTGTATCTGGGCAGGGATGCATATCCTACGGAAGAAGATCTGTTCCAGGCCTATGCTGCAGCTGCCCGCGCACTAAAGGGGAGAAAGCTGATTATCCGCACGCTGGATATTGGGGCCGATAAGAAAGTTGATTACTTTCATTTACCTGAGGAAGAAAACCCGGCACTGGGCTTTCGTGCGATCCGCATCTGCCTGAAACGGCCAGAAATTTTTTATACGCAACTGCGGGCGATTTTGCGCGCCAGTGCTTTCGGGAATATGGGGATTATGTTCCCTATGATTACTTCCGTGGAGGAAGTGCGGGCTGCCAAGGAACTATTGGAAGCCACCCGGATTAAATTGCAGCAGGAAGGGATTCCTTATAACACGGAAATGGAAGTGGGGATTATGGTGGAAACCCCGGCAGCGGCGCTTATTTCTGATGACTTAGCCCAGGAAGTGGACTTTTTCAGTATTGGAACCAACGACCTGTTGCAATATACCCTGGCGGTGGACCGGCAAAATGCTGCTCTGGAAGAAATAGCCAATCCAGGGCATAAAGCTATCTTGCGGCTCATTCAGCTGACGATCCAAAACGGTCATAAATATGGCTGCTGGGTGGGTATCTGCGGGGAATCTGCAGCAGATCCGGACCTTATTCCTTATTTTTTGTCCATGGGAGTGGATGAGCTGAGTATGTCTCCAGGAAAAATTTTGCCCAGCCGGAAACTGATCAGCACATTGCCAGGTTGAAAAAAGTCTATGATCAATACGGAATTAAAAAAAGCAGTGGACGCATGTATTGCGGAAAACCCGGATAAGCGGGTAGTATCCTTGTCCTATCAGCAGCAGACCTATTTTATTAAACGGCGTATGGGAAACCACCGGAATGCTTTTGCCAAAAGCAGTGTGGATGCTGCCTTTTGGTGTGAAGTCGTGAAGATTTCCACCGTAAACCAGTACTTTCCCCTGGCACCGGAAATTGTACTACTGGCAGACGATTATTTTGTTATGAAAGCTGTAGGAAAGACATTGCAGGGTGTAGCCAAGGAAGCGCCCTGGGCGGAGTGCCGTGAAAAGGCTTTTGCCAAGGCCGGGATGGCTCTGGCACAGCTTCATACGGAGGGGCTTCACCATGGACGTCCGGCATTGCGGGATATTGCCTACGACAAAGAGACGGACAAGATTACGTTTTTGGACTGGGAAAATGAAAAACGGTTTATCAAAGCGGATCCCCGGGTACTGGATTTGATTTTATTTATTCACAGCTGTTTTCGGGAAGGCTGGAAGGAAAAAACACTTCTGGATGCAGCGGTGCAAAATTATTTGAAGTCGGCTGTAGGACGGGAAATTCTCTGCCAGGCCTGGCAGCTATTGCAGCGCTATGCCACAGCTTTTTCTCTATGCGCCAAGCTGCGTATTTTTCACTGGAAAGATGTGGATAGCCTGGATGATACCCGTAACTATATCCTTTCGCTCCGGGAGGATGCGTGATGCATATCGGTTCTCGGCTAAAAATGGTGGCGGCACTATGCCCAGCCTGTACTGCGCTGGCAGATATCGGAACGGATCACGCCTATCTCCCGGTATTTCTTGTGCTGGAAGGTAAAATACAAAAAGCCATTGCAGGGGATGTCGTGCCCGGCCCCTGTGAAGCGGCACGAAGAACAATAAAGTCCTATCATTTGGAACATCAAATCACTGTGCGGCAAGGCAGCGGGCTTACGATTTTGCAGCCTGGCGAGGCAGAGGTCATTGTCATGGCAGGGATGGGGGCCGGGACCATGCGGAATATCCTTGCCGCGTCCCCGGAAATCTGGCAGGATGCGTCCTGTCGGCATTTGGTTTTGCAGCCGCAGAATGAAAGCGAGAAACTGCGGCATTGGGCGGAGGATAATGGCTGGGAAATCTGCCGGGAAGAGTTGGCAGAGGAAGCTGGCCGCTTGTATGAGATTTTGCACCTGTGTCCGCATCCGGGATGGCAATATCCGTCTCCGTGCTATACGGTGGGGGCGGATCTGGTAGAGCGGCAACATCCGCTTTTGGGGCGGCTTTTACAAGAACATATCGAAAAAATAAAAAGGCAGCTGCGGGGCATGGAAAAAAGTGAAGAGGCCCGGCGGTCCCTTTCTTATGAAAAAGCGTGTGCGCAATTAAAACAATGGGAGGCTTTACAGAATGGCAGAACATAAACATTCTAAAAAAGAAGAACTGGCAGTGGAAGCCCATGAGGGCAAAGAAACGACCATTGAGGACCTGTGTGTGTTCATGGACAAGGTAGCCCCAGTTCGCTATGCAGAGGAGTGGGATAATCCCGGCCTTTTGCTGGGGTACCTGAGCGCTCATGTGCATAAAATTATGGTGGCGTTGGATCTGATGCCGGAAGTGGCGGAACAGGCCATTGCGGAGGAATGTGATTTGATCGTGACCCATCATCCATTTTATTTCCATTTGCCAAAAACGTTGGCAGTAACGGATACCAAAATGGATATTTTGTATGAATTGGTAAAACATGGGATTGCCGTCTATGCAGCCCATACCAATCTGGACGCAGCCAAGGGCGGCGTGAATGATGTGTTGTGCGACAAGCTGGGGCTGCATGACGTAGAAGAAATTCCTCGTACCAGCTGCCCGGAACAGGGACTTGCCCGTATCGGGGTACTGGATGCGCCGATGAAGCTGAAAGCCTTTGCCAAAAAAGTCCGGGATACACTGGGCGCTACGCATTTGACCTATGCCGGCGGTGAAGAGCCGGTGTATCGGGTCGCTGTTATTGGTGGCAGCGGGGCCGATTTTATGGAAGATGCTTTGGCTAGGGGAGCAGATACCATTGTCACTGGGGACGTAAAATACCATGTAGCACAAAAAGCTGTTAACCTGGGCCTGAACGTGGTGGATGGAACCCATCAGCTGACAGAACTTCCTGTAGTGGAACATTTGGAAACTGTGCTGAACCAGTGGGGAAAAGAAGACGGCCGGCATTTTACCGTGGTGCGGGCAGAAGAAGAACGGATTCTTCAAACGGTATAAAGGAGCATAAGGATGATCAAGGATCTGCAGCTAGGAAATTCCATGGAACAGCCCTGCCTGGTCAGACTCCAGAAAGTGGGGACATCTTCCAATGGCAAACCCTATGCCAAGGGCCTTTTGGAAGACAATAGCGGCTCCATTCCCTTTATCTGCTTTGAAGAAGGCCCCATCGGACGCTTGCGGAACCTGGAACAACCAGCACCGTATCTTATCGGAGGTAAAGTAGAACTCAACAAATATTCCACAACCATGGCCTACCAGGTGGTAGTGCAAAAATTAACCGGGGTAGGCCCGGAGGATGATTTATCCATCCTGCTTCCCAGTAGCAGTGTGGATTTGAGAGCCTGTGAAGAACTGTTCCACACGTTTGTGGGGCGCGTTCAGGATGAGGGCTTGCGAAAATTGCTGCAGACGGTCTTTTCCGGTCGGACGTATCAGCTGTTTTTGCGAAACCCTGCGGGGATGCGTCTGCATCATGCTTATGTGGGCGGCATGTTGCACCATACGGTGAGCGTGACAAAATTGGCTGTTGCTATGGGCAGCGCTGTAGGCGGCGTAGATCAGGACTTGCTCATTGCCGGGGCGCTGCTGCATGATATCGGTAAGCTCTGGGAGATTTCCGGAGATTTGGGTTTCCCCTATACCACGGAAGGGCGCTTTTTAGGACATATTGCCATTGGCGCTATGTTGGTGGATCGTACCGCCCGACATATTCCGGAACTGACGATTCCTAAACGACAGCAGCTGCTTCATATTTTGTTATCCCACCATGGAGAGCATGAAAAAGGCTCTCCCGTAGTCTGTACTACAAAAGAAGCCTTTTTGGTGCATTATGCAGACGAAGTAGATTCCATTATGAACCAATTCCAGGAGAAACAGACAAAGAATCACTGGGAATACGACAAAATGTTACAGCGCTTTTTATACAATGCTTGACGGGATGTCTTGGTATATGGTATTGTAAAAAACATGAGTGCAGAAAAACCATCGCGGCAGCTTTTCGGCTGACGAGGAAAGTCCGAGCTCCACAGGGCAGGATGCTGGATAACGTCCAGTGAGGGTGACCTTAAGGAAAGTACCACAGAAAACAAACCGCCGCTTTTGCGGTAAGGATGAAACGGTGCGGTAAGAGCGCACCAGCGGCCGGGTGACCGGCCGGCTTGGCAAACCCCATCCGGAGCAAGACCAAATAGGGAAGGGATGAAGCGGCCCGCCAACCTTCCGGGTAGTGTCGCTGGAGCCTGGGAGCAATTCCAGGACTAGATAAATGGTGGTTCTCGACAGAACTCGGCTTACTGCGCACTCATACTTTTGTTTTGAATCCATATTTTACTGGCAAAAAGGAGCGCAGCATGAAAAAAGTTTCTTTTGTAGTGCCCGTTTTCAATGAGCAGGAAAATATGTATGAGTTCTACAGGCGCCTTACGGAAGTAATGGCGCCTTTGTCGTATGAGTACAACCTGCTTTTTATTGATGATGGTTCTACTGACCGGACGGAAGAGTATATCCGGGATTTGGCAGCAAAAGATCCCCGTGTGGAAGGGTATGTGTTTGCCCGCAATTATGGGCACCAGCTGGCGCTCACCTGCGGATTGGATCAAGCGGATGGGGATGCAGTCATCAGCATGGATGGAGACTTGCAGCATCCGCCAGAGCTTATTCCCACCTTGCTGCAAAAATGGGAAGAAGGACATGAAATTGTCCAAACCGTACGTCTGGCAACCCAGGATGCAGGCTGGTTTAAGAATTTCACCTCCAAGATGTATTACAAGCTGATCAATGCCCTTAGTGAAGTGCGGATTACCCCAGGGGGCAGCGATTTTCGCCTGATGGATGCCATGGCTGTGGCTGCCTTGCGCCGCTACCGGGAACGGGCGCGGTTTATTCGGGGGATGGTAAATACCTTAGGCTTTCGTTCTACCACGGTAGAATTTGTGGCGCCGCCCCGTTTTGCCGGCCATTCCAAATTTAGTTTGCGGAAGATGCTGCATTTTGCTTTGGACGGGATTATGGCGTTTTCCAGTGCTCCGCTGCGGCTTGCGACCTATGTAGGGATCCTCAGTGGACTTGGCAGTATTTTGTTGCTGTTTCATGTGGCTTATGTGAAGTTTATCATCCAGGATGCAGTGCCAGGCTGGACTACGCTGGCAGCAGCCCAGTTCTTTTTGGGCGGCGTAGAACTCATTGGGATTGGGATCCTGGGCGAGTATATAGGGCAGATCTTTAACGAGGTAAAACACAGGCCGTTGTATCTTGTTCGTGAACATATCGTGAAAACAAAGGTGGATAAATAGACAGAAAACCACAAATTTGTTATAATAAAACAGTATTTTGGAACATCAGGAAAAACCGAATCACCGTGGAGCGGTGAACGGGGGAACCAACGTTGGGGTTAATTTCTAAGGAATAGGGTATCTCGACCCGCACCCGGCAGCTAACCTCGTAGGGCAATCGAGAGGATGTGTTTATTATTAGTAGAAGGATACTCATGGGTGCTGTGCTGGGCGCGGCGCTGACCGTTTTGTTGCCATTACAGCATGGTCTGGCCAGCTACAAACAAGGACAGTCCGGACCGGAAGTGGCTGCAATCCAGGAACAACTGATGATGGAAGGCTATGACATTGGGATTCCTGATGGCGTGTATGGAGCTCGTACAGTAGCTGCCGTAAAAAAATACCAGAAAGCCCTGGGAGTAACCCCTGATGGTGTGATGGGGGACTTTACCTACAAGAAACTGATGGGAAAGAAAATGCCCACCCATAAAAATGTACGGGGCAATAACTGGAATTATGGCAGTACCTATGGCAATGGCAGTGCTACAGCACGGCGGCTGATCAGTATCGCCTATGATTACGTGGGGGTTCCTTACGTATTTGGCGGTTCGACGCCTTGGGGCTTTGATTGCTCCGGGTATACCCAATATGTGTTCCGCCAGATGGGGATCGAAATTCCCCGGACTGCGGATGTACAATATTACAGCTATCCCAAAGTGTCCAGTGGAAATTTGCAGCCCGGCGACCTGGTCTTTTTTGAGACCTATGAACCGGGGCCCAGCCATGTGGGCATTTACATCGGCAACGGTCAAATGCTCCAGGCGGGGAGCAGCACAGGCGTGACCGTATCCAATGTGTTTACAGGATATTTTGGTGCCCGGTATCTGGGAGCTGCCAGAGTCCTTTAAGGGGAGTAAAAGCGTTTGTCTTTATATGCGGAAATAAGGGCAAACGTTTTTTCTATGAGAAGTATTTTAGTTAGGGACTTGAAACTGTATTTGCACAAATTACACTGAAGTTGTATAATAAAAATAATGTCCGAAAGGAATGCGATAAATAGCTAGGGGAGAAAACATAGACTACATTGTAAGACAGGGTGAAAACAATGAAACTTCATGAATCTGCGGAAATGTATTTGGAAACCATTTTGGTACTGAAAAATCGGCTCGGACTGGTCCGTTCCATTGACGTAGCCAATGAAATGGGGTTTTCGAAACCGACCATCAGTGTGGCGATGAAAAACTTTCGACAAGAAGGACTGGTGACCATGGATGATTCCGGGTTCATCAATCTCACAGAAGCGGGACGGGATATTGCGGAACGGATTTATGAACGGCATCAAGTCCTGACCCACATTCTGATTTACCTGGGCGTTTCTCCGAAACATGCGGAGGAGGATGCCTGCAAGATTGAGCACGATATCTGCGAGGAAACATTTGAAGCACTAAAAAAACAATATATGCGGCTGCGTTCCAAGCGGTCGTAAGGTAAGCAAAAAATAGGGGCGTGCCAGGTGAGCACGTCCTTTTTCATAGGGCCTTATGCTTTTGAAATTTTTGTGGATTCCGCGCATTGGCTTTATGGATTTGTATAGGTATGGTATAATAATAAAAATTTGAAAGTCATTTTGTATACAAAGAACCCAGGCCTTGCGGCCATGAGGGGGAGGGAATACTATGGATAAACAGCAGACGGTGCTTATTGCAGATGACGAACCACAGATTCGTGAAATTCTTCGGATTTACTTTAAAAAAGAAGGCTTCAAAGTTGTGGAGGCAGCCGACGGAGCAGAAGCGCTGGTACAGGTCCAGGCCGGCAAGCCGGATATTATCCTTTTAGATATTATGATGCCCGTTTTGGATGGACTGGAAGTATGCAAGCAGGTACGGAAAATCTCCGATATACCTATTATTATGCTTACCGCCAAGGATTCCGACGATGACCGGATTTTAGGCCTTGAAATCGGGGCGGACGATTATATTTCCAAACCGTTCAATACCCGGGAAGTGGTCGCACGGGTTAAAGCCGTGCTGCGCAGGACCAATGCGTCTCTAAGCAGCCAGAACAAACAAGTGCTGGAATATCCGGATCTGATGATTAACCTCAGTGAATTCCGGGTGGTTGCCTTTGGACAGGAAATCACCTTTACGGCTAAGGAAATGGAACTGCTATGGTGCCTGGCATCCAACCCCGGCATCGTGTTCAGCCGGAACCAGCTGCTGGAAAAAATCTGGGGCTACACCTATTACGGGGATACCCGTACCGTGGATACCCACATCAAGCGGGTGCGCCACAAACTGGCCATTCCGCCGGACTCCAAATGGGATATTATGACCGTCTGGGGCGTAGGCTACAAATTTGAGGTCAAAAAGTGAAAAAGTCATTAAGTACCAGGCTCATGTATAGTTACATGGGCCTGATTGTGGCTATTATCGTTGGTATTTCCGTGGGGCTGAGTTACCTCATTACGGACTATTTTTTTCGTACCAAGGAATTGGAGCTAAACGATAAAGGCGGCCAGGTGGCCATGATGGTCCGGTATTTTAATGCCATGCGCATGGATAATGCCCTATTGCGCCAGTATTTAACGTCCATGGACCAGCTTATAGGGGCCCGAATTTGGCTTTTTAATGAGAAGTATGAGTTGGTGGGAGCCTCTGAAACTGGCGTGGATTTCAGCCAGGGGCATTCTCACGGAGAAGCGACTACGGAGCGGGAACAGCAGCGGCGGGAAAAATGGCTGAAGGGTGTAGCCGATATTGACCGGAAGCTCCGCGATGGGGGCCCATTAAGTGATCAGGTCAAGGACATGATTACCCGGGTTTATAAAGGTGACCGAGTAAGTACCCGGATTTTCCACCCTTATTACAAAGAACAGATGATTCTAGTGGGGATTCCCCTGCAGGATGTTCATGGCAGCCAAAATGGAGCCATCTTGCTGGCATCTCCCTTGGGCGGTTTGAATAAGGTGCTAAAAGACATTTATCTCTACACCATTGGCGTGGGGGTTGTGGCACTGCTCATCAGTATGGCCATCGTCAGCGGCCTGACCCGGCGTATGGTAAAACCGCTGATCTCTATGAAAAATAGCGCCAAAGCCATTGCTCTGGGGGATTACTCCCTCAAAGTGGTAGTAGATGGCGACGATGAAATCGCAGACCTGGGACACTCTCTGAATTCTCTCAGCCGGGACTTGGAGCAGTTTGTGAAAAAGTCCTGGAAGATGGAAAAGATGCGCCGGGATTTTGTGGCTAATGTTTCCCACGAATTGCGCACACCTATCACCATTATCCAGGGCTACAATGAAGCCTTGAGCGATGGAACCATCACTGACCCGGAAGATG
This sequence comes from uncultured Acidaminococcus sp., assembly GCA_905213155.1. GTDB lineage: Bacteria > Bacillota > Negativicutes > Acidaminococcales > Acidaminococcaceae > Acidaminococcus. The sequence goes on along the minus strand of CAJMHI010000014.1, from coordinate 3,649 downwards.
TGAAGAAATACCGGAGACTGATTAATGATGAAACCCTGCGGCTGGAACGGCTGATTAAAGACCTCTTGGACATCAGCCGCCTGCAGCGGGGCGAAGGGGAAGAAATGGAGCCCATCCCCTTAGGCCGCATTGTAGAAAATGTGGTGCAGATGCTGGAAGTGCGGGCGAAAAAAAGAGATATCCGCCTGGAACAGGAACTGGACAACAACCTTTTGGTCTATGGCAACGGGGATCGCCTGTTCCAGCTGGTGATGATTCTGGGGGATAATGCCATGAAATATTCTCCGGATAGTTCTGCCATTACCTTTCAGGTAACAGCCAATTCCCAGCATGAAACGGTGCTAGTGGTGGCTGACCAGGGCTTTGGTATCCCGGAAGAAGATATACCCTATATCTGGGAGCGGTTCTACAAAGCGGATAAATCTCACTCCCGGCATATTGCGGGTACAGGCCTGGGACTTGCTATCGGCAAGGAAATTATTCGCATGCACAAAGCCAAGGCGCAGGTACAGAGCAAGGTGGGAAAGGGGACCCGGTTTACCATTACCTTCCCCTCTTATGAGCCGGACAAGCGGCAAAAGGAAGATATGCCGGACGTGGAAGTAGTAGAAAACATGCCGCCGCTTTCGGCAGAACCGCATGTGGAGGAAGAAACCTATGAAGACACTTAGAAAAATCACAAGCACCCTTTTTTGTGGTGTGCTGTGCGTAATAGGAACCGGCTGGGCTTTTGCGGCTCCCTGGATGCCCGAAGAGCCGTCCAAGGATGAAGCAGCTCTGGTAGGCTTTTATCAGGGAAACGGAGAGTCCCTTGCCGTGCGGGAAAATGCAGGGCAGCTGGAAATTTTGTACCGGTATCAGCCAAAAGATAAAGACTTTACCAAAAGCAATGTCTTTACCCTGGTGAAAAATTATTATGATAACTATGAACTCCGGGAAATAGGGCCCAATACGGATGCTACAAGCACCCTTCGCTTTGACCGGGATAAAAACGGGCAGGGCATCAGTCTGAATATGGGGCAGAAAAGCTATACCCGCCGCTTTGGCGGGGAAAACGGCAAACCTATGCGGATAACGCCGCCAAAGCCCATGGAAGAGCTGAGAAAAGAAGCGGAATCTGCGCAGCCCCCCGCACCTGCCTATCAGAAAACGGCCCAGCTGGTGGAAATCACAAGCGTAGTTCCAGGCATCGTGTATGATCTCCGCTACACCACGGCGAATAATATCTTTGGCGCTCCGCTGGTACAAAGTACCCATGCCTATCTGGATAGAAATGCGGCACAGGCACTGAACAAGGTGCAGCAGGATTTGAAACCCTATGGATATGGCTTGGTGCTCTGGGAAGGCTATCGCAGCTGGAGCGACTTTAAACTGGCGATGCTTGCCCTGGGAGAAAAACATCAGGACATGCTACCCAAAGCAGAAGAAGGCTATGCGCACAATACAGGACGCTCTGTAGATGTAAGCCTGGTTGATCTGGCAAGCGGGGAAGCAGTCTCTATGATTTCTGATTTTGATGAGCCCTCTCCGGCCCAATATGCCCAGTTTGCCGGCGGCACGCAGAAACAGCGCTATCTTCGTGACCTGCTCCGGCAGATGATGACCCGGGAAGGGTTTACCGGCAGCGATATGGAATGGTGGCACTTTGATTGGGATGCCGGAGCGACCTATCAGATTCTAAATACTAAAGAACTATGAAATTGTATACAAAAAACAAGAAACGTTGAGAAAAGCTAAATCTTATGCTAAAATAAAACGTATAAGGCAGTACGGGTAAGGTGTATTGTCAAATGTGTTTAAAAATTAGGAGGGGTTTGGTATGAAGGTTTTGTGTTACGGTGTTAGAGACGTTGAAGAACCGATTTTTGAAGCCTGCAATAAAGAATTCGGCTATGATTTGAAGCTGGTTCCTGATTATCTGAATTCCAAAGAAACCTGTGAAATGGCCAAAGGCTGCGATGCGGTCATCCTGCGTGGCAACTGCTTTGCCAACAAGGAAAACCTGGATCGTTTCAAAGAATACGGGATCAAATACCTGATGACCCGTACCGCCGGCACGGACCATATTGACATTGCCTATGCCAAGGAATTGGGCTTTAAGATGGCCTTTGTTCCCCGGTATTCTCCCAATGCCATTGCGGAACTGGCTGTAACACAAGCCATGATGCTGCTGCGTCATACCGCCTATGCTACCAGCGAGTCCGCCAAGAAAAACTTCGTGGTGGATGCCCAAATGTTTTCCAAGGAAATCCGTAACTGCACGGTAGGGATTATCGGCCTTGGCCGTATTGGCCGTGTTTGCGCTCAGCTGTTCCACGGCTTGGGTGCTACCGTTATCGGGGAAGACGTATTCCAAATTAAAGGCATTGACGAATACTGCACCCAGGTAGAAATGGATGACCTGCTGAAACGGGCTGACGTAATCAGCATTCATGCTCCTGCTATCAAAGGCGCTCCTCCTGTTATCAATAAAGAAACCCTGGCTAAGATGAAAGACGGTGCCATTCTGGTGAACTGCGCCCGTGGACAGCTGGTAGACACCGCTGCCGTCATCGAAGCTCTGGAAAGCGGCAAACTGGGCGGTTACGGCTGCGACGTACTGGTGGGCGAAGGCGAAATCTTCAACCACAACCTGGAAGGCAAAGAAATTACCAATGAGACCAATGCCAAATTGATTTCCATGTATCCCAAAGCAATTGTTACCCCGCATCTGGGATCCTACACGGATGAGGCTGTAAAGAACATGGTAGAAATCTCTTACCAGAATATTAAGGACTATGTAGATACCGGAGACTGCGCTAACGCTATTAAATAAGCAGCGGTCTTTGTGTACGGATAGGAACCCTAAAGAGGGCTCGGCCTACGGGTCGGGTCCTTTTCTTTTGCCTTGGAGAGGTTATGCAACAACTCTTTCAGCTTTTATCCGCATTATTTTATCCCCATTATTGCCCCGGCTGCGGAGCAGAGGTACAGGGCGAAGGCCTGCTTTGCGAGATTTGCCGGCAGGAAGTATGGAATCCCCGCTCCATGCACCCGGAAAGCCTGGATGCTCCCTTTTTGGATGGGGTGTATGTTCTCTATAATTACGAAGGCGGTATCCAAAAAGCCCTGCAGCTGGTGAAATTTCAGAAACGGGAAGATCTTTTGCCCCGCTTGGCCAAAACCTGGGCAGAAGGCATCCAAGAGGCATCCCTGTTTCAATGGGATATCCCGGAAGGCGTCAAAATGGCCCTTGTAACCATCCCTACAGATACCACGCGGAAAAAAGAGCGTGGCTATGATATCCCGGAAGAGATTTTCTGCCCCTGGGGGAAAACAACCGGGTTAGTATGGGACCCGCTGTTAGTGCGGACACGAAGCACGCTGCCCCAATTCAATCTGGATAAAACCCAGCGCAGAGAGAATGTAAAAAACTGCTTTGCGCTGAGAAGAAACGAAAACCTGCCAGAGATCGTTTTCCTAGCCGATGATATTTTCACTACCGGCGCCACACTTGCAGAAGCTGCCCGGGTACTCAAAAAAGCCGGCATTCGTTATGTGTATGGACTGGCCCTTGCCAGTGGGATGGATGTGTAAAAAAATGTCCGCACCCCCGAATTATATTTGCGTTTCTTTCGAATTTTGACAACGAGCCCTTCTTGCTTCATAA
>CAJMHI010000013.1 GCA_905213155.1 uncultured Acidaminococcus sp. | reverse complement strand
CGGTATGCACGGTGGTGTGAGAGGTCGGCGGGCCATTGCCCGCCTCCTACTCGATTAGCAGCACGATTACCGACGGGGCGCAGGGGCACCGAAGGGCGCGGGTTGCTGGGGTCTATTATTATTCTGCTTTTGCGGGGCCCGGTTTTGTTGTTTTGGGGCCTTGGGAGCCTTTTTGGGAGCTCTGGTGTTTTTCACCGGGGGCTTCCGATATTTTTGTACATTCTTTTTATTGTTATTTTTGGGAGGAACCGGTGCCTTCGGGCCATTTACCCGGGTTTCCATCGGTGGCTGGGGTCTGGGAGCGGCAGCCTGGGCAGCTGGTGTCAGTACGGAACTAAGGCCGCAGATGACGGCAACGGCAGCTACAAAAGAAGCAAAGCTTTTCTTCATGGATACTCTTTTCATACAGATCATGTCCTTTCTGTTACTTCAACTTACAGACACAGTATAGCGGGAAAACATGAAAGGAAAATGAAAGAAGTGTTAATAGCACGATTTTATTTAAAAAGTTTTTAGGTAGCAAAAAAACCGTGCCTCCGGCAAAGGGGCACGGGTTTGGTTTTCTATTGGATCGTCCTGGTGTCAATTTATAACAGATGAGCGTGCAGTGCAAGCAATATGCTGGTGCCGCCCATTAGTGCTAAAATGAGTAACAGAACAGAAAATTTTTTAAAACGACCCACATAGGTGGCATATTGCCGGGGAACGGCATAGATGACAGGGAAGTGGGCCGGTGTTACGATGCAAGCATTTTTCATGATAACAAACCTCCTTTGCTTGCGGTTATCCCCGTACAGCCGGGAAACGGAAATCAGGCCAGGAACCCATCCAAAGGACTTGCCTTATGGACCTGGCTGCGGAGAATCTTCCCGCTTTGGGCATCAATGACAAAATGGTAACGCATGCCGCCCATTTCACAATCTGCCAGATAAAAGGCTGGGAATTGATTGCCTCTGGGAGCAGCGGCCATCGGCGGGATGGCAGGGGTCTGGGGAGCAGTAGGCACGGCACTGGCTAGGCCCTGCGCTGCGGGCATGGGCTGGCGTGCACCCTGAGGTCCAACCGGCGGTTGCTGCCCGTTTTCCGGGCCACGCGGCGCTCTGCCAGCTTCTTTGCGTTCGTCCCGGTTATCCTTTTTGTCCCGGTGTTTATCATTGTCTTTGCGATCCTGCTTAAAGCCTTCATCTTTTTCTTTGGGGCCCTGGAATTCCTTGGGCCCTTTGTCTGCCAGGATCACGCTACGGAAATTCACAGCGTCTGAGGTGGTTCCCAGGGCCTGGGCCACTTTTTCTTTCACTGCATCCGTGGTTAACAGGGTGATATTCTGAGAAGCTGCCAGGTTCTGCAGCAGGTTGCTGCGGGCTTGGGCTTCTTGCAGCCGGGCCGCTCCTTTTACGCGGTGCAAGGCAAATTTTCCGCCGGCACCGGCTACAGCCAGTACCAGTACGACACCTACCGCCTTTTTCATTCGCCGGGGTGTAAAGGTCTGTTTTCCCCACTGCAGGGTTCTTTCCGCCAAGGCTTCTAATCTTGCTTTTTGTTCTTCCTTCATGATACTTCCTCCTTCAGCCAGGGGCTGTTTTTTTCTTCATTGGTTGCCCTTAGTATAGGGATGAGAGATGAAGGAAACATGAAAAAAGGCGATTTTGCAAGGGAGTTTAACTTTTCTTTAACAACAGGGAAAAGGTAAAGGTGCTGCCTTTTCCTGGAACGCTTTTTACACCGGCCTGACCTTTTAATAGTTTGGCTACCGTGGCCACAAAAGATAAGCCCAGTCCAAGCCCCTGGTTTCGGTTCTTGTTCCGGGAGGGATCCAGCTGTACCAGCCGGTCCCAGATTTCCTGCTGCTTATCCGGGGGGATGCCTATGCCGTCGTCGCTGACGCTAAGCACGGCATGGTCCTCTTTGGCCGCAAGGGAAACTCCGATACGGCTTTGGGTAAATTTCAGGGCATTATCCAGGTAATTGCCTAGCACCCGGTGAAGCAGCGCCTCATCTCCTGCCACGACCAGGTGGGGCACAAGCTGTATATCCCAATGGAGATCTTTGGCCTGGGGGAGTTTTTGGTAATCTTCCAAAGTACCCTGAATTAAATCAGACCAGTCCATAGGACGGATATCCACGCTTTTTTTGCTTCCCAGCCGGGAGAGTTCTAACAGCTCATTGATCAGGTAGGCCATGTGCCGGGATTGGTCAAAAATATGCTGGAATCCTTCCTTGGCTTCTTCTACATTGTCCGTATAATCCTTATTCAGTTCGCTTTCAGCCATAATGACTGCCGTAGGGGTACGCAGCTCGTGGGATACATCGGAGGTAAAACGCTTTTCCCGTTCCAGTTGGTTTTCCAGTTGGCCCAGCATCCAGTTAAAGGTATGGCCCATTTGATGGATTTCGTCATTGCCCTCTCCAAGTGGCAGCCGCTGGGAGAGGTCCCCGGTTTCTCCGATGGCCCGGGCGGCGTTGCTCATGGTCTGTACGGGAGCAAAACTGTGCTTAATGATCTTATAGCCGCCGACGGTAACCAGCAGTAAAAATAGCGGCAACGCCAATAGCGCCGTCACCAGGAAAACCTGGTAGCGGTTGGCAAATACCTGATCCGGTAAAATTCCCCGGACCCAAGGTCCTGGCTGGGGATGGGGGAGCATTTTTTCCTGGTTCTTTGGCAGCTGGCGGGGCATATCGATGTAGTGATAGGACTGCCCGCCAAATTTTACTTTTTGAGGGCCTTTGCCAAAGACAGGGGGTAGCTGGGGCATGCCTTCCGGTTCAAATCCTTCTAAGATCCGCCCGTCATGGCTGCGAAGGGTAAGGTACACATTCTTGTTGTATCCGGTAAAATGCCGGTCGGGTCGGGATGCCTTTTCCACGGCTTCAATCAGTGCCTTGCCTGCCTCCTGCCGTTCCTTGTCCTCGGCCAGTTTTAGCACAGTTCCAGTAAAAAGTGTCAAAATCAGGGTAAGAAACAAGGTGTACCACAGGGTGACCTTCCATGCGGTATGGATCCGGTCTGCCTGCCGGGATATAAAGTGCAGCGGCCTGGAAAAAAGCGAAGCAAGTTTACGCTTTAAGTACATAGCCGGTTCCTCTTACGGTCTGCAGCAACTTGGGCTCAAAATCCTTGTCAATTTTCTGCCGCAGGGTTTTAATATAGACGTCCACCATATTGGAATAGCCCTCATAGGAAAAATCCCAGGCATGTTCCAAGATCTGCTGCCGGGAAAGTACGGTCCCCTGATTGCGCAAGAGGTACTCCAGGATGGCAAATTCTTTGGGGGTAAGGGCAATATCCTTCCCGGCCCGGGTGACTTGGTGTGTCCTGGGGTCTAACACTAAGTCCAAAAGTTGCAGCTGGGGAGACGCCTGCCCACCACTGCGGCTGCGGCGCAATAGGCTGCGGATCCGGGCTAACAGTTCCTCAAATTCAAAGGGCTTTACCAAATAGTCATCCCCGCCGGCATCCAGGCCCGTCACCTTGTCCCGGGTGCTGTCCAGGGCCGTCAGGAACAGAACGGGGATGGTCTTGCTGCGCTCCCGGATTTTTTTCACCAGGGTCAGTCCATCCATCTCCGGCATCATAATATCTACGATCAGCAAATCATATTCCGCAGCGTCCAGGTATTGCAGGGCTTCCTTGCCGTTAAAGGCACTGTCCACGGAATAGGCTTCGATTTTTAAGCGTTTGGCAATGATTTTATTTAAGGTAGGTTCATCTTCCACTACAAGAATTTTCATAAAATCACCCTCCTCCGTCACTTTTTCATTGTACAGGATACCGCTAAAATATGAAAGTGGCATGAAAGGAAAAATTAAACGGGGTAAAAAATAAGTTAGGTGTAACTAAGTTTACCGGAAACTGTGAAAATTACCAGGAAACCAACGTATTACGGCACTATTTCGTATATCTGAAAGAGAGAAAGACAGTACTTGAAAAATATTTTTTTGAAAAAAGAAGAAAAAATGAAAAAAAGGGGTTGCAGGATTTAGCCAAGTATGCTAATATAATTCCTGTAAGTAAAGACTAACCGCATTGTCTTTATTTTTTTCAAGGTTGGGTTAGCTTTCGCTAACCCAACCACTCCCCTTCGATAATCAGTAAACCTCTAACGTATAGGGAAAACAGGAAGTGTGCCCCTGCTTTTCCGCCGTCTCCGTAAGGAGACAAAATACGGGATGACAGGTGCCCACAGGCGACAACACAGCCTGCCATCCCCTCCCCTTTGTGTACTGACTTGGGAAAAGAATTTCTTTTCCCGGCTAATCATAAGAGAAACAACCACTCCTCGTGTTTCTCCTAACCATTTTTATTGTCAACCTTCAAGCAAAAACAGCGGCAGAGAGCGCAACTCTGTCGCTGTTTTTGCTTGTAAAAACATATTTTTTTGCACTACGCTAGCAGTTCCCGGTATATACGTAGCGTAAGTGACGTCTGGCCACCTCTGCCAACTGGTAGACCGTGGCGACCGGTGTGGCCGGCAGGTCCAGCTGGTAACGGGGAAAATACCGGGAAATGTGAAGAATCAGGTTGGGGGAGAGGGAAGCCAGCCACTTGGCTTCTGCCTCCATGTCTGCAGGGTCATCATTTTTTCCCGGGATGATCAGCGTGGTAACTTCTACATGAACATTTGCCGCATGGGCCAGGCGGATGGATTCTTTTACCGTCTCCAGGTCCCCTCCGATCCATTGGTAAAATGCTGGAGTAAACCCTTTGAGATCGATATTGGCTGCATCGATGAGGGGCAATATTGCCTTCCAGGAGCCGGGGGATAGATAGCCGTTAGTGACCAGCACCGCCCGCAAATCGTGTTCCTTAAGCAGTTTCGCGCAATCCCGCACGTATTCGTAGCCTACTACAGGTTCGTTGTAGGTAAAGGCTACACCCAGATTTCCCGCCTTCTCTTTGTAGAGAAGAGCCAGATCAAGCAGCTGCGCCGGGGAAACTTCCATACGGGCAGCCTCCCGGCCATTTTGGGCGATGGACGCATTCTGGCAGAAGGGGCAACGCAGGTTACAGCCATAGCTGCCCACGGAAAGGATGAGACGCCCTGGGTAATACCGCCGCAGAGGCTTTTTCTCGATGGGGTCCAGGGCGATGGAAGAGAGCAGCCCATAGTTTTGGCAGACAATCTTTCCGTCCACGTTGGCCCGGGCCCGGCAAAATCCGGTGACACCAGGCGGCAGGGAGCAGCGCCGGGGGCAGAGGGTGCACAGGATATTCCCGAGAGTCATGCGTGTCTCACCACCTGGAACCGCCATAGCTTAACCGGTTCTGTTTCAGCAATATGGGCCTTCTGGCGGGCGATAGCAATTTGCTCTTGTACGGTATCCACCCCGTCTAAATCCGGCAGTAGCAGGCCTCTGCGTGCGTCCTGGGTGCTTTCCACAATGACCCCGTACTGTTTGGGGTTTAGTTGGGTAAGTGCGGTGACTGGTTCCGGCTTACCCAGGATATCCACGCTGTATTCCAGATCCGGCAACTCGTCAGCTTGCACCGGGGCAAAACGGGGGTCTTCCGTGGCAGCAGCCACTCCGTTATACAGAATTTCTCTGGCAACGCAGTCCCGCACCGGGGAGATGGTGCCGATACAGCCCCGCAGTTGTCCATGGAGGTGCAGGGACACAAAGGCACCCGCCCGGGTATGGAGCATTTCCTCCGGCAAAGCGTCAGGAAGGGGCGGAATTTTCCCGTCTTTTACCATGCGTTCCACCGTGAACCGGGCCAGCCGCACATAGGCATCTTCCGCAGCCATCCGCTTGGTGCGGAGGGTTTGCCGCCACTGTTGCAGATACGGCAGCAAGTTGCGGCTTTCTTCCGGTTTGTCAGGACGAAACGAAGCGACGCCGTAGCCCACTCCAAAAGGCCCTTCGTAGGATAAAAGCCGGGACTTGACACTCCAGCCATCCCAGGCACCGGCCATGATCCAGAAGGAACGTAGCCCGCATTCTGCCGCCTTCTCACAAAGTTTGTCGTCTAACGTTAGAAGCGTAAGAAAATCTCCCTGCCCTAGCGCCTGCGTACAGGCCGCATCAAATTGCGGACCTTCTGGTACAAAGCCGTAAGGTCCCTCCGGGCGCAATTTATGGGATAAATCCCCGCTGGCAAGAAAAATCGCCCGCCGGCCCAGCTGCTCCACGGCCTTTATAATACACTGCCCCAAGCGGTAATGGCTTTCCGCCGAAAGGCCGGACAAGCCGATACGGATAATTTTTACCTGCGTAAGCGGTTTGTATTTCTGGAAGAAATACAGGGGAATCATGGTTCCGTGATCCAGCGCGGGATTTTTTTCGCCCAACGTTCCTGCCGGGAGTCCTTCCTGCTGGGCCATGGCGCAGAGGGTATGAACCAATTCCGTATCATAGCGTACGGATATTTCTGTCTGGGGCGCCCGGAACTGGGAAAAGTTCCCGGTGGCACCATCTCCTGGTGCGATATGGAAATAATCCATATACAATTCTGCATGGGGACTGGTGATAATCAGCGTATCCGGCGCAAGCGCGGCTGCTTCCCGCATAGCCGCTTCGTAGGCGGCTATCGTTTTTTGTATGGTACGTTCCTCTCCCCGTCCCACTTCCGGCAAAATGACGGGTGGATGGGGAAGCGTATAGGACGCAAGTAAAGGCATAATGGACACCTCCTTCAGGACCGCTTTTGAAATAGCTGAAATAAGGGTGTAGGGGCACTGCTTGCAAATACGTAGCCAGGTTTTCGTTCCAGTACTTTGGCTTTGGCTGCAAAAAGATCCCGGAACATTTCCCATTTGGCATTGATCCGGGCCTGCCCCTCCTGCCGCAGCAGATAAGACGGGTGATAGGTGGCGATACAGGGAATCTGGTCCTTAGTGGTAAACCATTGTCCCCGTTCTCCGGTGATCCGGGCCTGGGGGTTCTTGAAATACCGCAGCGCCACACTGCCCAGGGCCACAATCACAAGGGGGCGGAGCAGCTGAATCTCCTGCTCCAGAATCCGTTGGGCACAGACCATGCCTTCTTCCGGGGTCGGGGTGCGGTTGCCCTTGGGACGGCATTTTATGACGTTACTGGTATAAATCCGATCCCTTGTAATGCCGGCTGCCCACAGCACTTTGTCCAAAAACTGGCCGCTGGGACCAATCAGGGGACAGCCGTAGGCATCTTCTACGCCGCCAGGGCCTTCGCCCACAATCATAAGAGGGCTGTCCAGCGTTCCAAACCAGCCTACCGGAGAAAGGCACTGTCCTCTCAAGGCACAGGCGGTACAGTCTTCCAATTGGCGCCGCAAATGCTGCCAGGGTGCGGGTTCTTCCATGGAAATACCTTCTTTCTTTACGGGCTGGATGGAGGCGGGGTTGTTTCATTCTCTTTAACTGTTTCCGGAGTATCTTTTAAGGCTGCAGCTGCTTCTTGCTGTACCGGGTCCTTTGTTTCTTCCGTTAGGGGAGAGGGTGTGCTTTTTGTTTTTTGCAACTGGCGCAGGAAAAATCCGGCCACACATCCTGTGAAAAGGCCTGTGGGAATCCCGATGGCAATGAGGACGGGCAGATAGGAAAAAATAAGGGCGCCTTGCATAAAAACCGCAGCGACGATGATTTGTCCGCAGTTGTGAAAAAATGCGCCTAAAAGGCCTACCCCTACCGTAGAAAACCATTGGGAGCGTACCGTAAGCGCCATGGCCACAAAGCTGACTACGGCCCCGCTGAGCCCGATCAAAAAACTGGGGGTGAGGAGCCCTGTAAATAACAGGCCGGTCAGCAGCAGCCGGGCGGCAAGAAATAAGGCCGCTTTTCGGGTACCGTACAGGTACAGGACGATAATGGTCACCGTATTGGCCAGGCCCAAATGGGCCCCGGGCAGCGGCAGCAAAAAAGCCAGGCTGCTTTCCATGAGACGCAGGGCCAACGCCGCTGCCAAAAGAATCCCCAGCTGCGTCTCATCCCGCAGGGAGATCTTAGCGGAGGATGGCGTCATGGTCATTCTCCTTTTCCGGTGTGGTCAGACTGACCAGGACCTTTTCTGGTACACAGGCAATGGTCTGGCCGGAGCGGGTGATTTTCCCTTGGTGGATACAGATTTTGTCCGGGCAGGGGGATTCTATCACCCGGGCACCTTCGTGGTCATAGATCACCGTCAGCTCCCCGTCTTTTACCGGCACCAGTAATTTTGTCTCCGTGGTGACCTTTTTTAGTTCAATCCGCTGGATCACCTGCTGATCCCTGCGGACCACCAGCACTTTGCCGCCCTGGCTTTGGGCGGCATGGAAAAACAGCCAGCTGCCCACGGCCAAAACGGCCAGGACCAGCACCAGAAACATGTCATTCTTACGCATCGCTACAATCTCCCTAGGGCTCCGGGGTAAAAGTATCTTTTAATCCGGAGGATACATGAAGCTGCCCCTCACTATCCACATACACCATATTCAGTTCCGGGTGGTTGCTTACTAGTTCCATAGCTTTTTGCCAGGGCAGGACAAAGAGCAACGTGGAATAATAATCCGCCCAGAAAGCCGAATTTGTCACCACGGTTACGCTACGGCAGTAGGGGGCGGGCCAGCCGGTACGAGGATCCAGAATATGGTGGTAGCGTTTTCCGTTTACTTCGTAATAGCGCTGGTAGTCCCCGCTGGTGGCAATGCCTGTGCCGCTTTTTACTGCCAGGGTGCCCAGGAGCTTTTCCGGGTTCCGAGGATCCTGAATGCCGATTTTCCAGGGCTTGCCATCTTCCTTTGTGCCCAGCACCTTGATGTTGCCACCGGCATTAATCAGGGCGGTCTTAACCCGTTTATCCTTGCTCATCAGGGCGGCTGCCTGCTCTACGGCGTAGCCTTTAGCCACAGCGCCCAGATCCAGACTCATCCCGGGGGCAAGGGTCACGGTATTATTCTCTGTAGATACAGTATACTTCTCTTCCCCGCATTTGGAAAGAGCCGACGCCAGCTCTGCTTCCGTAGGAACGGTTTTGCTGTCCCGGTGTCTGTTCCAGACCTGAATAACAGGACCCAGGGTAATGTCCAGGTTAGGGTTCTTTAGCGGGGCTACCTGGCGCAATAGATCCATCAGGTAGGGGGACGCCTTATGAGGTCCTTTCCCGGCTGCCTGATTGATGGCGTACAAATCATCAGGTCCCTGCTGGGTATAGGGATCGGTCTGGTTGGCAATGGCTTGAAATAAGGCCATGGCATCGTTGGTGGCTTCCGTCAGGTCCTTTTCATTTTGGCCCGTGGTGGTGATGGTAATCATGGTGTCCATCATAAACCGGGTGTCTTCCTGTTTCTTAGTCTGAAAAAAGCAGCCTGCACAAGTCAGGCTGCTGAAAACCAAAAGCATGGCTAATAGTTTTTTCATAGGGCTCCTCATGAATCTCAAGCACTGTGGGCGGCTTCACAGCCGACCGGTTCTGCTTTTGTAGGGGCAATGGGCTTTCCACCGATGGGATCAATCCGGATCATGCACTTACGCGGACATTTCTGCACGCAAATCCCGCATCCCACGCATTTGCTGTAGTCAATCACGGGGATACTGCCATTGACACCGTCTTCCATGGTGATGGCCTGTTTAGGACAATTCTTGGCGCACAGACCACAGCTGATGCAGGATACCTTGCAGTTGGTCATTGCGGCCTTGCCCTTTTCACGGTTCTGGCAGGCAACCAGCACCTTACTCTTAGCCGGGATCATTTCGATCAATAGCTGCGGGCAGGCTTTGGCGCAGGCACCGCAACTGACACATTTGTCATAGTCAAATTCCGGCAGCTGGGTTTCCTCGTTAATTTTCAAAGCACCGAAGTTGCAGGCATCCACGCAGGCACCGTCGCCGAAACAGCCGTAGTTACACTGTCCGGGGCCGCCAGCGGTGGCCGCTTTTACATAGCAGTTCTTGATGCCCACACGGTTTACCAGCGGCGTCCGGTTGGCAGGGCAGCCACTGCAGTGCAGACGGGGGATGATCCGTTCTGCCTTGCTGTCATCTTTAGCTTCCACGCCCATTACGGCAGCCACTTTGGCCAGGGCTTCCGCATTGGCTACAACGCATTTGGAACCATCTTTTTCCTGGCCTTCCACAATGGCTTGCGCCAGGTTGGCACACCCGGCATAGCCGCACCCGCCACAGTTGGCACCGGGTAGCAGCGCTGTGATTTCTCCGATACGGGGATCTTCTTCAACGGCGAGCTTTTTGCTGGCCGTTGCCAGGATGAGACCAAAGGCACCGCCCAGAACTGCGACCAGAATTGCAGCAGTCATAATCATAATTTGTCAACTCCTCAATCAATTGCTCAATCAGTGGATGCCGCTCATACCCATCATGGAAATGGACATGCAGCTGGCAGTAATCAGCGCAATGGGAAGATTCTGCAGGCATTTGGGCAGTGCATCTTCAGCCAGCTTTTCCCGGATGCAGGAAAACAGCAGAATTGCCATGGTATACCCTAAGGATGTCCCAATGGAGTTCACGCAGGAATCCAGGAAATTGTAATCGCTTTCCACGTTGATCAGGGCAATACCCAGGATGGCGCAGTTGGTGGTGATCAGCGGCAGGTAAATACCCATGGCCTTATGCAGGGCGGGCATTGCCTTTTTCATGAACATTTCTACCAGCTGTACCAGCGTAGCAATGGCCAGGATAAAGACCAGCGTCTTCAGGTATTCCAGGTGATAGGGCACCAGCAGCAGGTGGTAGCAGGCGTACGACAGCATGGACGCCAGCAGCATAACAAAGCCTACGGCGGCGCTCATGCCCAGGGAGTTTTTGAAGTTCTTGGATACGCCTAGGAAAGAGCACATACCCAGGAACCGGGACAAAATAATGTTGCTGACAAAAATGGAACTAAAGAGAATGCCAAAAGTACTATGCATTGTGAGCACCTCTTTCTTTGAAGTAATTCACGGTGGCAAACACAAAGCCCATGGTTAAGAAGGCGCCAGCCGGCAGGATGAAGATCAAAACAGGCTGATAGGAGGCCGGCAGCACCATGATGTCAAACAGTTTCCCGGAACCGATCAGTTCCCGGAAGAAGGCGATGCAGGTCAGGGCAAAGGTGAAACCGATGCCCATGCCGATGGCATCCAGTCCGGACGCCACAACCCCGTGGTCTGCCGCAAAGGCTTCCGCACGGCCCAGCACGATGCAGTTTACTACGATCAGGGGTACGAATACGCCCAGCGCTGCATACAGGGCAGGGAGGAAAGCATTCATCAGCATTTCCAGCACCGTCACCACGGAAGCAATGACTACGATGTAGCAGGGAATATGGATCTGATCCGGGATCAGTTTCCGGATGGCGGCGATAATCATATTGGTGAAGAACAAAACAAACGTAAACGCACATCCCATGCCGATGGCATTGGTCAGGGACGTACTGGTAGCCAGGGAAGGACATACACCCAACAGCTGTACAAACAGCGGGTTGTCCTTCAAAATCCCTTTGGTTAAGTCATGCAGCATATCCATCAGTCCTTTCCGGCATAATTCTTCATGTAGTCTTCCCGGGCTGCATTGACCCCGGTAACGACGGCTCTGGAGGTAATGGTGGCGGCGGTAATGGCCTTGATTTCCTCAGGCTTTTTCACCGCGTCCTTGGTGACCACCAGTGCTTCTTTCAAAGATTTGCCCTTGAACTGTTCCTGCCAGGCAGGCTCGGTGCTCTTGGCACCCAGGCCAGGCGTTTCGCTGTGCTGCATCACTTTGATGCCCGTGAGCTTATTCCCGTCCTTGGAAATGCCCACCATGAGGGTTACTTTTCCGCCGTACCCGCTGGGTGCCACGGTGTAAATGTAGCCGTTAGGTTTGCCGTCCTTGGTGGATTCCTGGATATCCGTGATGAGTCCACCTGGGGATTTCAGCTGTTTCAGATCGCCCAGGTCGGGCAGCACGGTTTTGTAAGAGGCCTTAACGTCCGCTTCGTGTTTGGCGGCAATGGCGTCCTTTGTGCCTTCGTGGGCAGCAGCAACCAGCCCTACGCTGACGCCGCAGATGATGGCCAGGATGCCCGTATATTTAATAAAGAGGTTATTCATTTCTTCTGCCCTCCTCCGAAGGAAACATTCCGTACGAAACGATCAATCATAGGAGTGACCATGTTCATCATCAGGATGGAGTAGCACACGCCTTCTGCATAGCTGCCCCGCAGACGGATCAAAGAAGTTAAAAGTCCCAGGCCGATGGCGTAAATAATTTTGCCTTTATGGGTGATCGGGCTGGTGACCCAGTCCGTAGCCATAAAGAACGCACCGATCATAAGACCGCCGGCACACAGATGATACACCGGGAAAATGCTGGGATAGCCGTTAGCCATGCCATAGACGCCGGTAATCACAAAAACGGTCACCAGATAAAATACCGGAATGCGCCAGTCAATGAGCTTTTTGTAAATGAGGTACAAGCCGCCCAGTACCAGAGCCGGTACGCAGGTTTCACCCAAAGAGCCGCCGATATTTCCCAGGAAGAGATCGCTCAGGGACGGCAGCGCCGTGGTAAGCGCCGTGCCGTTAGCCCAGGCAGATTCCGCAGACCGCATAATCATCAGCGGGGTGGCGCTGGTAGCGGCATCTGTTGCGGCAGCTAAGGTTGCAGGAACCATCCAGGTGGTCATCTGCTGGGGGAAAGATGCCAGCAAAATGGCACGACCAATGTGGGCCGGGTTAAAAATGTTGCAGCCCAGGCCGCCGAATACGGCTTTGCCGATGACTACAGCAAACATCCCGCCCAAAACTGCCATATAGGGAGGCAGGCTGGCCGGCAGGCAGAGCGCCAGCAAAAGACCGGTGAGGGCCGCAGAGCCGTCACTGGTGGTATCCGCCTTGCCCATGATTTTATCAGCAAGTTTTTCAAATACAATAGCGGAAATCATGCAGCTCAAAATGACAATGGCTGCTTTCAAACGGAAATAATAAAGCGAAGCCAGCACAGCCGGTACCAGGGCCAGCATTACTTCCCTCATGCTTTTTTGAATGGTCAGCCCGCAGTGCATGTGGGGAGAAGAGGAAACGAGAACCAGTGGCTTCGGTTCTTTCACATTTTCCATAATTTACATCCAGTCCTTTCGCGTAATTATTTGTCCAGCTTATAGAAGGGGTTGTGACCACCGTCACCTTTTCCTCTGATAAACTGTTTTCCCATCTTGATATACTGCACCAGGGGAATATGTGCCGGGCAGACAAAAGCGCAGGATCCGCATTCGATGCAGGCGTGAGCATAGAACTCCTCCGCACCTTCCCAATCCTGTTTCTTGACTGCCGCCACGATTTCCGTAGGTTCCAGCCGCATGGGGCAGGCATCTACGCAACGGGCGCAGTGTACACAATGCTCTTCGGGATGATACACCGCGAAGGGGGACTGCGTGTTAAAAATCAAAATACCGCCGGACCATTTGCAGACCGGGTAATCCAGCGAGTTGCTGGCAAAGCCCATCATCATCCCGCCGGAAATGATCTTGCCGGGATCGCCTTCCAGGCCGCCGCACACGGAATCCACTACATCCTTGTACAGGGTGCCCAGGCGGACGATATAGTTCCCCGGTTTTTTGATGCCGTCGCCGCTGAAGGTGGTGACTCTTTCATACAGCGGAATGTTATTCTTGATGGCGCGGCAGGCTGCTACCGCCGTGCTGACGTTGTCCACAATGACGCCCACGTCGGCGGGCAGACCACGGTCGGGCACGGTCCGTCCGGTTGCCGCATAGATCAGGTGCTTTTCAGACCCCTGTGGGTATTTTTCCGCACAGACGCAGACCGTAATATTGGGTTCGCTTTTTACTTTTTCCTGCATCAGGGCAATGGCATCGGGCTTATTGTCCTCGATTCCGATAATACCGTTTTGGGCCCCGGAGGCCAGCATGAAATACTTTAAGCCTTGCAGGATTTCATCGGAGTATTCCAACAAGGTTCTGTGGTCTGCTGTAACAAACGGTTCGCATTCGATCCCGTTCAGCAAAATGGTATCAATCGGACGATGTCCTTCTTTTACCGGCGCATATTTTACGGCGGTAGGGAATGTAGCGCCCCCCAGACCGGCCAGCCCTTTGTCCCGGAGTACCTGACGAATCAGATCGGGGGTGATTTCTTTTTCATCCCGGGGTTTGATATCCTCGCACAACGTATCTTTGCCGTCATTTTTAATGACCACGCATTGGGCCAGCATGCCCTGCGGCATGTAGCGGTTTTCGATGCGCAGCACTTTGCCGCTGACGCTGGCATGAATGTTGGTGCTGACAAAGCCGCCTGCCTCGCCGATTACCTGTCCCAACGTTACCTCGTCTCCCGGTTTGACCACCGGTTTGGCCGGGGCCCCGATATGCTGGGAGAGGGGAATGTACACGGTGTCCGGTGCCGGGCATCTTTCGATGGGCAACTTTTCAGTCAAGGACTTACTGGGCGGTACTGCCACACCACCCATAAAACTTGCTTCTTGTGCAGACATTCAGTTCACCTCTAACCTTTCTTTATGTCAACTTCACCTAAAAATTATATATTGTTAAATCGCAAAATACAAGGGGGCCGGCAGTAAGTTTCTTTCCAAAAAGTTTACAAAAGCTAATGCACAATATTGTAAAATAGTTTATAATAATGGTCATGGACCATAAAAATCTGTACAACGAAAGAAATTGAGAGAATGTTAAGAAAATGCCGTTTATATATTGGAAGAAACTTACTACCAGTGGAGGACGTTTTATATGTTTGGGTTGTACTTTGACGATTACGATACGCCGGTGTTCCGGCCGCCCAGCGAGGCCAACAGCTTTATCCTGCGGGTGACCAGTTATGCCAGTGCCCTGGACATCCTGCGCAAAAGCCCGGAGGACCTTGCGGCCCTTCGGGAGGCGGGATTAAAGCTCTTATATTTAGGGCTGGAAACCGGGGACACGGCGCTTTTGCAGAAGATCAAGAAAGGAGTTACGGCGGAAGAATCCATTGCAGCCGGGCAAAAAGCCATCGCCGCCGGCATGAAACTGTCGGTCATGGTGATTGCCGGCCTGGGGGGACAAGCGGGTAGCGAAAACCATGCTGTCCTTACGGGACGGGCAGTGTCCGCCATAGCGCCACACATGCTCAGCATCCTCACCTTGCGGCTCTACAAGGGAACAGAAATGCTGCAGCAGTATGAAAAAGGAGACTTTACGCTACTCAGCCCGGCGGAACTGGCCCGGGAAACCTATACGTTCCTGGAGCACACGGAGATACCTCCGGAGCGGCACACGATTTTCCGCAGCAACCATATTTCCAACTACATCAATCTCCGGGGCAACCTGCCAGAGGATAAACCCAGGCTGCTCCAGGAATTAAAAGCCGTCATCCCGGCGCTGTCCCAACTGACGGACTGGGAAGTGTACACCAATATGGAGTATTAGGGATGATCCCATAAATGGGAAAAGAGGTGCATACCATGGACCTTAAAAAAGTGGCAGCGACCCTGCTACTGGCGATACAGCTCCTGCCAATGCCGGCGCTAGCCGCCAAAAAAGCGGCACCGTTAAAAGTGGGCAGCAAGGGCTGGAAAGTAAAAACCGTGCAGCTGAAACTGAGTGCCTTAGGGATGAAAACGCCGGCCAGCGGGAAATACACCAAAGCCCTGGCCAACCAGGTCCGGAATTTTCAAAAACGCAATCGCCTGAAGGCTACCGGGATGGTGGATGATACCACGTACCGCAAAATCCTGGAACTGGCGTTTGAAAAAGAAGGCGTTCACGGCGTGAAAGGGGCGGACGTAGTAAAAACGGCTTCCCGGTACAAAGGGGTGCCCTACCAGTTCGGGGGCACTACAGCCCATGGCTTTGACTGTTCCGGCTATGTGCAGTACGTCTTTAAAAAGCACAAGGCCAGCCTGCCCCGGTCTGCGGACCTGCAATACAATCAGGGCCTTTTTGTGACACAGCGGCAGTTAAAACCAGGCGATCTGGTCTTTTTCAGCACCTATGAATCAGGGGCGTCCCACGTGGGCATTTATGCAGGCAATGGCATGTTCTGGAATGCCACTACATCCCGGGGGGTACAGCTTTGCAGCCTGCAGGAAGAATATTGGAAGACCCGTTACTTTGGCGCCAAACGCATCCTGGTACCAGAGCACGGAAAAAATAAAAAATGATGAGGATAGGGTATATAAAACCCGGCGGAAGGGAGAACAAGGATGATTAGAGAACGGCGGAATAAGGAGAAACTCATTAGTTATTACAATAAATTTATTGACGAGGGTATCGTAGACCCTAATGTTCATCCCTGGGTGGCAGAATCCTGGCGCCGCTGTGAAGCCAGAAAACTGGAGCATGAAACCATGCCGGTGAATGGCCCCCGGCTCACCAAAAGCGAGCTGGCCCGTAAACTGGAAAACCACGAGGACGTGGTGACCTATGTAGACGGTCTGTTTGAGCAGAACAAACAATATTTTAATACCCACAACCTCAGCATGCTGTTGGTGGACAGCGAAGGGTACGTGCTGAAAAACTATGCCCTGCCCTTTTTCCAGCGGAGCATTGAGGATATCCAGGGCATGCGGGTCCTGGAAGAAGACGTGGGCACTTCCAGCATCTGCGTTGCCCGGTCCCACGATGTGCCGTTTTTGATGTTTGGGCCGGAAATGTGGATCCGGGAAAGCCATTCCGGCGATGCCTGCTCGGCGCCTATTGATGTGGGCGGTCAAACCCGGTATATTCTCTCCATTTTCAGCCTGGACCAGAATGAACTCCCCTATGACATTCTCCTGAGCCTTTTGATGACCATGAAATATTCCGTGGAACAGTTCCTCACCATGGAAGAATACTGGAAGGCCTGCAGCCTCCTGGCAGAAGATATCCCGGCCTCTGTTTTCTGGGTGAACCGGGATGGGTCGTTGAACTATTGCAACAACAATGGAAAAAAACGGATGGACGGGAAGAAACGGCTGGAAGATATTTTCCTGAACTATGCCCATATTCCCATCCAAAAGGCGTTTAATGGCAAACCGACCCTGCGGAAAGAAATTACCTGGATTACCCAGGATCGGACCTACGAAGATGTGACCAGCGTACTGCCGGTAAAAATCGGCGGGCGGATTGACAGTGCCCTTATTGTCACCATGTCCATTGAGGACTTAAAAACTACCATTGCCCATGCCACCGGCTACAGCTCCCGCTACAGCCTTTATAGCATGGTGGGCAATTCCAGCGAGTTCCTGGCCTTGCAGCATAAGGCCGCCCGGGTAGCCCGGGGCGACAACAACCTGCTCTTGCAGGGCGAACCAGGTACCGGCAAGCAGCGCCTGGCACACGGGATTCACCAGGCAAGCCCCCGGGCTGCGGCACCGCTCATTACCGTGCGGGGACACGAAGGCCCGGAAGCCGAACTGGAAGCAGAATTTTTCGGTACGGACGATGGAGCCGGGCATATCACCGCCGGCAATCTGGAACTGGCCAATGGGGGCACGCTGTTTTTGGATGAAATTGAAAAATTTCCCACCCGGCTGGAAGACGTACTGGCCGATGCCCTGCGCAACGGAGTGCTGAACCGGGAAACCGGGACCCGCCGCAAATTTAATGTGCGGATTATTGCCGCCTGCGACTCCAATTTGAAGCGGCTGACGGATAAAGGGTTATTTTCCCGCAGCCTGTATGAACTGGTTATTGGTACGGTGATCCGGGTACCGCCCCTGCGGGAACGGGAAGAGGACGTGGAAATTATCGCCAACCATATTCTCACGGAAATGGCAGCCCGGCACAATATGCCTGGCAAAACCCTGTCCAAGGAAGCCCTGCAGCTCTTAAATTCCTGCCAGTGGCCTGGCAATATCAAGCAACTCCAGGGCGTGATTGAGCAGGCGTTCTTCCATACGGCGGGCAGCGTCATTGAAGCCACCCACATTAAACTGCCCGGAGAGCGCCGGATTGAAAAATCCTGGAAGCATGATAAGGATGCTTTTGTGGCAGCCTGGAAACAGGCCGGCGGCAATATCAGTAAACTGGCCATAATGCTGGATGTGAGCCGAGTGACCTTGTATCGCTATCTGAAAAAATTTGAGCTGGGCCCCAATCAGGATAAATAACGGGCCTTTTAGGAGAAAAATATGCGGTTACGGAAAAAGCCCTGGATTTCTCAGGCGCTGGAAGACTATACCGGAAAAGAACTTTTGGAAGACGACCTGGCAGCCTGTAAAGGCTGCTGGGCCGATACCGTATTGGGACATCGACCGGTGCAGCTGGAAATTGGCTGCGGCAAGGGGCAATTTTTGGCCCGGATGGGGCAGCTCCATCCGGAAATGGGCTTTTTGGGCCTGGAGACTCAGCGGGACGTCTGCTATTATGCAGCAAAAAAAATCAGGGAGGAAGCCCTCCCCAATGCGAAAGTCCTGCACGCCGATGCGGCCCACCTGCTGGATTGGTTTGCCCCCGGAGAAGTGGATCGCATCTACCTGAATTTCAGCGATCCCTGGCCTAAAAAACGCCATGCCAAACGGCGGCTGACCTCCCGGACCTTTTTGGAAGAATACAAACAGATCCTGAAACCGGGCGGGCATCTCCGGTTTAAAACCGACAACGATGCCTTGTTTGCCTTTTCCGTCGAAGAATTTAAGGCCTTTGGCCTCACCATCCTGACACTGACCACGGACCTTCATCACACGGATATTCTGAACGAAGCCCAGACGGAATACGAGGAGAAATTCAGCGGCCGGGGCAAGACCATCAATTTCTGTGAAGTGGTATTTTAAGAAGGCAGCGGCATGAACAGACGATTTTTGATTTGGGACAATCCCAGGGACGCATTGCTGTCCCTGGTGTGCTTTTTAATGGTGGTAGGCGCGGTAAATATCTTCAGCGCCAGCTTTGTGGCGGCTAAGGATATGTTTGGCAACGGGTACTACTATCTGATCCGCTACGGGATATACGGCTTTGCAGGCCTGGTTATTATGTGGCTTTTGGGAAAAAGCGATTACCACAAGCTCTTTGTGGCGGCCAAACCGGCCTTTGTCGCTTTTTTTCTGATGCTGCTGTATGTGGATGCGTTCGGTAAGGCTACCAAAGGCGCCCAGCGCTGGATCAGCCTGGGACCGGTATCCTTTCAGCCTTCGGAATTTGTAAAATTAGGAGTGATCCTGTTAGGGGCTGCCTATTTGGGGCCCCGGATGGAGAAAAAAATGCCCATCTCCCTGTTTACCCCCCAGAGCGGAACGGCCTTTTGGGCGGCTGCCCTTTTGGCGTTTCTGGTGCTGAAGCAGCCGGACATGGGCACAGCGGCCATTATTCTGGCCCTGATGGCCGTACTCTACCGGGTGGCAGGCCTCAGCTTTAAAAAGAGCCACGTGGTTTTGGCCGTGACGGTGCTGGTGGCAGGAGTAGTTGCAGCCATCCGCATGTCTCCTTACCGGATGAACCGGATTTTAATCTGGTTCAATCCGGAAAGCGATCCCCAGGGCAATGGCTACCAAGCGGTGCAGTCCTTTGTAGCCATCGGCAGCGGCGGCATTTTTGGCAATCCCTTTGGCATGGGCATGGGCCCCAGTAAATTTTTCTTTTTGCCGGAAGCCCATACGGACTTTGCCTTTGCGGTATTTTGCCAGGAATGGGGCTTTCTGGGGGCGTTGTTTCTCCTGGGGGTATTTCTGCTGATGGCGGCAGCACTGGTGCGCATAGCACAAAATACCCGGGACTGCAGCGGCTTTTTGCTGGTGACCGGGGCGAATTTCCTCATTGTGGGGCAGGCCATTGCCAATATGGCCATGGTCTGCGGGGTCTTGCCGGTCATCGGAGTGCCCTTATCCTTTATCAGCTACGGCGGCACGTCGCTTATGGCGACGCTGATGGCCATGGGGCTGGTCTTTTCCGTGTACAACCAGGAATGCCTGCGGGAACGAAAGGAACAGCTCCACATGAACCTGGCAGAAGACGCTGACCGGCGGCAGTTTGGGAGGCACAGAGTATGAAATTGCCAAGATTTCGTGTCACGCTCCCCGGCAGGAAAAAACGTCCGTCGGATCCCCGGGTGCTTCGCATGGCGTTATCTCCTGTAGAGCGGGGGCAGCGCCGGTTTCGCAGCCTGGGATTCTGCGTGCTTGCCATTGCGGCCCTCGTGGTAGGGCGCCTTTTTTGGATTCAGATTATCCGGGGCAGCGGGTATGCCCGGGAAGCCCTGAACCAGATCAGTGGGGAACAGGTGGAAATTGTCCCCCGGGGCAGTATAGTGGACCGGAACGGGGAAGAGCTGGCTGTGAGCATGATCAGCAAATCCCTGTATGTGGATCCCCAGGAACTGGTGGACAACCCGGACCGCTGGCCGGACGGGAAGATGCCGCTGCGGGATCCCAAAGAAGTGGCGGCCAATAAACTGGCGCCGGTGCTGGGGCTGGATGCCCAGAAACTCTATCAGGAATTTAATGATCCGGGGCGGCGGTTTGTCTGGGTGAAACGGACACTGGATCCCCGTGTTGCCGACCAGGTAGAGACGATTTTAAAAGAAGAAAAATTAAACGGTTTCCATTTCAAAGAAGAAAGCAAGCGGTTCTACACCCAAAACCAGCTGGCGTCACAGGTCCTGGGCTTTGTGGGTACCGATGACAAGGGACTGGAAGGCGTGGAAGCCTCCATGGATGCCTTGCTGAAAGGGCAGGACCAAAAATCCAACAGCTTTTTTGATGCCAAGGGGCACCAGGTGGCCCAAAGCCAGTTTAACCAATTCACCGCCCGGCGGATGAATACCGTACAGCTTACCCTGGATGCCCGCATGCAGTTTATTTTGGAACGGAGCCTGGACGAGGCCATCCAAAAGACCCATGCGGCCAGTGCGGCAGCCATCCTGATGGACCCCAATACAGGAGAAATCCTGGGCATGGCCAGCCGTCCCACCTTTGATCCCAATCAGTTTGGGAAAAGCCCGGCCTCCACATATATCAACCGGGGCGTGGGCATTGTCTATGAGCCCGGTTCCGTGTTTAAACCCATTATGGGATCGGCGGGTCTGATGGAAGGTTTGATTACGCCGGACACTCCTTTTGACGACAAGGGCTCCATTGATGTGGGCGGCCGCCGCATCCGCAACTGGGACGGCAAAGGGATGGGGCATGTGACCTTTACCGACGTGATAAAGTTTTCCCTAAATACCGGTATGGCGGATTTGGGGTTAAAACTGGGCGGCGAGAAAGAAACGGAGTACGCCAAAAAGTTTGGCTTTGGCTCCGTTACCGGTAGCGACGTACCAGGGGAGCAGACGGGGATTTTGTATGATCCCAAAGACATGGTGCCCAGCGACGTGGCCACCATGGGTATCGGACAGGGGATTGCCGTGACCCCGCTGCAGATGCTGCGGGCCATTTGTGCCATCGCAAACGGCGGCGTTTTGCTGAAACCCTATATCGTCAAACAGGTAGTTTCCCCCACCGGTCAGATTCTCCAGCAGGGGAAAAAAGAAGAAGTGCGCCGGGTGATTACCCCCGAAGTGGCGGCGCAGATGCGCTCCATGATGGAAAAAGTGGTGTCCGAAGGCGGCGGCAAGCCTGCCCAGATTAAGGGCTACAAAATCGCCGGAAAAACCGGCACTGCAGAAAAACTCTCCCCCCAGGGCGGGTATATTCCCGGGGTGTACATTGCCTCTTTTGTGGGCTTTGTGCCCAGCGATGCACCCCGCTATGCCATGCTCATTATGCTGGATTCTCCTAAAGGCGCTTTCTATGGCTCCCAGGTCTCGGCCCCGATTTTCCGGGATACCTTGCAGCAGATTCTGGTAGCTGAAGGCATCCAGCCTACGGACTTTAAGGGGCTGCCCACGGTGGAATCTTTGACGCAGGGCGTCAGTAAGGACGATGAGAAACTGCCGGCCCTTACCAAAGCCGCTGATGGGACAGTTGCGCTGCCCAATCTGGCAGGCCTTTCCATGCGGGACGTGGCCCGCTGTCTATCTAGTGGGGGACTCGTCCTTTTGCCGGAGGGCAGCGGCACCAGCTGGAAACAGGATCCGGCGCCGGGGGCGTTGCTGCATTCGGGTGATGCGGTGACCGTATACTTCCGGTAAGAGAATTGCCACCGCCCATGCGGCAGTGGTACAATACAAGATATAAAAAAAACAGGGGCGCAACGGCGCCCTTGCTGTTTACAAGGAGTTTGTATGGAACCAATTGTAATGGCGGGCGCCCCGGTGGCAGAGAAAATCCGCCGGGGTCTGCGGGAAAAATTCGCAGCCCGGCCTGTGACGCTGGCCACGTTTCTCATAGGGGACAATCCAGCGGCCCAGGTGTATGAACGCAGCCTGTTAAAAACGGCCGCAAGCCTTGGCATCCACACAAAAAGCGTGAAACTTCCGGAAGCCGTCAGCCAAGCAGAAGCGGAAGCGGTGATGCGGTCTTTAAGCGAGGACCCAAACGTCAATGGGATTTTGCCATTAATGCCCTTTCCCAAGCATCTCCAAAAACTGCCCCTTATCCGGCAGATGAACCCGGAAAAAGATATGGACTGCATCCATCCCATCAATGGAGGCCGCCTGTATCTGGGGTTGACACCTTGGGGCCCCTGTACGCCCCGGGCCTGTATGGCGATATTGGATTACTACAAAATCCCCCTGGAAGGCAAGCGGGTGGTGATGGTGGGCTACGGAGAAGTGGTAGGCCGGCCATTGGTGCTTATGCTCATGGGGCGGTATGCCACGGTGACCGTCTGCCGCAGCCGTACCCGGGACCTGAAGGATGTGACCCGGCAGGCAGAAATTATTATCAGTGCCGTGGGGCACCCCAACCTGATTACAGCGGATATGATTACTGGTGGCACCGTCATTGTGGACGTGGGCTCTAATTCCGTTGCCGGAAAACTGGTAGGAGACGTGGAAGAAAGCGCAAAAAAAGCCAGGGCTTCCGCCTATACGCCCGTCCCCGGAGGAGTCGGCGTCGTCAGCACCTTGATGGTGATGGAAACCCTGACACGGTGTTTATAACCCGCTTTACTGTTCTTTTTTGGCCAGCTTGCCTAAGAATTTTTCTCTGTTGACCAGGAACCGTTCATGGGTTCCCTGTCCGATGGTACCGAAATTATCGGAAATGGTGACCTTAAACGTCAGCTTCCGGCCATTGACGCCTACAAGTACCGCTTTGGCGGTCACGGTCTTGCCTACGGCAGTGGCTGCATCGTGGCTTAGTGTCACGCCGACGCCTACGCTGGTAGTATCTTCATCCAGGCAGGGATCGACGATTTTGCAGGCTGCTTTTTCCATTAGCGCCAGCATGGCCGGGGTAGCGTACACATCCAGAGAACCGCTGCCCATGGCTTTGGCCGTGTTGGTGTGAAGCACGGTTTCCGAAGCTTCACCAGCAGAACCGATACGAAATTCTTTCATGGGTTTCACACTTCTTTCTACATATTTTTATTCAGTTCCATCTTACCCGTTTTTTCGAAGAAAGACAAGGTGGAAGGGGAGAACCAGTAACCAACTCACAAAAAACAGAATGGGGAGGACAATATGAAAAAGATCCTGCTGCTTTGGCTGCTTATAGGAACGACCCTTTTCAGCGGCTGCGCCAAAGGGCATATCACCCTTGCGGTGACCCGCCTGGGGGCGGCCGATCTCACTTGCGAACTGGTGGGGGCACCGATTTTAAAACCCACGGTAGATTCTTTCCAGGAAGATTTCAAACAGGACGGGTATGCCGTCAGTCCTGCCAAAGAAGGGGATTTTACCGGCTTTAGGGCCCAGAAGCATTACAACCAGATTAAGGATATCAAGGATTCCAAAGTTCTGCGCACGTTTGATTTCAATACCTGGGAAGATGCTGCCAATAAGGCCATCCAAAGCCCGGCACCTGCCCAAGGCGGGCAGCCCGGGCAGAAGGCTCCTGCTAAGAAGCCGGAGAAAAAAGAAGCCCCCATTGTCAAGCTAAGCGGCGGCCTTTTATTTGACACCATCAGCGTCCATACGGCGGTGGATATGGGCGATGGCAAGCACCTGAAAGAAAAAGATGCCCAGGCCATCCTGCAAAATATCTTATCCCAGGTGGATCTTCGCTTTACCCTGGTATTGCCGACGGGTGCCGATTCCACCAATGCAGGGGAAGTAAGCCCGGACAAAAAAGTGCTGACCTGGCGTCTGCCCCTGGGGCAGAAAACGCCATTGGAAGCTACGGTGACCTATTTGAACCCGATCAAGGCAGCTGGCTGGCTGCTGGTGCTAGTGGTGGTAGGCGGCGTAGGAAATGCCTACTGGCGGAAGCGGCAGCGGCTGAAAAAGTGGCGGGAGCAAAACCCGGATCTTACATAAATCTGTAGGAATATGGTATAATAATGCTGAAAAGGCAGACCAAATTGCAATAGGAAATGGAGGGAAATCTCATGGCAGCCGAATTTCTGACACTGACCAAACTGACAATTTATGTAGGCGAGGATTTCTTTTACAAGGATAAACCCTTTTATAAGGCCATCTTTGATATTGCAGCCAAGTATAAAATTGCGGGCTGTACCGTGCTCCGGGGAACCCAGGGCTACGGGAGCCGGGTACGGGGTAAGGAACGGCGGCTTTTCATCAGCGTGTCCGAAGCCATCAACCTGCCGGTGATTGTGACCATGGTGGATACAGAAGCCCAGATTTCCCAGCTGTATTCCTTCCTGGACGAAAACCTGCGGCACGGGGTGGCTACCGTGGAACCCATCCAGATGCTGAAAACCCAGTTTGTCCGTCAGGAATATGAAAAAAAAATTGCTAACCGGGATATGCCCCTGGAGGAGAACTAACCGTGAAACCTGTGGTGATCGAAAGTTTTACCCTGGATCATACCAAAGTGAAAGCCCCTTATGTGCGGCTGATTGCTGAGGAAACAGGGCCCCGTGGGGATGTGGTGTCAAACTATGACCTGCGCCTCACCCAGCCCAATGTGCAGGCCATTCCCACCGGTGGCATGCATACCCTGGAACATCTGCTGGCACTGTATATGCGGCCGCAGATCAAAGGGTATTTGGACTGTTCCCCCTTTGGCTGCCGCACCGGGTTTCATTTCCTGTGCTGGGGGCATCACTCCGCAGAAGAAGTAGCGAAGGCCCTGAAAAAGTCGCTGGAAGAGATTTTGGAAACCCGGTGGGAAGACGTGCCGGGGACGCAGAAAAAAGAATGTGGGAATTACCGGGATCATTCCCTCTTTACCGCTAAAGAATGGGCAAAACAGGTGCTTTCCCAAGGCATTAGCAGCGATCCCTATGAACGGAAACTTGTGTGATAAAGCGTGTGTGAAAGAGCTGTGCGCCCTATGCGTGCAGTTCTTTTTGTTTGCGGAAATGGGCTGAGCCTCTCTTGCGGGGCAAGGCCTAATCGCATTCTTAGAGGCTACAAAGAGTATCTTTTCCGTCACCAGCCGGGCCTTTACCATGGTTACCAGCGGCAGCCCGTTCCTGGATAGGACCCGACCTAGGGAGATGATCAGTTCCATCACCTGGCGTACCTCGCGCCCTGTTATATCCGGCCGGGCAAAGGGCACCCTAATAGAGCGGACGGTTCCCAGTGCGTCCTTAAACATCATAATTATCGTGTGGCGGATTTCGTTCTCTTTCATCATGCCCTGTCCTCCTTTTCCCTTCACTTTATAAGAGCACACAAACCGCCTAGTATACGAAAAAAATCTGGATCTTTTATTAGGCTGACCTTGACATATATGAGTAAAAATTTATATAGTATACTATAGAAAAAAATAAAAAATAATAAAAATATAACTTATACTATAGAAACGAGAGATATTATGATAAAAAGAGAAGTATACTTAAATAAAATCATCAGCTTTCGGGATAAGCCCCTGATTAAAGTAATTACGGGGCTGCGGCGGTCGGGAAAATCCACACTGCTGGACTTGTATGAACAGTATTTAAAAGACCAGCATGTCCCAGCGGACAATATCATCCATCTGAACTTTGAATGGATGGGGCTGGATGCAGTGCGGAACTATCACCAGCTGTACACTATGCTGAAAGAAAAAATTCAGGGAAAAGCTCCTGTGTATCTGCTACTGGATGAAATTCAGCAGGTTCTCGGCTGGGAGAGGGCGATTAACTCCCTATTTGCCGAGGGCCTTTGCGATATATACCTGACCGGCTCCAATGCGAAACTCCTATCTTCTGAAATTTCTACCCTGCTGTCGGGACGGTATGTGGAAATCCAGGTCTTTCCGCTTTCTTTTCAAGAATATTTGCAGTTTAGTCCTGAGGCGGCACGTACCCCGGATACGGCGTTTCAACAGTACCTGCGCTTTGGGGGGATGCCGATTATCCCGGCGCTTCCGCAAACGACGGAAACTATCAAAACCGTATTGTCCGGTGTATATGACACAGTACTGATGAAAGATATTGTGCAGTGCAATGACGTCCGGGATCCGGCACTGTTGGGGACTGTGGTTCGCTATTTGGCAGATACCATTGGTAATCCCATTTCCACGGCTAAAATCAGCGGCTACCTGACCAGCAAAGGGCGGAAGACATCGGTCATTACTATCGACAACTATCTGGGCATGCTGGAAGAAGCCTTTATCTTTTACCGGGCCAGGCGATTTGATATCAAAGGGAAATTATATTTGAGAACCCTGGAAAAATTCTATATCGTGGATACAGGCCTGCGGAATATGCTTTTGGGATTTCGTACCGGGGACTATGGGCATATTCTGGAAAATGTGGTTTATCTGGAACTCCGACGCAGGGGGTATGAAGTAGGCGTGGGAAAATTAGGAAATTTGGAAGTGGATTTTGTAGCTACAAGGCCGGACCGAAAGGCCTATTACCAGGTCGCCGCCTCCGTGCAGGATCCCCATACCTTGGAACGGGAACTAGTGCCCCTGCAGAAAATCCCGGACCAGTACGAAAAAATCCTGCTTACCATGGACCGGGATTATATTGAGGATTACAACGGCATCCGTAAGCAAAATATTGTAGATTTCTTGTTGGAAAAAGAGTAGCGAAGAAGTGAATGGGGTATGGAGCTGTGGACCTGGTGGAAAAACTAAAGTTTATGGCTGCTAGCAAGTCCATTGCAGAGGTTAAAATCCAATGCTCGATAGGGGAACAAATTATAAAGGAACTTAATACAAGAGCACTAACACCTGAAGAGGCTGCTACAGTGAGAGGGGTTGGGTGTGGGTGTCTAAAAAAATGTCCGCACCCCCGTATCATAATGCTATATACGGAAATAAAATTTTGGTTAATTGTAAGATGAGTGTATGTGATAAGCTAAACCCAAAATCATCATCAAAAATCTCCATTTCATTTGGGGCTCCTCAATAAAAAGCGGGACATCTTGAAACGCACACCCAGTTTACCCATCCTTTGTTTTGGTGTGACTGTCACGGTGTGGAAAAGGATACATCAATGATAGAGCTCTGTTTTCGCCTTTTTCAGTATGATTTTCGCTTGCTTGTTGTATTTCTGCTTCTACCCATTGTTGGTTATGAGTATTATAAAGTATATAGACGAGAGCAAGATTTCCCTTCTTCCTATCGGTTTTTCAGTAATCTGACCAGACTGATTTTCCTGGGAAGTTGTATATGTGTAGTGGCTTCGGCTTTTGTGTCGGCAAGATATGTCTCAAGCCTAATTTATACCTTCGTATTCCTTATAGGGATAGGCTGTCTTTCCTTAGGAACAGCGTATTATAAATTGCTGAAAAGCTTTTCTGCCAAAGCGGAAGCTGAGAAAGTGTTTCCCCATCTTTCTTTAAAATCAAAAATATTTTTTGGCTTAGGAATATACTTGTGTTTATTTATTTGCTGATTCTATATAGTGGGACAATAATCCTGGAATGCTAACTCAGAAAGAGAAATACGTTGAAGGTATTGGTCGGGAGATCCAGAAATGAAAACATATCGATTTAAGGCAGTAACGGCACACGGGGATAGGATCATAGGACTATGTTTTCCGGCAGCTCTGGTGCTTCCTATTTTAGCCACCGTCTTAGTGCTACATTACTCAGGCCTTTTGGGTCTTCTTAAAATGTACCGGATGTACTGGGTCTGCTGGCTGCTATTTTTGCCGGGACTGTATATGTCCTATCTTTTGGCCGGGAAAATTCGAAAAAGTGTGACGAAGGACTTTTTCATTCAATTGGATAATTTAGATATCAGTATCCGGGCAAATGGGAATGAAGTTATGCACGATGAGGTCTTATCCTGTGAAATAAAAGCGGCCCATGACAAACTGGCGAGGGTAGATATATACACGGAAACGGATGAAATATCATTTAGAGCCAGACCCTATCAGTATAAAACGATTACCGGCCATCTTTCTTTTAATATTTTTGGAACAAGTAGCTTATCGGATATGGAGAAGCTGCTTGAGATGGGTGAAGCGGTAATGAGAAATATGGAGAGAATGTGCAGTGCATGTGAATCTTGACAACCTTTGAGAAGGGCGGGGTGCAAATTGGTGGAATATCTTTTGACAGGGATGGAATTTGCTTGGAATGACTATGTGAGCCGCTCCTTGTTGATTCTTATTGTCTCTGTTTGCACCGTTCTTTTTCTGCGCAGAGCATACGCAGTTCATCGCAGCGGCGGAGCGTTTTGGGCACCTTATCATATAGCCCGGGGCAATTTTTATATCCATTCAGCTCTATTTTTCGGCAAGAGAGTGATTCCCATGAACACAATACAAAGCATCAAAATCATCGGCTATTTTGGCAGAAGAATGGGATCCGGTCTAAGGTACACTATGTATATAGAACGAAAACAAGGGGAGACAGTGACAGTCTTTTTTGGAAAGTCGAAGAGAATCGATAAATTGCTTGAGAGGCTGAAAAAAGAAACCAAAAGCTACGGGATTAAGGTCACTCAATATCGGAGGCCGCTATGACAGAAGAACTATTGAAGGATATTTATATAAGAATGAAATGTGAAGAAGACCATAAAGAAATGATTTCTTCGTACCCTTTCTGCTTTGGCTTACCTTGCTGCAGCTTGACGGATGAGATGTTGAAAATGGTTCGCTAATTCTCTTTCCAAGGTGTTTGCATCTGTTATATCCGGAGGACCATTTACATTATCTTTCAAGACTTTGTTCCATTCCTTGTGCCCTTCTTCATTGATGCGGAAGGTCATGAGGTAAACGGCTTTTTTTAAAATCACCCTGGCCGGAAGGCAGATAATAAAAGGCAATGTCCCGTACTCCCAATGTGCGTAAAAGGGCATCATCATTATGGGGGCGGTAGAGATGGTATATTTGTTTACATAGGTTTGCGGCATCTTCTCCTGTTGTATCAGCATTGACAAAAACGAAATGATTGGCCTGAAACAGAGATATTTTGTCCCCCATCCCTACCGTTCTCGTCAGTTTGGAGGTATGCAGTTCCCGGGCTTCTGCCTCCGTAGCCAGACGGATGTCCCGGGTAGCTGCGCTGGGGATGATTTTGGCGTTGATATAGTGGCTATAGGCTTAGCATAACTGAACAGGGCATTGGTGGTCCGCTGTCCTCCCGGGAATGGCAGTGTAGGGCGCTTTACATTGGCTGTGCAGGTGAAAGTGATGTCATGGGCTTGGTCGTGCAGGTGGTAGAGGTTGCGCTGGAAGGGCTTTTCTTTCTCCACTGCTGTAGATTGGATGACAAGGCGGGGTTGAAGGGCAGCAAATTCTTTTTCTACCATGGAAACGACATCGGCGGGTGTATAGGGATCTCCTTGTTCCGTAGTCAATAAAAACGAACATCCCGAAAGCAGAAGGATACATACAGTGAGTAGAGAAGATAAGGCACATTGCAGGAAAGTATGCATAGGCAGCATCTCGTTTGAAAAATCTATTTTAGCAGTTACTTGTTTTAATTATACAGTAATTTGATTCCTAATGTTATAAACAAAATTTGGAAAAGGGTAATAATACCATCAGCGGACGTGAATTTGTGGAGGAGCGGTTTATCTGTCCTGAAGGATATGTATCGGATAATCATCTGTGGTTTTGGAATGCCGTAATTATTATTTTATGGATTGCAGGCGTGCTGTTTATGAAATATGGATAAGTATGGATAAGGAATTAAGAGAGTACTTATATTTTAGGTTTGCACACTGGGGGAACGGAATACCGCCATAGCGCACTACGGAACGCAAAACATAAGAAAAAACACGGCTGTCAGCGTGGAAGCATTCGTGCTGGCAACTGTGTTTTGCTTTCTGGGGAAAACTTTACAATTCTTTACAATCCCCTGCCCTTTCTTTTTACATGGCGCTGGTATCTTTAAAGCAGGCTGAAGAAAACAGCGTATGGAAAGAAAGGGGAATGATGAATGAAAGTAAATTTGAAAAAAATTACGATGCTATGTATGGCTGCTGTCCTGGCAATGGGGCTTACAGGATGTGGGGGCGGGAAACAGGTCACACCGGCTACGGGCTCTTCCGAGGGGGAAAGCATTACAGGTTCCGGGTCTTCTGCTTTGCTGCCCCTTGTCAAAGACGGGGCAGAATATTTTAAAAAGAAAAATCCGCAAATCCGCATCAGCTTAAATGCTGGCGGCAGCGGCATGGGGCTAAAGCAGGTGGCGGAAGGCTCCGTGGACATGGGTAATTCCGATGTACCGGCCGAATCCAAGCTGCCCAAGGAGCAGGCGGCCCAACTGGAAGACCATAAAATCTGTGTGATGACGGTAGCTACCATTGTCAATAAAGATGTCGCAGGTACCGTGAAAAGCCTGACCAAACAGCAGCTAACGGATATATTTACGGCCAAGGTCACCAACTGGAAAGAATTGGGCGGGCCGGATGAACCTATTGTACTGGTAACCCGTCCGAAAACCAGCGGCACCCGGGCCTTATTTGCCAAATATGCCCTGGCGGGAGCAGAAGAGGCGTCTAATAAAGCCCTGGAAACCGATAACAGCGGCCTTTTGGTACAAAGTGTGGCACAGAACAAAGGCGCTATCGGCTATGTGGCGCTGCCCTACCTGAAGGATAACAGCACGGTGGCGGCCCTTGCTATTGACGGGGTAGCGCCGAACCTGGAAAACACCTACAGCGGGAAATATAACGTATGGGGGTATGAACATATTTATACCCGCAAGAACCCGAAGGCAGCTGTAAAAACATTTATTGACTACCTGGTAAGCAGCGAATATGGTAACCGGATTGAGGAGCTTGGGTATGGAGTCAGCAGTAAAATGCAACATCAAGATACTTCCCACAACTGAACGCAAGGGTAGGGAGCAAACCACGCAGCAGTTGCGCCAGGTGCACCGCAGCGAATCCCTGTCCCGCTTGGGCATGACAGCCTGCGGGATGGGGGCTGCGCTGTTGCCGTTTTTGATGGCGGCCTTCCTGTTCTGGAAGGGGAGCAGTACCTTCTGGGCATTTGGCCACAGCCTCCAGGAGTTTTTGTTTTCCGCAACCTGGGCGCCGTATGACGGGCTGACAGGCGGCGGCAACGTAGGAGCGGCCATGTTCATCAGTGGGTCTTTGGTGACCTGCTTTCTGGCGCTGCTGTTTGCCCTGCCGCTATCTCTTGCGACGGCGATTTATCTGGCGGAGATGGCAAGTCCCACCGTTCGGCATGTGCTGCGTCCGGTGGTGGAGCTATTTACGGGAATCCCTTCCGTGATTTATGGCTGGGTAGGGGTAACCGTGCTGGTGCCGCTGTTGCAGCAGCTATTTCCTATTCCCTACGGCTTTTCCGTACTGGCAGCCGCCATTGTGCTGGCTGTTATGATTTTTCCTGTGATTACCACCATGACGGCGGATGCCATGCTGGCGGTGCCGCAAAGCTGGCGGGATGCTTCCTATGGACTGGGGGCTACCCGGTGGGAAACCATCTGCCATGTGATTTTGCCGTCGGCCCGGCGAGGGATTCTCACCGGAGTGATTTTAGGCTTGGCACGGGCCTTGGGGGAAGCCATGGCGGTAGCGATGGTCATCGGGCAGATGAAACGGTTCCCGTCCTCCCTGTTTTTGCCGGCCAGCACCATGACCACGGTACTGGCCAATGATATGGGCGGCGCCATGGAAGGCGGGGAATACAGTGCAGCGCTGTGGACGCTGGCACTCCTTCTCTTTGGTATCAGCTTTGCGCTGATTTTCACCATTCACCATTTTGGCAGAGATCCCATGCAAGTGGAAGCGGAGGGGTAAGCGATGCACGCAATTGCGATGAAAAAAAAGGTGGCTCGCCTCATGAGCCTCCTGGTGGCAGCCGGAGCTTTTGGAGCGGCTCTTCTACTCCTAGGGTTTATCCTGCAAGTGGTGGGGCAGGGCATTGCTGGATTTTCCATGGAGATCCTGCTGGATCTCCGGGACATGTTTTTCAATACCTTGTATTTGGTCCTTTTGGCACTGGTATTCAGTACCCTTTGGGGCGTTCCGGCGGGCATTTATCTGGCGGAATATGCCAAAGACGGTAAAGTGGTGCAGTGGGTTCGCATGGCGGTAGAGACGCTGGCATCTCTGCCCTCTATTGTTGTGGGGCTCTTTGGATATCTGGTCTTTATCGTGATGACGGGCAGCCAGTGGAACCTTTTGGCGGGGGCTTTATCCGTTTCTATTTTGACGCTGCCCCTTATGACCAGCGTGACGGAAAACGCTCTTAAAGATCTGCCTCCGGAATATACCATGGGGTCTTTGGGCCTTGGAGCGTCCCGCTGGCAGACCATTTGGCATGTGCTCCTCCCGGCCTGCTATCAACGGATTGAGACAGGAATGATTTTAGCAGCCGGGCGTGGCTTCGGAGAGACGGCAGCTCTGCTGTTTACAGCGGGTATGAGCACAGATATAGACTGGGGCAGCTGGAACCTGGCGTCCTCTACCTGCGCCTTGAATCCGCTGCGGCCCGGAGAAACCCTGGCGCTGCATATCTGGGTGATGCGCACGGAAGCGCTGGCACCGGATGCCGCACAGGTAGCCAGTGTCACCAGTGCGCTCCTTATGCTCATTGTTGTAGGATTTACCATCGTAGCTAGATATTTTTGCTGGCGTATGGATAGAAACCGGGAGGGTACTTCGCATGCTTAATCAAGAGGCAGTTTTTGCCATTCAGGACTTAAATCTTTTCTACGGGAAGCACCAGGCCTTACGCGATATCACCATGCAGGTGCATAAAAACGAGATTACGGCTCTGATCGGGCCCAGCGGCTGCGGGAAATCCACGCTGCTCAAGACGATGAACCGGATGAATGACTATGTCGGCGGGTGCCGGGTGGAAGGGCAGATTTTATTTGAAGGAAAAGACTGCTATAAGGAGCTGGATCCGCTGGCATTGCGTTACCGGGTGGGCATGGTGTTTCAGCAGCCGGCCCCTTTTCCCAAAAGCATTTTTGACAACGTGGCCTATGGGCCCCGGGTGCAGGGCATCAGGGACCGGGCAAGGCTCACAGAAATTGTGGAAAAAAGCCTGCGCCAGGCGGCGATTTGGGACGAAGTGAAAGACCGGCTGCACAAAAGCGCACTGGGACTTTCCGGCGGGCAACAGCAGCGGCTGTGTATTGCGCGGACACTGGCGGTGGAGCCTTCTGTGATTTTAATGGATGAGCCTACGTCCGCCCTGGATCCTATCTCCACCCAGAAAATCGAGGATTTGGTGCTGGAGCTGAAAAAGCAGTACACCATTGTGATGGTGACCCATAATATGCAGCAGGCCAGCCGGATTTCCGATCGGACCGCTTTTTTTTACCTGGGCGAACTGGTGGAAATGGCGGACACGGAAACCTTGTTTACCCATCCCCGGGAAACCCGCACAGAACGCTATGTTACTGGCTGCTTTGGGTAGGAGCCACTGCTAGGGGGAAGGTCAGCGTAAAGACAGTGCCCTGGCCCTCCTGGCTGGCGAGGTGGATGTCCCCGTCGTGGAGCTCCACAATATGTTTTACGATAGAAAGGCCCAGCCCTGTGCCGCCGCTTTCCTTGCTCCGGCTTGACTCGGCCCGGTAGAAGCGTTCAAAGATCCGCTGCCGGGCACGTTCCGGGATGCCGATACCTGTGTCCTGTACCGTGAGCACTGCCCTTCCCTTCCGGGTTTCCACCGTGAGATTGACCTGTCCCTGGGGCTTATTGTATTTGACCGCATTGTCCAAAAGGTTGATCACCATTTCCCGCAGCAAGCCGTCATTGCCCTGGATGGTTACGGGAGAAAACTTTGCATGGACGGTAACCTGCTTTTGTTCACAGAGGGGCTGAAGAAATTCCACTACGGAAGCGGCTATTTGGTCCAGCCGGACGGGCTTATGCAGGGATTTCTTAGGGGCTCCTTCAATTTTGGAAAGCAGCAGGATGCTGTTAATCATGGCAAGAAGACGT
Organism: uncultured Acidaminococcus sp.; assembly: GCA_905213155.1. Classification (GTDB taxonomy): domain Bacteria; phylum Bacillota; class Negativicutes; order Acidaminococcales; family Acidaminococcaceae; genus Acidaminococcus. The sequence goes on along the minus strand of CAJMHI010000013.1, from coordinate 7,068 downwards.
CTGGATTCCTGCCGGATGAGCTGCCCGAAATGGGCAATGTCCTCTTTTTTTTGCACCATGCCCGCTGCCATTAATTCCGCGAACCCGCTGATACTTGTCAGTGGGGTTTTTAATTCGTGAGTGACATTGGCCGTAAAGTCCTGGCGCAGTTTTTCCCGCTGCCGGGATTCCGTTACGTCCAGAATGAGCAGCAGGCGGGGAGCCCGTTGCTGGGGCGGGGTGAGGGGCTGCAGGTACAGCGCAAACTGGCGGCCGTCTTTTTCCATGAACCAGTGAAGCGTTTCTTCCGTTCGTAATGCATCGGCATTTGGAAGGCTTTCTGCGGGGAGCAGGGGCAGCAAAAATTGGCCCAGCAAGCTATGACGGCTATCCAATAGATTGCGGCGTTCTTTTACTAACAGCGTATAGCCCCAGGTGTTGATCCACTGGATGCGTAGTTGTTTGTCCAATAACAGCACGCCTTCCTGCAGGTTGTCCGTAATGGACTTCATGGTATTGCGTTCCTGCTCCAGTTCCTGGAAGGAATGGTCCAGCTGTGCTCCCTGTCGGGCGATGGTGGTCAAAAATGGCCGCAGCTCCGGATAGCCTGCCTGTGCGATGGCGTCTTCCTGCGCGATGCCGCTGCCTACTTGGGATAAATAGGCCGTGGCATTTTCCAGTGGCTGCAGAATCCCCGTTGTCATGCGCCGCACGGTCCATTGGCAAATGAACATAAGCAGGCCTAACGCCAGTATCCACCAGGGTAAAAGAGATTTAAGCGGCTGCAATAAATCCTTTTGGGTCCGGGAAAGACGCAATACGGTGCCATCCGGCAGGCGCTTGGCGGCATACAGGGTGATTTCCCCCAGCGTGGCAGATTGCCGCAAGTAGCTGCCTTCTCCGTTCTGCCGGGCCATACGAATTTCCGGCCGGTCGTTGTGGTTGCCCAAATGGGACGGAGCTTCCCAGGAATCATAGGTAACATTGCCGTTTGGATCCACCCAGGTAATCCTAAGCGTCGGCATGGCTTTCCCTGTGGCCTCCCAGACTGTTTCCGGATGAGAACTGGTTGTCCCTTCTTCACTGAGCACGGACAGCGTCAGGGAAAGGTCCTGGAGGATTTGCTGCCGGGTGGTCTGCCAGAAGGCAAAGACGCAGATCAGGGCGGTGGCAACAATGCAGACCACGCCTACCAGAAAAAGATGGAGATAAATTCGCTTGCGCATGGTGCCTCCTTAAGGGATCTGGTAGCCTACGCCGCGGACAGTCTGGATGATTTTTCCTGCTTCCCCCAGCTTCTGCCGCAGACTGCGGATGTGGATATCAATGGTCCGGCTTTCTCCTGCGTAGGTAAACTGCCACACCGCTTCCATGATCTGGTCCCGTGACAGAACGATGCCGGCATTGGTCATCAGGTACTGGAGCAGGTCAAATTCCTTGCCCGTAAGGGTACAGGGAACGTCGCCAGCCAGCACCTGGTGCTTTTTTATATTCAGGGTAATATCTCCGCAATGCAAAATTTCCTGGTTCTGTGGCTGCAGGGCGCTCCGGCGCAGCACCGCTTTGATCCGGCTCAAAAGTTCCATAATCCCAAATGGTTTGGTGATGTAATCATCGGCCCCTGTGTCCAGGCCTTTTACAATATCAAACTCGCTGGTGCGGGCCGTGAGTAAAATCGCCGGCAGGTGACGGGTGGCAGGCATTGCGTGCAGTTTTTTCAGGATTTCCAGTCCGCTTTCTCCCGGGAGCATAATATCCAGCAGCACCAGGTCAGGCTGTTTCTGCTTAAGCCCGGCCCAGAAGGCAGCGGCATCCGGATAAGCTTCTGCTTCAAAATCCTGGCTCCGCAGGGCATAACAGACCAGCTCCCGGATACTTTCATCATCTTCTACACAGGCGATATAGGTCATGGGGGATCCCCCTTTCTGTATTAGCATTTGGTTTTACTTTATTATACCGGATTTATCCTTAGGAGTGTACCAAGATATAGAATCAAGATATAAAAACGAACAAAATTTCATTAATCCCTTGCAAAAACGAACTAATGATGATATTATACAATCATCAAACAAATGTTCAAAAGAAAGCGGGGGAAAATCAATGCGCAGACTCCTTTTGATTTTAACTGTAGTACTCATGGGCGTATCGGGCTACCAGGTGCTGCGGATGGAAGCGGCTCCGGCTGCTTTTGTAGATAGACAAGTGGTTGTGTCCAGCGGGGACAATTTATGGGGTATTGCCGGCCGTTATGCTACGCCGGAAGAAGATGTGCGGGAAGTTATTGACCGGATTGTCCGGGTGAACCGGCTGGATCTGACAAAGGCCATCCAGCCCGGACAAAAGCTGACAGTGCCTGTAAAAAACACGCAGCTGCCGGATAAGGAACTGGCCCTTAGTGCAAAAAGCTGAGCCATTTCTGCCAATAGCCATCGGAAATATGGTATACTATTCTAAAGAAGCCGTTTTTACACTGGGATAGTTTACATACATCAGGAGGGATGGCTATGCAGGAAGATATGGATAAAAGAATGGACGGACAGGAAGAAGCTGTGGACGTGGAAACCCGTCCCATGGAACAAGAAGGCACAGACAGCCCGGTGGCAGATCTTACCCGGGAAAGCGAAGAAATCGTACGCTGGGGAGCTGCACGGGCCAGTGTGATTGTCATGACGCCCTTTTTGGGAAGCCTGGCGCTTATGGCCAACGAAGTGTATATGATTACCCGGCTCTGCGATCTGCGGGGCGTGGAAGTGGAAACCGGCGCCATTGCCGGACTGATTGGCAGCTTGGGAGCGTCTTTTGTAGGACAGACCATTTTTACCATGATTCCTTTCCCGCCGCTGCAAGTCCCCATGGCCGTAGGCATTACCTATGCAGTGGGCAAAGCAGCCGTGGCCTGGCTGGATGCGGGACAGCCCAGCGATCTCAGCACCTTTAAAGGGCTATATGAAAAAGCCTGTAAAGAAGGTATGGCCCGGTTTAAGGAATTTGCAGACAATAACAAAAAGAATATTCCTCTGGGGGATGAACGGAAAAAAGCAGCGGACACGGTGAAACCCTTGTTTGACAAGCTAAAGACCAAGGCGGACGAAGCAGCCGGCAAACTGGGCGAAGTAGCCGGGAACGTGGGCGCCTATGCAGAAGAATTTAACGAATTTGCCGCGCCTTTCAAAGAAGCCGGGCAGCGCTGGATGACTGCCCAAACCTGGGAACAGCTGCGCCGGGGGGAACTGGTGGTGCCTTATCCTGATCTGGCCAGGGGTCTGGGAGAAGCTATGAAGGACAGCGACTTCCATTTCAAGGATTGTGCCTACCACGGTGATCATGTGCTGGACGTAACCGTGGAACATGAGAAATACGGGAGCCTGACCGCCCAGGTGGCTATTGAAGCGCTGGCACTGAACAATACGGCCTCCTATGCCCGGTTTAAGATTCACGACTTTGCCATTGCGGATAATAAACTGGGAGAGCTATTGGTACGGCTTTTAGGGACACGGATCATCATGAGCCTGGTAAATGCCATCTTCAATATGCGGGTGGTGAGCCGGGATGATCTGGTGTGCACCTTCAGCAAAAACGGGCTGACCGTGGACTTTACCGAAGCTGTAAATAAGAGCCGGATTGCCCAGCTGAAGATCAAAGGGCACAACCTGTTTAACTTGGTCCGGCTGACCGGGCTTGTTCCCGAAGCGGATGGCATGCATATCCGTAGCCAGTGGGGACTGGAAAAATAACAAGTTAGCAGCTTTTACAAAAAATAATACAGATGTGCGTAACATAAGGAAGGTGGCAACACCTTCCTTATTATTTTACCTTCTTTAGTAAATAAACATATTTCTTCGTCAATGCAGGTGGATTTTTTCAGGGATAAGGTCTATAATGACTGTGACAGTAAAAATTGCGAAGTGAAGGGATTCGCAGAAGGGAGTTTTTTAAATGATTAGCTTTTTTGTGTGTCTTGCCATTTTAATTGCGGGTTATTTCATTTATGGCGGATACGTAGAGAGCTGCTTCCGTCCTCCCATCGATGACAGAAAAACACCTGCCTATCGGTTGGAAGATGGCGTTGACTACGTACCTATGGAAAACTGGCGGGTATTTCTGGTCCAGCTGCTAAATATTGCCGGACTGGGACCTATTTTCGGTGCCCTGCAGGGTGCACAATGGGGGCCTGCCGTATTTTTGTGGATTACTTTTGGTACCGTGTTTGCTGGCGGTGTGCACGATTTTATTTCCGGACTGCTGTCTGAACGGAATGATGGGGCTTCCATCTCCGAAATCGTAGGCCGCTACCTGGGGCCCACCATGCAGCATATTATGCGTGGGTTCTCCGTTGTGCTGTTAATCCTGGTTGGTGTTGCATTTACTACTGGCCCTGCCGGCCTGCTGACGAAGATCTCTCCGCTCAGCTACAACTTCTGGCTGGGTGTGTTACTGATCTATTATTTCTGCGCAACCTTCCTGCCCGTGGATAAACTCATTGGCAAACTGTACCCGTTCTTTGGGCTGTGCCTGATCTTCATGGCTGTGGGCGTTGGCTCCATGCTGTTTGTGAAAGGCTTCCATGTGCCGGAAATCACTCTGGTGAACATGCACCCGAAAGGAACTCCGATTTGGCCGATTATGTTTATTACCGTTGCCTGCGGCGCTATTTCCGGATTCCATTCCACACAGAGTCCGATTATGGCCCGTTGCATCAAGAGTGAACGGGACTGCCATAAGATTTTCTACGGCGCTATGGTGGCTGAAGGCATCATTGCCCTGATTTGGGCAGCTGCCGGTACCTCTTTCTATGGCACCACCAAAGGCCTGACCGCTGCACTGGTTACTTACCATGGCGCTGGCGGCGTAGTGTATGATATCTGCTCCGGACTTATGGGCAGCGTAGGTACGGTCATTGCCATGATCGGCGTTATCGCCTGCCCGGTGTCCTCTGCTGATACCGCATTCCGTTCTGCCCGGTACACCATCGTGGACTGGTTCAAGATTGACCAGCACACCTTGGCTTCCCGTCTGAAACTGGCTGTGCCCATCATTTTGGTAGGCGGTATTTTGACCCAGGTGGATGTAAACATCCTGTGGAGATATTTCTCCTGGACCAACCAGACCCTGGCTATGTTTGTACTGTGGTCCGGCGGGATGTACCTGTATGCCAACCACGGCAACTATTGGATTGCGATTATTCCTGCTACCTTCATGAGCGCTGTATCCAGCACCTACATCCTGGTGGCCAAGGAAGGGCTGGAAATCAGCTATTCTGTGGCCTATCCTATTGGTGTTGTGTTCGCTATCGTGGCGTTCTGCCTGTTCTGGAAACGGGCTAAGAAATGCGACCGCGGCGTTCTGGATATCGCTGATAAACCTGTCCAAGACTGATAAAACTAGGTCTTGTATCAAACTAAACAGTATCCCTTCGAAAATTCCCGAAAGTTATACTTTCGGGAATTTTTTTGGCTTTTTTCTTTACAAGTATACAGAATGTGGTATACTGGGAAACATCAACTCGATTTTTAGGAGACACTTCAAGAAAAAACTAACAGAGTAAAGGAAAAGAGAGGGAATAGTATGAACGTAATGTACAATCCTGTAACGCCGGAATTGGTAGAAGCCTTAAAAAAAGTGGTGGGGGACCGCTATGTGAAAACGGATGAGGAATATCTGGAACAGTACCAGACCGATGAAGAAGGCAATCCCCATTTCTTCAAAAAACCGGAAGTGGTGGTGTTCCCCGGTACCACAGAAGAAGTGGCCGGAGTGGTGAAACTGGCAAATCAATACCTGGTTCCCATTACCCCACGTTCCGCCGGCACCGGCGTTGCCTGCGGCGCTATTCCCATTTACCATGGCATTGTGGTGGAACTACAGCGGATGAACCAGATTTTGAAACTGGATGCGGACAACCTGTATGCGGTAGTGCAGACCGGTGTCTTTACCGGGCAGCTCCAGGCGGAAGCCAGAGCCCACGGCGTCATGTACGCCGGGGATCCCTCCAGTGCAGAAAGCTGCCAGATCGGCGGCAACGTAGCCAATAATGCCGGCGGCAACAAAGCCGTCCGGTATGGCACCACCCGGGACCAGATTTACGCCTTGAAAGTGGTTACACCAATTGGCGACATCGTAGATGTGGGCGCCCGGCTGAAAAAATGTTCTACCGGTCTTGCCCTGGAACAGCTCTTTGCCGGCAGCGAAGGCACGCTGGGCATTATCACGGAAGTGACCGTGAAACTCCGCCCCCTGCCTCCCTTCTCTTTTAATATGGTATGCGTTTTCGATGACGATGAAAAGGCTTTTGCCCTGCCTAATAAGATCCTGAAAGCCGGGATTGAGCCCACGTCCATTGAATACATGGGGAATTCCGCCATCGACATGACCTGCAAATACCTGGACAATATGGAAATGCCCCATGTGAAGGAAGGCTGCTGCTACGTGATTGTGACAGTGGAAACCTTCAACCAGGAAGAATCCGACCGGAAGATGGAGCTGCTCTGCCAGCTGGCCGAAGACAACGGCTCTCTGGATGAATTTGAGGCGGACGACCGGATTTGGAAAGTCCGGAAGGAATTTGCGGAAGCAGCCCGGGATATTGATAAAATGTTCCAGACCGAGGACTTTGTGGTTCCTTTGGACCGCATTGCCGAAATGGTGGCACAGATCCCGGAACTCCAGGAAAAATATCACCTGTATGCCGTAACAGTGGCCCATATCGGCGATGGTAATATTCATGTGCTGCCCCTTAACAAATACGGCCTGTCCCCGGAAGACTGGTTTAAGACCATCAAAGCCTTCCACGCGGACCTGTTCCCCCGTGTCTATGCCCTGGGAGGCAAAATGAGCGGCGAACACGGCATCGGCTACAAAAAGCTGGAAGAATTTGCCCGCTGCACGCCCGATGGGGAAGTGAAGCTGATCAAGGCCATCAAACATGCTCTGGATCCAAATAACATCATGAACCCGGGCAAACTGGTGGATATGAACGGCGACTTTATCGCCTGAGTGTACAGAAAGTTAGCGCTCTTACCCGCAGCAATGTGGCTCGTAACTTGAAAAAGTAAATGCCAGTGCACGAGTAAATGCAGTGGGGTATTTGAA
>CAJMHI010000012.1 GCA_905213155.1 uncultured Acidaminococcus sp. | reverse complement strand
GAAGTAGGCAAATTGGGTGACTTACAAAGTGTTCAATTTGATATTGCAATTTAGGCATTTATTTATACCCATAGGAAAGGGGCTTTTCTAGTGCATAATTTTTATTTGATCCTCTATAACCACCTCCGTATACCATCTGGACTTTGCATACAAAATACAAAACTATTTCTGACAATTCTTTGTCTTTTCAAGTGTAGTATTTTTAGTTTACGGTAAATTGACAACAACTTGACATGTTTATTATCTTTTCCTGCGAATCTTTTTATTCCTACAGTGCTTTAATATACGGATATTTTCTCTTTTTATGCTGCACTTTTTTGAGTATTTGTACTCTTTATTACAAGATTCGCCTATAAATCCAGATTGCGCTTTTCTAAAGCACCTCTTTTCGAGATATTATTGCTCTTTATCTTGGTATCATTCATAATGCAAATATGGAATTCCCCGGGAAGAAGACACAACGCGTCCTGTATACAGGTTGTATTTAGGGGAGGTATATTGTATGGAACTGACCCAGGATCAACAAGATTTATTAAACGGAAAGTATGGCAAAGGTGCCCAGCTGGCCATGAAGGTGCAGGTCGGTATTGGGGAATCTTTTGGTGCAAAAAGAATGGTTCCCATCACCCGTGCGCATGTCGCCCTGAGCAATCAGGAAGCAGATCGTTGGCTGGCTGAAAAAATGGCTTCCTTGGGAGCAACATGCCGGGTACGGCCCACTGTAAATCCAGGTTTCTGCCTGCAATACTTTAAAACTTTGGGAACGGTCACTAACAAAGATTATGAAGAAATGGAACGGACGGATAAAGCGTACCGTGCCATCGGGGCTGAGCTGAGTTACAACTGCACCCCATATATTGATACCAATGTGCCTATGTTCGGGGAAATCTGTGCCTTCTCGGAATCCAGCGCCACGCCCTTTATCAATGCCATCTGGGGAGCACGCTCCAACCGGGAAGGAGCCAATTCCGCTCTTTTTGCCGCCATTACCGGGTATGTCCCTGAATATGGTCTATTGTTAAAAGAAAACCGGTACGGCAATATTCTGGTGAATGTCAAGGCGGATATGAAAAACGACCACGATTACCATATTCTGGGGATGTGCGGCAAAAAGATTGGCCACGGCATCCCGGTATTTGTCGGTCTTCCTGATCACATTTCCAAGGAAGCCCTGCGCAATTTAGGAGCCCAGTTGAACACATCCGGATCTTATGATATGTATCATATTCCCGGTTTCACTCCGGAAGCGCCAGATGTAAAAACTGCCTTTGGCGGCAAGGACCCAGAGCGGGTTGTTACTATCACTAACGAAGACCTAGAAAAAGAACTGGAAGAAATTTCTGTCTCTGGTCATCGGCCTATTGATTTCGCTATGTTTGGATGCCCGCACTTCACGCTTAATGAATGTCTGCACATTGCGAAGAAAATTAATCACCGTAAGCTAGCAGTTCCTATGTGGATTTTGGTAGGAGAACACGTCTGTGCAATGGCTAAGCGCATCGGCCTGTACGAAGAACTGGAACCCTACGATGCCCATCTGGTTCCGGACACCTGCCCGGATCAGCCCTGCTGGCATTTCCTGAAAGGAAAGATTGGGATTACCGAATCCCCCAAATGTGCATATTATCCCCAGAAACGGGGTATCCATTTTGTCATTCGTGACCTGGATACCTGTATAGAAGCGGCGCTAGCCGGGGAGGTAAAATGATGAAAACATTTACCTGTCATAAAATTTCTGAAGGCAAGGCGCAGGCCGCTGCGATTCTTTCTTCTGACGATGTTTGTTTCTACATGGTGGATCCTCCCACCGGAAATGTTTTTGAAAAAGAACACTGCCTGGAAGGGAAAAGCATCGCAGGGAAAATCATGATTTTCCCTAGCGGTAAAGGCAGCAGCGTAGTACAAGCCGACGGTTTGTTCCAACTGATGAAATATCATAATCAGCCCAAAGGACTCATTGTAAAGAATCCGGAAACTGTACTGGTTTCCAGTGCGATTTTGTTTGAAATCCCCATGGTGGATAAAGTTGACCCTGCATTTTATGAGGAAGTGAAGGAGGGAGATACGGTAGAGATTGATGCAGATGCCGGACTGGTGAAAATTCTATAAAAGCAAGCAGAGCAAGGAGGCGTTATAATGAAAAAGGCTAAATTTATGGCCCTGACCATGTCGTTATTGCTATCCATCGGAGCGTTGGCTGGATGCGGCGGAGGGACCGCAGAGAATAAAGGCGGCGATGCCGTAACGCTGAAAATCGGACACGTAGAGCCGGAAGATCGCTCCACCCACAAAGCCCTGTTAAACTTTAAGAAAAAAGTAGAAGACCGGTCCAAAGGCCATCTGAAAATTGAAATCTACCCGAATGGTGCCTTAGGCGGCGACGTACAACTGACGGAATCCGTAGCCACCGGGACACTGGATATGGCACTGCCTTCCACCTCCGTGTTAACGACCTATAACGAAGAATTTGGGATTCTGGATATGCCCTATCTGTTCAAAGATGCCAAAGCTGCCTTTGCTGCCATGGATGGGGATGTAGGAAAGGAACTGGCCGAAAAAATTAAATCCAAAGGGGTTGATGTCCTGTGCTATTCCTATAACGGCCCCCGTAGTACCACCAGCAAAGTGAAACCTATTGTTACGCCCGAAGACTTTAAAGGCTTGAAAATGAGAGTCATGGAAAGCCCGATCTTCATTGACTACTACAAAACCTTGGGTGCTAACCCTACGCCCATGAGCTTTACCGAACTGTATACCGGGTTGCAACAGGGTACCGTGGAAGCCCAGGAAAATCCACCTTCCTTGACATTCGCCAATAAGTTCTACGAAGTGCAGAAATACTCCAGTATTGATGAACACGTACATACTTTCCTTCCGTTCTTGATTAATGACAAGAAGTTCAAGTCCCTGAGTGCCGACGAGCAAAAAATTCTGCAAGAAGAGGCCCAAGCCTATGCCAAAGAACAACGGGATATAGAACTAAAAGACAACGAAAAAGCCATCAAAGATCTGGAAACTGTTGGCAAGCTACAGACCAATATCCTGACGGCAGAGCAAAAAGCTGTCATTCGGAAAGCCTTGCAGCCCATGTACGACAAATACCAGCAAAAATTTGGAAAAGCATTGTTTGACCTTTGTGAAAAGTACAACCAGTAACCCTGCTTCATGCTAAGGGAGTCGCTCCGGCTTCCTTAGCATGCCCTATTCCAGCAGAAAGGATACGGTTATGAAAACGTTTCTTGATAAATGGACCTTTCTGGAAGAACGCTTACTTATCATCAGTCTGGTTTGCAACACACTCTTGATTTTCTTCCAAATCATTATGCGGAGCGTGTTCAATTCTTCCCTCTCCTGGTCCGAAGAATTGTCCCGCTATATTTTTATCTGGCAGATTTGGCTGGGCGCCGATTTGGCGTACCATTACCACGAACATATCCGGGTGGAGATGATTTACAACTGGCTGCCCGGGCCAAAGGCAAAACGCATCTTGGATTTCTTTGTGGATCTTTCCTGGCTGGTCTTTAATATTTTTCTCTTTTATAAAGGTATGGATCTATGCCAGTCCATGGCTTCCCGTAATACACTCTCGTCAGGTATGCGGCTACCGCTATTCTATGTCTATGCCTCTCTCCCTATCGCCTCTTTTTTCCTCAGCCTGCGGTTACTCTATACGCTGTATACAAGACTTCGCAGCGGGACAGAACCTAAGGAGGGATAAACCATGGAAGCAGTGTTTCTTTTTGGGCTCTTCCTCGTCTTATTAATGCTCAGCGTTCCGATTGGCTACGCCATCGGTATGGTCACGCTGGTCACCATGCTGCAATTTACCAGCATGCCTACAATGATGATCGCGCAAAACAGCGTAGCCGGCGTAGACTCCTTTCCTCTTCTGGCCATTCCTTTTTTTATGTTGGCAGGGAATCTAATGAGCGGCGGCGGGATTGCCAAACGCTTGGTAAATTTTTTTGAATGTTTTATCGGGCACATTACCGGCGGCCTTGGTATGGTAACGGTTGTGGTTTGTATGTTTTTTGCGGCCATTTCCGGTTCTGCAGTGGCGACGGTCTCTGCCGTAGGTGCCTTCATGATTCCCCAGATGGTACAGCATGGGTACAGCAAGACATTTTCTGCGGCCCTTACAGCCGCTGCAGGGACAATCGGTGTGATCATTCCGCCATCCGTACCCTTTGTTATCTACGGAGTTGTTTCCGGTTCCTCCATCACCAATTTGTTCACGGCAGGTTTCCTCCCGGGAATTCTTATGGGCGTTGCCCTGATGCTGGTGACTTACATTGTATCCAAAAAAAGAGGTTACCGGGGTAGTGCGGAACGGGTATCCCTATCCCAAACCATTCGCACCTTTAAAGATGCCATTTGGGCAATTTTGTCCCCCGTTATCATTTTGGGCGGGATTTATTCGGGTAAATTCACGCCAACAGAAGCCGCAGTCATTTCGGTTGTCTATTCCTACATCGTAGGCCGCTTTGTTTATCACGAACTGGATGGAGCTACGACCTATAAGGCGTTAAAAGATGCCATCGTAATTAATGGTGCTACTACGTTTATGGTTGGGCTTTCCACCGCCTTTGCGGCCCTTTTGACGATGGAGCAGATTCCGTATAAGATCGCCTCGTTCATTACAGGGCTTAGCGACAATGGAGTCATTATCCTTCTGATGATCAATATTTTCCTTCTTATTGTTGGCATGTTCATTGATAATATTCCCGCAACCATTATCCTCACTCCGATCTTGCTCCCCATTTGCAAAAAGTTCGGGATGAGCCCCATCACCTTTGGGATTATGCTTACTATGAACTTAGCCATTGGGTTCTGTACGCCCCCGTACGGGATTGATCTGTTTGTGGCCGCTGCCATTTCAAAGGTAAAAATGGAAGAGCTGTCCAAAGAACTGGTTCTATTGATTGGGGCCCTATTGCTGGTATTGGCTGGAGTCACGTATATTCCTTCCGTAACCACCGTATTCATTAAATAAAAAAGGAGGCCGCATTTGCCATGCTGATCTGGATTATTGACGAAGAGTGGAAAGACTACGATATGGAAAAGGCAATTCTGGAAGCAAAGTATCCAGGAGTAACAATAAAAGTTTCTAATTATAACTATGCCAGTGATTTACAGGCTTTCGGGCATAAAGCAGACGGAATCCTGGCCCAGGTCTATGCTCCGTTGCCCGCTTCCACCATCAAGCAACTGGAGTGCTGCAAAGGAATTGCTGTTTATGGAGGAGGTTACGACCGGGTAGATGTGCAGGCAGCCCGGGAAAAAGGGATTTCCGTGACCAATATCAGTGGGTACTGTGCAGAAGATCTGGCGGATTATGTTGTTGCTGCTATGTATTTTGCCAACAAACGCATTTCTCAGTATAATGATACAGTAGTAGAAGATTGCCGACATAATCGCTGGGGAGCCATGGCTGTTCCACGCATTGGCAACCGACTCAGTACACAAACCTTGTGTGTTTTGGGGTTTGGCGTCATCGGTAAAACGGTAGCCGCTCGTGCCAAGGCACTGGGAATCAATGTGATCGCCATAGACGATTTTGTTCCGGTAGAAGCAATAGAAGCTCTAGGCGTAAAAAAAGTCAGCTGGGAAGAAGGTTTTACCCAGGCTGACTATGTGAGTATTCATTTAAAGGGCTGTGATGAAAATAAAGATAAAGTCAATGCCCACTATCTTTCACTAATGAAACCTACAGCATGGCTGATCAATACAGCCCGGGGAAAAATTGTGGATGAAAACGCCCTGATCGCCGCGGTCAAAGCGCATCAGATTGAAGGGGCCATTTTAGATGTCATTAAGACAGAACCGCCTACTGGAGAAGAAGCCATCCTGCACTGTCCTGGTATTTATGTAACGCCCCACATTTCCTATATCTCTGTAGAATCATTCCGTGCGCTAAAAGAACGGGCACTGGAAAATCTGCAAAACATGCTGGAAGGAAAAACACCGAGAGACCTGGTCAACTGATTCCGGAGGAACCTCGTTATGACAGGATATTCTTACCAGATTGAAGGAATTAAACGACGCTCGCTGGCAGAAGAAGCCTACGATTATCTTAAAGAACAAATCATTTCCGGCCATATCCGTCAGGGAGATGTTATTACTGAGCAAAAAATTGCAGACCTTCTGCACATCAGCCGTACCCCGGTGAAAAGGGCTATCAACCGGTTGGAGAATGAAAATTTTGTAACCACGCTCAATGGACGGGGTACACTAGTCAACGTGCTTTCTATCGCCGATATGCGGGATATTTATAGCGTCCGCATTACCTTGGAGCTCTTAGCATTGGAAACTGCTGTCAACAATTTTTCTCCCCGCAAACTGGTAAAGAACCGGCTCACGCTGGAGAAGGCCTTGACAGATTACCAGCGAAATAGAGAACGATTAACTGTGGAAGATATGTCCCGGCTGGATGAGCAGTTTCATAATTTTTTGATTGAAAATACCTCCAACCATTATTTACAGAAATTGATGCCCAGTATTTCTCAACGCATCCAACTGGGACAGACCCAGGCGTATATTTTAACAGATACGTTTGCCGACAGTACCACCCAGCATCTTAAAATCATAGAGGCCCTGGAAAAGAAAGATCTTCCCAAAGCCAAGGATTTATTAAAGGCCCATCTCCAATGGTCCTACAAAATCGTCCTGGACGCCATGCTAAACCAGCAAAAAAGAAAGGCATAAGGAATATATTGGCATCCCCGCCCAGAAAAGTTACTACAAATGTTTCATCGTATAGTATAATGAATATGTGGGTTTAGGATGAAATAAGAAACTATAGCTCTCCGGTACCGCAGGCACCGGAGATTTTTTGCGAGGATGGTGGATAAATGGCACGCACAATGACTAGAGACATGACGGTGGGCAGTATTCCCAAACAACTACTGGGATTTGCTCTGCCGCTTATGGTGGGGAATATTTTCCAAATGCTTTACAACACGGTGGATTCCATCGTGGTAGGCAATTTTGTAGGGACCCAGGCCCTTGCTGCCGTCAGTGCCACCACCATGCTCACCAACATGGCCGTTTTTTTCTTTAACGGCTTTTCCATCGGTGCCAGCGTAATCATCGGCCAGTTCTTTGGCGGGAAAAAGCACGACCGGCTCCACGCCGCAGTGGAAACCACCATGGCATCCACACTGATTCTCTGTGTACTGTTTACGGTAGGATTTCTTGCCACCACCCAATACATGTTGGAATTTATGGATACCCCGGCAGATGTTTTCAAGGAAGCGGATGTATACCTGAAGATTTATTTTGAAGGGGTTGCAGGGCTTTTGCTCTACAATATCGGCAGCGGGATCCTGCGGGCCGTAGGCGATACCAAGCGGCCGTTGTACTTTCTCATCCTCACCAGCATTTTAAATATTTTTCTGGACTTATTGTTTGTAGTCACCTTCCACATGGGGATTGCCGGTGCCGCCTATGCCACCATCCTATCCCAGTTTATTTCGGCAGGCGCCACGGTCTTTGTCCTGATGCATACAAAGGATGTGTACCGCTTCAACCTGAAGGACATGTGCCTGGATAAGGACATCCTAAAAGGAATATTCCGGATTGGGATGCCTACGGCTTTACAAAGCGTCATCACGTCTTTATCCAACGTGTTTGTCCAGGCCTATATCAATTTCTTCGGTGCCGCAGTCATGGCAGGCTGGGGCTGCTACAACAAAATTGACCAGTTTGTCCTTCTCATTATGCAATCCATGGCCATGGCTTCTACCACCTTTGTCGCCCAGAATATCGGGGCCTACCAGGAAAAGCGGGCCAACCAAGGCACGTTCCAAGCTGTCATGATTACGTTACTCATCAACGCCTGTGTATCTGCGGTGCTGGCAATCTACTCCAATGATGCCATGCGAATGTTTTCCGGTGACGAGGCGGTTATCCACTGGGGTACCATCTTCATTCGGCAAAATATTTTCTTCCTGCTCTTTAACTGCGTGAACCATGTACTGGCCGGTGCGCTTCGTGGCCGTGGTGATTCTGTAGGTCCCATGCTGATTATGCTGGTAGCCTTTGTCGCTATCCGGCAGACCTATCTGTTTTTCATGACCCGTTTCATCGCCAACACGCCGCAAACCGTGGGCTTTGGATATCCCTTGGGATGGGCCAGTTGCTGCATCATGGAAATTCTTTATTTCCATCTCCACTGGAAGCATCGGAGCGCCATCCCGGAAGCATAAGCCGGGCAAAGAAATTCCTTACTGGCGTTGTTTCTCCCACTAACCATGTTTGTCGAAGTGTGTTATAATAATATACACTTTAAGACGAGGTGCATTATGAGTATGTATCGTGTAGGATTAGACATCGGTTCCACCACCTGCAAAATCGTGGTTTTGGATGCAGCACAGCATGTGGTTTTCACCTGTTATAAACGCCACCAGGCCAATGTGCCCAAAGTGCTGCAGGAAGCGCTGCAGCAGCTGCGTGATCAGATCGGCGATGCCAGTTTGCAGCTGAAGGTCACAGGATCTGTAGGGATGGGCGTGGCAGAAAAATTTGACCTGCCCTTTGAGCAGGAAGTCATTGCCGCCACCAAATATGTGAAGTCCCAACACCCGGATGTGGCGACGCTGATTGATATCGGCGGGGAAGATGCCAAAATCGTCTATATCAAAAAAGACGGCAGCTGCGACCTGCGGATGAACGGCAACTGTGCCGGTGGCACGGGAGCCTTTTTGGACCAGATGGCCGTACTTTTGGGCGTCCCTATTGAGGAACTGGACGGACTTGCGCAAAAAGCCAGCCATGTTCACGCCATCGCTTCCCGCTGCGGCGTGTTTGCCAAAACAGACGTACAAAACCTGCTGGCCAAAAATGTCAGCCGGGAAGATATTGCCCTGTCCATTTTCCACGCCGTAGCGGTACAGGTGATTGCCACCTTGAGCCACGGCTGCACCATTGAACCCAAAATTCTTTTCTGCGGGGGTCCCCTCACCTTTATGCCTGTATTGCGGAAAGCACTGATGGATACCCTGCAGATTCCCTATGTGAATTTTATTGTCCCTGAGAATGCCAACCTGATTCCGGCTTATGGCACCGCCCTCAGTGCGGAAAACGCACCGGAGATCAGCTTTGATGCGTTAATCAAAAAATTGTCCCATACACCCAAATCAGCCATCCGGACCGGAGGCGTTTTGCCGCCAATTTTCAAGGACGAGGCGGATTATGCTGCCTGGAAAAAGCAAAAAGAAGCGGACTTTATCCAGCTGGCTCCCCTTAGTGCGGAAACGACAGATGTCTATGTAGGCATCGATTCCGGTTCCACCACCACCAAGCTGGTAGTGACAAACCCTCAGGATGAAATTCTTTTTACCTACTACCTGCCCAATAATGGCAATCCCATTGGAGCCGTGCAAACGGCTTTCGAGGCGTTCTACGCAAAATGTCTGCAGGCAGGTGCCAATCCCCGGATTTTAGGCAGCTGCTCCACCGGCTACGGGGAAGATTTAATTAAGGCGGCCTTTGCCCTGAAAACCGGGATTATCGAAACCATCGCCCATTATTTGGCGGCACGAAAGATTAATAAAGACATTTCCTTTATTCTCGATATCGGCGGCCAGGACATGAAAGCCATTTTCGTGGACCATGGGATTTTAAACCGGATGGAATTGAATGAATCCTGTTCTTCCGGCTGTGGCACATTCCTGGAAACGTTTGCCAAGGGGTTAAATTATTCCGTCAACGAATTTGCCAAACTGGCCTGCGAAGCCAAGGAACCTTGCGACCTAGGGACCCGCTGCACCGTATTTATGAATTCCAAGGTGAAGCAGAGCCTGCGGGAAGGGGTCACCATCGGGGATATTTCTGCGGGGCTGGCTTATTCCGTCATTAAAAACTGCCTGTATAAGGTATTGAAGTTGCAAAACACCAAGGAACTGGGTACGGATATCGTGCTCCAGGGCGGCACCATGAAAAACGATGCCGTAGTCCGGGCTTTTGAGCTTTTGACCAACACCACGGTGCACCGGAGCAACATACCGGAAATCATGGGCGCCTATGGCTGCTGCCTGTACGCACGGCAAAAGGCGGAAGGCTTTGCCACGCTGGATGATATGATTCATGTGGCCCAGTACACCACCAAGCCGCTCCAATGCCATGGCTGCGAAAACAATTGCCTGATCAAAAAGTATGCCTTCGGCAACGGCAGTACCTATTACTCCGGCAATAAATGCGAAAAATATTTCAGCAACCGGGGCGAAAACCACAAGCCCGGCGAAAATATTTACGACTATAAATACCAATTGCTCTTTGACCGTCCGGTGAAAGAAGAGGCTGAGCGGGTCATTGGGATCCCCCGTGTGCTCAACATGTATGAGGATTATCCCTTCTGGCATGCTCTTTTTACCACCTGCGGGCTCAAGGTCCAGCTGTCCGATCCTTCCAATATGAAAGACTACGTCAGCGGTATCCGAGAAGTCATGAGCGACAATATCTGTTTCCCCGCCAAGCTGGTCCATGGTCATATCCACAACCTGATTAAAAAGCGGGTCAACCGGATCTTCATGCCGTATGTGATTTACGAACGCCAGGATGACAAGCGGCAGCTTAACAGCTACAACTGCCCGGTGGTATCCGGCTATTCCGACGTTATCAAAAGTACGCTAGAAAGCGAAATTCCCATTGATACCCCGGTGATTAATTTTCAGGATGAAAAGCTGCTAAAAGGCCAGATCCGGAAATATTTGAACTATATCGGTTTTGACCGTTTCATGGCGGATAAGGCATTAAAAGCAGCCTTTGCTGCGCAGGAAGACTACGCCCGCGCCATCAAAGCAAAGAATGAGGAGATTTTGCAAAAGAGCCGGGAGGCTCACCAGCTGACCATTCTCCTGGCCGGCCGTCCCTACCATACGGATCCCCTCATTCAGCACAAACTCAGCGAATCCATCGCGGAAATGGGCATCAACGTAATCAACGAGGACCTGGTCCGGGATGACAGCCAGATCACCATCGATGATTCTTATTTAGTCCGGCAATGGGCCTATATCAACCGGATTTCCAAAGCCGCCGACTGGGTGGCCCGGCAGGATAACACCGTGCACTTTATGGAAATGACATCCTTTGGCTGCGGCCCGGATGCCTTTTTGCAGGACGAAATCCGGGGCATTCTCCAGCGCCACGGCAAAGCCCTTACCCTTTTAAAAATCGACGATGTCTCCAATATCGGCTCCCTGAAGCTACGGGTGCGCAGTGTGGTAGAAAGCATTCGGTATAACAATGATGCAGTCTTAAAGAAAGAAGAATTTGTCCAGCCGCCAAAATTCGAAAAAGGCATGGAAGGCTACACCATTTTGGCGCCCTTCTTCAATTCCTATATTTCTCCCCTGATTCCTTCCATTATGAAAAACGCAGGATACACGGTAGTGACCCTGCCAGAAAGTACGGAAGAAAGTGCAGAATTAGGGCTGAAATATGCCAATAACGAAGTATGCTATCCGGCCACATTGGTGGTGGGCGACTATATCAAAGCCCTTAAGAGCGGGAAATACGACCTGCACCATACAGCGGTGGCTATCAGCCAGACCGGTGGGCAGTGCCGTGCCTCCAACTATTATGGCCTAATTAAACACGCCCTTGTAGCCGCTGGTTTTACCGATGTGCCGGTCATCAGTCTGGCTGTCAGCAAAAATATCCAAAACGACCAGCCCGGCTTCCACCTGAATTGGCTGAAAATCGCCAAAATCACGGTGTCCTCCATCCTGTTCTCCGACTGCCTGAGCAAGCTGTTCCACGCCACGGTAGTACGGGAAATGGGTAAAATCAAGGGGAAGGCTAAAGAGCTAAAAGAAAAGTATTTGGAGCTGGCCAAAGCAGAAATCGAAAAGAACAATTCCAAAGGACTGCTGGAGCTCCTGCGGCAGGCAGCAGAAGAATTTGATGCGTTTGCCAAGCCGGACGAGCAGCTCCCCCAGGTAGGAATTGTGGGCGAGATTTACCTGAAGTTCAACAGCTTCTCCCATAAAAACATTACCGAGTGGCTGATGGAACACTCCATTGAGGTGATGCCTCCGCTACTCACGCCGTTCTTTATGCAGGCCTTTGTCAACCGGATTACCAACAAAAAGTTTGGCCTGGAACGGCACCATATCCCCGGCTTTATTGCCGATGTCCTGTATGGCTGGGTAAACAGCCAGATTCAAAAATTCAACCAAGTGGGAGAGAAATTCCGTTATTTTACCCCCATTGAAAATATTTTTGAACTGGCTAACGATGGCAAAACCGTCATCAATATGGCGGCCCAGTTCGGGGAAGGGTGGCTTTTGCCAGCGGAAATCATCAACTTTGCCAAAAGCGGCATACTGAATGTGATCAGCCTGCAGCCCTTTGGCTGTATCGCTAACCACATCATTTCCAAAGGCATTGAAAAGCGAATTAAATCCCTGTACCCCCACATGAATCTCCTATCGTTGGACTTTGACAGTGGCGTCAGTGACGTCAACGTGATGAACCGGTTGCTGCTGTTTGTGGAAAATATCCAAAAAGGGGCCGTTACCGCTACTGGTGCTGCTTCCCAAAAGAAGGAGAAGGGTTTCATCGAAGAAAACTTGATGCGCCGGGAAATTATGGTCTGATGTGATAAGACAGTGCATGCTTCCGAAAAGGATGCGCTGTCTTTCTTTTATGATTCTGCTATAGGTTAAGGTTATAGCGTTCCTTTACTTTTATATATTTTTAAATGCCTCGTTGCCATGCTATACTAGGAACACGTTCCGAAATCCCATGTTACAAAGTATACTGTAAAAGAAAAGAGGCATAGCCATGACTGTAAAAAATAAACCGCCCTTCCGCTATGATATTGTGGGAAGCTTTCTTCGCCCCGCAACACTAAAAGAAAAACGAGAAGCACTGGCAGCCGGCACCATTACCCCTGCCCAATTGCAGGCAGCAGAAGATGCGGCCATCAAAGATTTAGTAGAAAAAGAAAAAGCCGTAGGGCTCCGTGCTGTCACCGACGGAGAGTTTCGCCGCCGCTACTGGCACCTGGATTTTCTCACGGCGCTGGAAGGCGTAACGGAAATTTCTGCAGAAAACTGGTCCGTTCACTTCAAAGGTGCTCAGCCTAAAGCCCGCACAGCAAAAATCACCGGGAAAATCGACTTTGGGAACCATCCTTTCCTGGAACATTTCCGCTACCTGAAAAGCATTGCCGGGGATACTTTAGTAAAAATGACCATCCCTTCCCCCAGCATGCTGCATCTCATCTGCTGCGTACGGGAAAAGCACTACGAACCCATTCCGCCCTACCAGGACCAGGAGCGGCTGTTTCATGATATCGCCATTGCTTACCAGCACGCCATCAAAGCGTTTTATGCAGCCGGCTGCCGCTACCTGCAGCTGGATGACACCAGCTGGGGCGAATTCTGCGATGCCGACAAACGCAAAGCCTATGCGGACCGGGGCTTTGATCTGGACGAAGTAGCAAAAAATTATGTCAAAGTCATCAACCGGGCCCTGGAAGCCAAGCCCGATGACATGACTATCACCATGCATATCTGCCGGGGCAATTTCCGCTCCACGTGGTTTTCCAGCGGCGGCTACGAACCGGTAGCAGAAACCTTGTTTGGCCACTGCAACGTAGATGGATTCTTCCTGGAATACGACTCCGACCGGGCCGGTGGTTTTGAACCATTGCGGTTTATCAAAAACCAGCAGGTGGTTCTGGGCCTTGTCACCAGCAAAACACCGGAGCTGGAAAAAGAAGAAGATGTCATCAGCCGGATCCACGAAGCCGAAAAATACGTTCCCCTGTCGCAGCTCTGCCTGTCCCCTCAATGCGGGTTTTCCTCTACAGAAGAAGGGAACCTGCTGACAGAAGAACAGCAGTGGGACAAACTGCGGTTAATCAAAAATATCGCCAAAAAAGTCTGGCAAGATGCTTAATAACAAAAACCCCTGTTAGCGTTGCAATCAACGTTAACAGGGGTTTTTGTTTTTACACACGAAGCAAATATTGCAGGGCCAGCAGTGTCATCACTCTGGTACAGATGGTAATGGCTTGGTCGTCGGCTTGGAATTGCGGATTATGCAGGTCTTCGGATTCACCGGTTCCCACCCAGATAAAGCAGGACGGCGCTTTTTGGGAATAGAAGCCAAAATTTTCACCGGCCAGATTGCCGCTACCTCCTGTCTCCAGGAAATCTGCCGGCGGGTTTCCATCCGGTGTCACGGTATCAAAAATCCTCCCTGCCTGTTCCCGCAGTGTTTCTACAGCAAACTTTGTCAGTTCCGGCTGGTTGTAAACAGAGTCATACCCTTTGCGGAAGAAGAGCTCGCAGGATCCTCCCATCATGGCCGCCGTGCCCTTGCACAGGCGATCAATCCCTTGGAGCATTACATCCCGTGTCTTGGCATCGGCATTGCGCAGCATAAGGGACATCTCTACGTTGTCTGCCACGATATTGGGCGCGCTCCCGCCTTGGATGGTCCCATAGTTCAGTGTAGCGGGAGTCATAGGGCTGATATTTTTAGCCATCAGCATATTTAGATTGTTAATAATTGCCGCTGCAATACTGATGGCATCCACACCGTTTTCTGGGGTAGAAGAATGGGCCGCTTTGCCGTGAATGCGCACCTGATACGAATCTGTATAGGCGGAAACAGACCCTGTTCCTACTACGCAGCGTCCTTTAGGAAGCGGTTTCACATGGAGCGCAAAGCAGGCATCCGGCAGCTCGTCCATCAGACCAGCCTTAATCATTTCCCGACCGCCGCCGCCGTTTTCTTCTGCCGGCTGAAACACCAACTTTACCTTGCCATGCCACTTAGATTTCAGGCGAAACAGAATCTCCCCAACGGTCAGTAAATTAGACGTATGCACATCGTGCCCGCAGGCGTGCATCACGCCCTGCGTTTGGGAGGCAAAAGCAAGCCCCGTGTTTTCCTGAATGGGAAGAGCGTCCATATCCGCCCGGAGCAATACCAATTTTCCTGGTTTCCCGCTATCAATGGTTGCAATAAGCCCCGGTTTTACCGGGCTCTCTTCATAGGGGATCCCGATCCGCTCCAATTCCTTGCGCACCAGGGCACTGGTCTCAAACTCATGAAATGCCAGTTCCGGATGAGCATGGATGGTATGCCGTACCGCAATGGTATGAGGTGCCAGTTCTTTTGCCACGCTCACCGCTTCATCAAAAATAGACAACCCAGCTCACTTCCTTTTTCCTATTAAAATCCAATCGCCGTGCCGACACCGATGGCGGCGCAGATAACCACAAATACAAATGCATAGCAACGGAAAATAAAGCCCAGCCAATTTTTTAAGCTGACGCCGCCCAAAACCAAAATAGGCAGCAGGTTGGCACTGGTAGGTGTCATCAGGTTGGAGAATCCATCGCCGCACTGCAGGGTAAACACTGCCATTTGCCGGGTGATACCCAAAACGTCCGCCAGCGGTGCCATGATGGGCATGCAGACCGCCGTCTGCCCGGAACCGGAAGTAATGAAGATATTGATAATGGCATTGGCGATAAACATACCAATAGGCGCCAGTGCGCTAGGCAAATAGCCCAGTGGCAACGAGAGATAGTACACAATGGTATCCAGAATTTTGGACTGGTTCAGGATAAAGTTCATCATGGAAACGAACAGTAAGAAGATAATGACGGACAATAAGTCCCCCGCCCCTTTGGCAAAATACTTTATGGTATCGTCCAAACTATAGCCTGCAATATAACCACAGGCTAGCGTCACAGGGAACATGATGGAAGCCAGTTGCAAAACACCAAAGTGATAAATCGGGGCACCGAAGGCAAAGAACAGCATACTCCCCACAAAAAGGAGCAACATACTGTAATCCTGGCGGGATAGCGGCTTACTTTCTTCCGCCACTTCCTCCTGATTTTCTTCCGCCCCGAAATCCCGGATATCATCATGCCGGGCCTGCGCCCGCTTTGCCCACCACATCAAAAAAGCAGAAACAATGCCCAGATTGATCAGCGTCACAATCGTCCGGAACCCAAAGCCGGAGTAGGGCTGAATACCCGCAATCTCCTGTCCCATAATGGTAGTCAGCATATTGATGGGGCTGGTCATAAATCCGGTGAAAGAACCCATAACAATCAGAGCAACACCAAAAATCCTGTCCGCATGGAGCTGTTTTGCCAGAGAAAGTCCCAACGGAACAAAAAGGATGGCACTGGAAATCATGGTACCAAAGGCGCCTAAAAGGCCCATGGCATAAATGATAAAGGGCACAATCAAAAGTGCCTTCCCCCGTAGTCGCTTGATCAAATGGTGCAAGGCCCGATTAAACACCTTGTTGGAATTGACAATCCCCATCAAGCCGCCCATAACGATAATACTGATGAACAAGCGGCCAAAAGAAGCATAGGCCTGGGGTCCCATGCCCATAATTACCTGGTGAGGCAGTAAATACACCTTTGGGATGATGTGGTACGTCCCCGGTACGGCCATTTTTCCTACCCGTTGGTATTCTCCGGAAGGAATGATAAACGACAGTATATACACCACGGCAATAGCGATGATAATCACCCAAAACATACTGATCGATTTTTCCTGCTCTGCATTTTTTCCCATGCTGCTCCCCCTCTGCTTTATTTTTTGTTGTTGCTCCTTTTCTGGTTAAGCCTCTTTCTTTGCTTCTGGAAATTTATTCGCTATTACTGTAATTATAAAGGCACAGGCCGCCGAGGTCAACATACTGAGTGCAAACCCCAGCCAGTCATTACTTAAAGTCGGTGCCACGATACTGGGCACATAGGCCGTTCCCCGCACATTAAAGTAGCCGACTACCAGGCCGCCCACGCCTGCGGACAAAATAGCCCCGGCCATAACAATCCGGCTGGAAAACATAAACGGATAGGCCGCCTCCACAAAGGTGCCAAAGGCCATATTGATAAAGAATCCCGGAATGGCCAGCGCCCGTTCATCTTTTCTCCGGGGTGCCACGATATTGGCAAGGGTAATCCCGGCAGACACCATCACAAGTCCCACCATATCAATAGACCCCAGGAAAGAATTTCCCGTCTTTTCCATTTCCAGCAAAATGATCGGCAAAATGGCCGCATGGTACATCCCCGCCATAATTGCCGGCCAGATCAAAAGGCCAGCTACAGCTCCGCAGAGCATGGGATGAATCGCAAGCGCACTGTCGATTACCCAGCGGATGGTATTCCCTACACTATCGGCCAGCGGCGCCAAGAAAAGATACACCAAAAGCCCGGCAGCTAAGCCAGAAATACCGCCAGCTACAATATTGGCTGTAGTCGCCGGGAAATTCCATTTCAGGCAGCGCACCAGTAAAAACTGTACCAGAATTCCAGCCAGGATGCCCCCGATAAGGCCGCCAATGAGCCCGCCTTTTACGGACAGGATTCCCGTTACCACACCGGCCACAATAGCCACATCCCCCATACCGGAGACTTGCTTGGCGGCTACGGTGGCTACAATGACGGGCAGCGCGTCAATCATGGTATTAAAAATATCTTCAAAATATCCCAGGCCGGGAATTTTGCTGATGATCAGCGTCAAGGCCATGGCAATAAACCCGGGGAGGGAAGCCATCAAAATGCCCCGGATGCTGATCCGGGAAAGCAGTGGCCGGGCGTCCGTCGTTCCCTGGGCACTGCTGCCAATGGCCGGATGATAGGATAGTCCCCACTCCTTGGCGAGCGCAAACACATTGGCAATGGCCCGGGTCCGATTGGTGGTTCCTGTAGTGCCGGATACCGCTACCACTTTAAGTCCCATGGTTTCCACCTGGGCCATGGACGTACCGCCCGTTCCCACCGCCGGGAGTTTTTTCTTTGCCGCTTCTCCCAGGGCTTTGGCATTGGTACGCTTTGGGTCCGCGCTGACCAAAATCACTCCGTCCACTGCCCCGTTTTTCACCAGTGCCGCAATGGCAGAGTCCTCTTGCAAGGCCTCCTGATTAACGTCTTCCAGTTTTCCTTCGTAACGAACTGCAGCTTCCTTGCCATTCCATGTCCACAGGGCAGCTTTCGTATCCGGCTTCGCCCGATCCATAGAAGCCTCCGCCGCCACAAACTGAATGGCTGCAATTTCCATCCCTGCGGCAACAGTCTGCCGGATCATTTCCCCTAAAAGGCTGCGGGGATCTTTACCACCTAGATTGTATAAGTTGCCCCCGCTGCTGCCTAAAATCGCTACCCGTTTTACCATTGCATACACTCCCTCTACCCTTATCCCAGCAAAATAAAAAGCAATTTTTGCATAGCATACTATTTTAATTTAGTTTAATAAAGCGTTCTTTATTTGTCAACGATTTACTGCAATAAAGCAATGGCAATTAACGGGCAGATTGCTTTCTGTTGACTTTGGTACAACTCCGCAAAAAGAAAAGGCCGCTGTACAATGTACAACGACCTTGTAAAAAATGATTTAGGATAACTTACGGTGGGTATTAAAGAAGATGAAACCAATGGCCATGAAGGCAAAGAAGATGGCAGCCCCTACTCCGGCCGTAAGCCCAACACCAGTAGAAAGCCAGACCGGTGTGAGGCCCACAAAAACGTCTTTCCAGGACATCAGCGTGGAATAAATCCCGTGGCTGTCTCCCGCATGGGACTGAGAGTTAGGATCGATGGAACGCACCAGGGCAAGACCCGTGGAGGTATTACCGGTAGCTGCGCCAAAGCACATGCAGGCTTTTTCAAACCATTCCTCCTTGGCAAACTTCCGGGCGCAGAAGAGTACCAGAGGCACCGTCAGTGCCGTCAGAACAACACAGTAAATCGCAAGCGGTGCCGCATAGGCGCCCACAAATTTCAGGTTCAAGGTAGCCATCGCCGTAAATACCACCAGTTCCAGGAAGAAACCGGAAAGCATATTCACCGTTTTCAGATCCACAAATTTTTCCAGGTGCAGCAGTTCAATGAGCCGCCACATAATTGCGCCGCCCACAACCCCGTGAAGCACGCTGGGCAGGTGCAATGCCTTAAACGCAGGGAAGGTGGCATTCAAGAAACCAAACAGCTGCTGACCGATGAATACAGAGCCCATAAGCCAGGCAAACTGCAGGCACAGATGGTTGATACTGATGGAAGTGGTTACCGTGGTCCCCACAGATTTCCGTTGATCCGCTGGCAGCGGCCCACCGTAAAAATAATCCGGTTGCTTGGTAGGTTCTTTTACGTAGGTGCCCCAGCCTTTGCGCACGCCGTAATTAACCAGCACCATACCCACGGTCATAGCCACAATGAGCCCCACTGTAGAAAGCACCATGGCAACGGCCATATGACCCTCATACCCCAATTTTTCAAAAGACGCCGCAGCCGCAGCGGCCGTACCATGACCACCGTGGAAGGAGAATACTCCCAGAACGCCCCAGCCTTTCGGAAGGCCCGGCCAAATTTCTCCAAGGAACGCCCCCAGCAGTGTGCCTACCGCCATCTGCATGCCGTAGGCCGGCATAGGCAGACAGATATAATCCAAGTAGGAATGTAGCTGCTGCCGGTTAAAGCTGACTCCGAATACCAGGGAAGCCATAACGATATCAATCAAGACACCGGGTATGCTCCCCATCACTTTCGGAATGGTAATAAGCCCCAATCCCTGCTGGCCCACGCCCAGCATAATCAGTCCGCCGATAAGCGATGCCGGCAGGAATAATTTCTGTAGCGGCTTCACAAACTCCCGCACAAAAAAGCCCAGGAGAATGAACATGCTCAGCATGGTCATCATATTCAGCAATGCACGAATCGTCATGGTTACACCCCGTCCTTCTTTCCCAGTTATCCAAAGCCTGTGTTTGAATTTCGTTTTTTCTTAATTGTATGATAAGGCATTACCACGACAAAGTAAAACAGTTAAAATTATGGATGTCGACAATTATTTTTTGTGATCATCCTATCCATGCTGGAAATATGCACACCTAACTTTTAGGGCTTCAAACACCCAATAGGAACCACCATTACCCCATCTTTGCGCCGATAGGCAAAAGGGGCTTTGGCACAGAGTACCATTAGAAAAGAGGGGGATTTCATTTTGCTGGTATCCAGCTTAGAGGCAAGCTGCAAAAGGGTAGCCGCCCCTTCGTCAATCAGGCGATCTCCTCCCAATTTGATCTCAATTAGCCCATACTGCCCATTACGTAAATGCAATACCGCATCGCACTCCAGGTCATTTTTATCCCGATAATGGTAAATCTTACCATCCAACGTATCCCCATAAATCCGCAGATCCCGAATACATAAATTCTCAAACAAGAGCCCAAAGGTATTCAGATCTCCCATAATATCCCCTTTACCAATCCCTAAAGCAGCTGCCGCAATCGAAGGATCATTGAAATACCGAGTATCCGTACTGCGAATAGCCGCCTTCGATCGCAAATTAGGATTCCAGGCCGGTACATCTTCAATCACAAAGATTTTCTTTAGTGCTTCCAGGTAAGAATATAAGGTATTACTGTCGAATGTGCTGGTATCATTGCCTATGACATCCTGACGAATTGTTTCCAGGGATGCCTGAGATGCCACATTTCGCGCATATGACCGCAGGAGCCGCTTTGTCCGCTCCGGATTCCGTTTAATTGCATCCACCCGGCTAATATCGTCAGAAACCACCACATCATAATAGTCTATCGCCTGCTGCAAAGCAATTTTTTCCGACAGTCCGACAGCTCTCGGCCAGCCGCCCCGACAGATCAGATAAGCAATGGTTTCTAAGTCGTGTGTATCCGTTCCCAGAGGATTCTTCCCTTGAAAGAGTTCTCTTAGGGAGACCTGTCCGGAAGAATCTTTGGATTCATACAGACTCATAGGGCGCATTTGCATTCTGGCAATACGGCCAATGCCCGTATGGGTTGAAGCATCCAGCTGCGGTGGTACAGAAGAACCAGTCAGTATAAATTGCCCAAACGCATCCCGTTCATCCACTTCATAGCGAACCGCATTCCACAGGTTGGGCGCCAGTTGCCACTCATCAATCAGATGTGGAACTTCCCCCTGCAATAGGGCACGCGGTTCTATTTCTGCCATCTCTCTGTACTGCCGTGTCATTTCAGGTTGATCCATGGCAATCACGCTTTTGGCAATATGTTTGGCCGTAGTGGTTTTACCGCACCATTTGGCTCCTTCTATTAAAACAGCGCCTTTAGATGCCAAATGATGTTGCAGCAATGCATCTGCAATGCGTGGAAAATATTCCTGCATCGCGCCATCCCTCCTTTCCAATCTAAGGATATCATGGCAAAAGCTGGGATTCAAGTATTTGGCCAGTTTCCGTTCATGTATTTGGCTATATTCCGTTCATGTATTTGGCTATTTTTTGTTCATGAATTTGGCAGATTTTCATAACAAAGAGGACCTGCTGTCAACACAGTTAGGTTAACAGCAGGTCCTCTCAGAAAGGTTTTGAAGGGCTTAGAATTTGTAATAATCGTCAATAATTTCCACTTGTTTCTTGGCAATCAGGTCTTTCACCCAATCCCGGTTGGAACGGCCTTCCTGGGTCAGTTTCAGTTTGCTTTCGTCTTTTTCCTTGAAAGCCTGGGCATTTTTCAATACCGTTTCCGCTTCCTTCAGGGGAATAACAATAACACCGTCTAAATCCATGACAATAATATCGCCAGGGTTTACGCTGATGCCGCCGCAGGAAATAGGTACGTTGATTTCGCCGGGGCCTTCTTTGTAGGGACCGGCCGGATTGGTGCCAGTAGCATAAATCGGCATTTTCATTTGCCGTACTGCATCAATATCCCGGATAGGGCCATCAATGATGATGCCGGCAGCACCCGTTCCTTCCAGATAGGTGAACATAATTTCCCCGATGAGGGAGCGGTAATCTTCCCCGCCATCGTTAGAAACAACCAGCACATCCCCAGGTTTAGCCATGTTCAGGGCCTGGTGCAGCATCAGATTGTCCCCGCTGCGGGTTTTAATGGTCAGTGCACGGGCAGCCGTAATCGGTTTATCCGGGTTGCTCTGGAGTTTAATCCGGGGATGCATCCCCACCAGACGCCCCATGGTATCAGAAATATTGGCGGCAGGGATTTCACTGAATGCATCCAGCAGAGCCTGCGGTGCTTCCGGTTTCTTCAAAAATACACGATTGCCAATAGACATTTGCAATTCCTCCTTCAAAACTTTCCCTTTATGGGCTTCACACCTTGGCAGGAATTGTGGTTCCTGTCTTTTCCTTTTCGCAATTGTATAATAGCGCCTTTTTACGACAAAGTAAAACAGTTAAAATTTAAGTTCATTACAAAAATAGTTTGTTACTTCTCTTTTGGTTTGAGATAGTGAGCAAAATATCCGGCAAAACCTGTAATACAGGAAATGTACATTGCAGGATTCTTGAACGTATCTTTAGACCATAGTATAAGTTTTGGATTCTGGGATACGATCCCAAATACCTGAAACAGAATCATTATAAAGCCCAGAACCATAAATGCAAGCATCGTCACACTAAAGAGCTTCTTAAAAAATCCATAAGCAGATTGTTTCATATCCTTGCACCCCCTCTAGGCCCCCAGCACAGGGACTACTCCAAACATCACTAACAACACGATTAGCACTTCCGGAACCGCATAATAAACAATCAGGTCTTTGAATAGCTTGATCGGCTCCTCTACCTCAGCAATACCGCAGGCAATATAAATAGGTGCCGAGTTAGGCGGAATGCAGCTCTGGTTGGACACCAGGTTGATAAAGCAAACCGCTGCGGTAACCGGTGGTAACCCTACAGACCGCAGTGCCGCATAACTGGCTTCGCCCAAAGCAGTGGTTGTCCCCGTTGCATTAAAGGGGCCTACCATCATGGTAATCACAATGCAGACACCGATCATCACAATCAAGGGAGAATATCCGTTCAAATAATTAAACACGGCCGTAAATTCTTTTCCCAGCCCCAAATCTGCCAGCAATTTTGAGGACACAAAGGCGAAAAACAGCAGTGCACCTAAATCCGCAAACCGGCCAATACAGCCGTCTGTTAATTCGATCCACCCATGAACGGAGTGCGGTAAATTTTTCCACCCCTCAATAATCGCAAAGAAGGTAATCAAAATAGGGATATAGAAAATCAAGGAAATAGATTTAAACGATCCTTTTACCGGCGCACACATCGCTTTTACAAAGTCGCCCACAGGACCCATAGTCAAAAGCAGCGGAATCAGTACTCCCAGGAAGATCAGCAAGCTGGATCCATTTTGCTTTAACGCTTCCCCAATTGGTAAAATCTGATCAGAGGGCACTGCCTGGATCTTTTCCTGGCGGGCAAAATACCATACCAGGGCAAGGCGATACGCCACCACCACAGCCCCCACGCTCAATAGGCCAAAATAAAGCGTACCTCCATCCAGTTCACTGGATACGTTTCCGTACCCCAATAAGAGTAGCATAACAGAAGACGGTGGCAATACATTTCCCAGTCCACCATTGCCAGCTACGATTACAGCAGCCCGTTCTTTACTCCACCCGGTATCTTTCATCCAGGGGATCATTACGGACCCAATCGCCGCCGTACTGGCAGAAGCAACCCCGGACACAAGGCCAAACAGCGCACACCCAATCGTTGCCACATAGCCAGATCCGCCAGGCAGCCGTCCCAATAAACTGTTCAGGATATTTACCAAACGGTCAATGATGCCCGTCTTATCCATGATGTACGCCATAAAGCCGAAGGCGATACCGGCCAACACCACCTCTTGTTTTGCCGCGTAGTGGAAGCTGCTGGTGAGAGACTTTCCAAAACTCTTCCCACCAAACATACTCCCAATGATAAGCAACAGGAGCGAAGCCCACATCATGGCTTCCCCCATCTTCCGCTTCAGTTGAACATTCAGGACAATAATGGCAATAATGTAAAGCAATAATGATATGATGCCAATACCAATAAATCCCATCTGCTACCGCTCCCTTCCCATTGGATTTTACGTTTTCCAACATTTCTCCAACGTTGTTTCTTTATTTTGATTTATCTGTCATCATTATATTGTCCGAACCTTTAAAAGGGAAACAGCTTATACTACAATTATCCACAGTGTTTTTATTGTGGATAATTATAGCGAACTACTTCCATATCTGTGTACCAGTATGAATAGACGTGCTGTAAAAATGTCATAATTGTAAAATTTCACCCCACCATGTATAATAGGGATGTTAGAAGTATCCGTATAAATGCGATCCAATCGCAACAAAAATCGGCAAGCAGACTGCCACACAAGGAGGACGAAGGACATGGTATTAAAGAAAGTATTTGCAGCAGGGCTCTTATGTATGGTTACCCTAGGTATTGCAGCCTGTGGCGGGGGCGGTGCAGTTCCTGGCTCTCCACAAGATAACAAACAGTCGTCCGGCGAGGGGACTGTTATGTTGTATTCTTCTATGCAGGAAGACCAGCTGAACGCAATCAAGCAAGCCTTTGAGAAAAAGTATCCCAATATCAAGCTGGATTATTACTTTGCTGGAACCGGAAAGGTTATTACCAAGATCGCTACTGAAGCTAAAAATGGTCAGGTAGCTGCGGATGTCATCTGGGTAGGCGATCCTGCCGACTATATTGGATTCAAAAAGCTGGGAATTCTCGAAAAATATGCTTCGCCGGAAGCGGCAGCCATTGATAAAAGCTTCATTGATCCGGAAGGATATTATACCGGTGCGCGTATGATGAATATGGGGATTGCGTACAATACTACTAAGGTCTCTAAAGAAGAAGCGCCTAAGAACTGGAACGATCTGCTGGATCCCAAATGGAAAGGCCAGATTGTTATGACGGATCCTGGCACTGCCGGCACTACCAAGTACGCTGTTGGGGCACTGATGGAAAGCAGCCAGTATGGGAAAGCCTATTTTGAAAAATTAAAGGCAAACGGGACTGAATTACAATCCGGAACAACGGCGACCCACAATCAGATCGCTGCCGGTGCCTATAAAGTCGGTATGTGCCTGGACTACGTAACCAACAACTTGAAATCCAAAGGTTCCACCATTGAGTTCGTATATCCGGAAAAAGACATTGTTTCGATCTTTAGCCCGATTGCACTGGTAAAAGGCGCCAAGAACCAAAAGAATGGCAAACTGCTGTATGATTTCATCCTCTCCAAGGAAGGCCAGGAAGTTTTGGTTGCCAACAACCTGTTATCCGTCCGGAAAGACGTTACCCAAAAAGGTGAGAATGCCGAGGAAATCGGGAAACGTGCGCTCAATATCGATTTAGCCAAACTGGCTGAAAACGCCCCAAATGTTCTCAAAGAATTTGATGCTATCTTTAAAAACAAATAATATGACGCAGCAACGCAAGCAATAAGAAAAACTACTTGTATGGATGGTGAAGGGAGCTTGATTGCTTGCCTTCACCATTTTTTTGGAGGTGTATGTATGGCCGATGTGCGGTTTGAAGACATTACATTCCACTATGGGGATAAGTGTATCCTGGATCACTTTTCTCTTACAGTGGAAGAAAGCCAGATTTTGTGTCTGGTGGGTCCGTCCGGATGCGGAAAGACCACATTAGTTCGTTGCCTGTTGGGATTTAATAAACCGGAAACGGGTTCCATTTGGGTCGGCGATCGTTGTATGTTTGACGCAAAAAAAGGGATTGATATATCTCCCGAACGCCGTCATATAGGGGTTGTATTCCAAGATTATGCCGTATGGCCCCACATGACCGTTCTGGAAAATGTCCTGTATCCTATGAAAAAGCTGCGCATGAACAAAGAAGAAATGAAGCAACGTGCTCATCATGCTCTGGAACAGGTTCGTATGCTCGGCTACGAGAATCATCTGCCCAGCCAGCTTTCCGGTGGTCAGCAGCAGCGGGTAGCCATAGCAAGAGCCCTGGTCAGCAGCGATGATGTGATCATCATGGACGAACCCATTACCAACCTGGATGCCAAGCTGCGGGAAGAAATGCTACAGGAAATCCGTGTGATCCAGCACGATATCGGCACGACGATCCTGTACATTACCCATGACCAGGAAGCCGCTTTGCAGCTTTGTGACAAGATGGCCATTATGGACTACAGCGGCAAGCTGTGCCAGCTGGGAGCTGATGAAGACATCATTCTGCGCCCTGCGAACCGGTTTGTATTTGAGTTTATCGGAGTGTCTAATTTTATGCCGTTATTACAGGAAAATGGGCAGACTTACATTGACGTGGGGACAAAATTTCCTTACAACGATGCGCCTGAAACCATCTTCCAAGACGGCAAAAAAATGGAACTTGCTGTACGCTCCAACGATGTGGCTTTTGATGATGCATCCCCGGTACGAGCTATTGTGGAAAATGAGGTGTTTCTTGGCAGTGAATACTCGTACTTTCTGAAATTGGGCAACAAGGAACTCCTCGTCCAAATGAACCCACAGGAAGTTATGGAGCGGGGCAACTTAGAAGCCGGTACAGAAGTCGGCCTGCGATTTTTACAGCCAAGATTCTATGAAGCCAGAGAGGCGGCGAAACTATGAAACTAAGAAAAACAAGTCCAACCTCCGACCTGGCCAGGCTGGATGGAGATACATTTGGCCTGGACAAGGCAATGACACTCATCAGTTTTGTCCTCCTATTTGTCATTGTTTTTATCCCAATTTTTATGATCGTGTATAATGCATTTTTCTTTAACGGTCAATTTGACATTGCAATGTTTAAAGAAGTCGTCTTTAGCGCTGACAATATCAGCGCCATGACAAATACCGTTATTATCGGGCTGGCAGTCACCGTATTCGGTACCATTGTGGGCCTTTTTTACGCCTGGTTATTGGGGCGCAGCGACATTCCCTGCAAAGGGTTGATGCGGGCCTTATTCATGATTCCCTACATGTTCCCACCTTTCTTCGGTGCCATGGCCTGGGATATGCTGTTATCCGGACGGGGCGGCTATATTAACACTTGGCTGATGAATACCTTCGGATTTCAGAACGCTGTATTTAACATCAATTCCCTGGGCGGTATTATCTTTGTAGAGGTATCGTATTATTTCCCGTTTGTTTTCATGCAGGTGGTCTCTGCTTTAGAGCGCATGGACCCCACGTTGGAAGAATCTGCCCGGATCGCCGGAGCCAGCCAGGGCACAGTCATCAGAAAGATTACCATCCCACTGGTCACACCTGCTATCTCTGCTGGAGCCCTGCTGATTTTAATTTCCTCGCTGGCCCATTTCGGCGTACCTGCCATTTTAGGCTTCTCTAAACAAATCTATACCCTCCCGACAGTTATATACGCACTGATCGACAGAGCTGGCGGCAGTTTTGAAGGGATTCGGCAGGGGGCTGCGCTTTCCATTTTGTTAGTCTTTGTTGTGACCATGGCTTTGATTTTGCAAAAAGTCGTTCTAAGCTCCGGGTCCTACGATATTATTAAAGGCAAGAGCATGCGACCTACACTGATTAAACTACGAGGCGCTAAATACCCACTCCTGATTTTGTCCATTCTTACACTGGTCATCATTGTGCTGGTGCCGTTGCTTATGATTTTCCTGGAGGGTCTGGTAAAAGCCTATGGACTGCCTTTGATTCCAGAGAACTTTACACTGGACAACTTTAAAAATATTGCCTCCAGTAAGGCCACTATGGATGCCATCAAGAACTCTTTGGGTCTGTCCATTTCCGCTGGAATTCTCTGTATGTTCCTAGGCGTTATGATTGCCTACGTAGTCATTAAAATTAAACCTAAGGGAAAAGAAATTCTGGAAATGCTTTCCGTACTCCCCTATTCCATCCCTGGGACCGTACTGGCTATCGGTGTTATTTTGGCCTGGTCGGGGCCTATCTTTGACATTAGTCTATATAACACCATTTGAATTATTCTAGTGGCTTATCTGGCCCGCTACTTATCCTTCTCCATGAAAAGTGCTTCCGCTTCCTTGCAGCAGGTTCACCCCTCTTTGGAGGAAGCTGCCCGTGCTTGCGGTGCTTCCCATACAGAGTCATTAAAAGATATCACGCTTCCGCTGATCCGCCCTGCCATGGTTGCCGGTTTCTTCCTGATTTTCCTACCGTCCATGCGGGAATTGACCACATCCATTTTGCTGTATGGTCCCTATACAAGAACGCTGGGCGTCCAGATCTTCGCGCTACGTGACAGTGGGCAGATTCCCCAGGCGTCAGCACTGGCAGGTATCGCCATTTTGATTATCATTATTTGCAACTATATCGTGACCCAGATTACTAAGGATAGAAAGGGTGTGTAATTCGTGGCAGATCAAATTGTATTACGGCATGTGACCAAGCGTTTTACCACCAAAACATTAGGAACGGTAACCGCAGTCAATGATTTCAATCTAACGATACACGAAGGAGAATGCTTTTCCTTTCTAGGCCCTTCCGGCTGCGGGAAAACAACTACCTTACGTATGATCGCTGGCTTTGAAGATTTATCAGAGGGCGGAATCGAGCTATGTGGACGGATTGTTTCCAGCAAAGCCAAGAACTTGTACGTTCCTCCGGAAGAACGGGGCCTGGGCATGGTATTTCAGGCGTTTGCGGTATGGCCCCACATGAATATTTTCGAAAATGTAGCTTTCCCGCTGCAAATCAAAAAAGTTCCCAAAGATGAAATCGTGAAACGTGTTAAAGAAGCCCTGCATCACACCAGTTTAGATGGCATGGAAGAGATATACCCTTCCGATCTGTCCGGCGGACAACAGCAACGGATTGCCCTGGCCAGAGCCATCGTGACCAATCCCAAAGTTATGTTGCTGGATGAACCGTTATCCAACCTGGATCCGAAGCTTCGGGAAAGTATGCGGTTTGAAATCAAAGCGTTGCAGCGTAAGTTTGGTTTTACGGTCATCTTTGTAACCCATGACCAGTCGGAAGCCATGGCGATTTCCGACCGTATGATGGTATGCGATATGGGAAATATTCAGCAAATTGATACCCCATCCAACCTCTACAGCAAACCTTGCAACCGTTTTGTTCACAGCTTTTTGGGGCAGTCCACGTTCCTCCATGTATTCCAGGATCATGGCAAGGTGTATGCCAAAGGGGATACCCAGCAGGCACTTCCCATTCCCATTCCTGAAACTGCAGAAAAAGAGATGGTTATTGCTACCCGGCCCAACATGATTGATTTAAATCGTGAGCATGGGTACAAGACTAAAATCTTCAGCCGGGTATTTCTCACGGACTCCACCGTCTATCTGGTGCCAGTAGGAGATCAGCTGTTAAAGGTGCAAACGCCCCATCGGATCACTTTCGCCAAAGGCGAAACTTGCTACGTGGACATGAAGCATGTCATGTGGTATCCGGAGGATGACACAGCGGCAGACGCAGAGCGGCTAAAACGGCAATTGGTATAACGAGAATTCCGTAAAAAAAAACAAGAGCGGTCTTTCCATCTTCAGCAGAAGGCGGAAGCCGCTCTTATTCTTTTACGTATTATTTTTCTTTTTCCCACACAACCCGTCCGGACAACAGGGTTGTTTGCGGTTCTAACCATTGATTTCCTGTTCGTATTACGCCTGAAGAATCTCCAAACGTGATATTTCCATGCTGTACCTGGCAAATCGTCAAATCGGCCCGATAGCCCACTGCAATTTTTCCTCGTTTCTGGGCTAGTCCAAGGAAGGATGCCGGCGTTTCGGTGACGCTACGGATAACTTCTGTAAAAGGCATCCCCATGCTCCACAATTTGGACATGCAGCGGGGTAAATCCCACATCAATTCACTGCTATGAAATGTGGCCTGGGTGGAATCGCTACTGATGAAATCAGGGAACAGGCCATCCCGGATAGCGGCTTCTGCGACCTGGAAAGTGAAGTTCATTTTTCCATTCCCCAGGTCAAACAACACGCCGCGCTTTTTAGCATCAAGGACGCCGGGCAAGACCCGCCCGTTGTCATCCAGAATCGTATTGCCTACGCCATGGTACAGGTGGCAATAAATATCTCCTGGGCGCAGAATCGCAGCCACTGCTTCTGCACTTTCTGGTAGGTTGGTGGTATGGACACAGACCGGCAGGCCTAATTTTTCTCCATAGGCCACTGCTTTTTTTAGTGGTTCTAATCCTAAGGGACCAACGATATTCTTGCTGATCCGGACTTTGATCCCTACGATCTCCCCGGGATACGCATCCAGCAAGGCATCCATTTTTTCCAAGCTCAAACAACCGTTGTCCAACGGTTCATTGATTCCTTTGCCAGGCTGCCCTACGGGGGATAGGTTCAAGAAAGTTTTGATCGGAATGGTTTTAGGTGCCACATCACAGACATGGAACGCAGGATAGTTGGCGTACCCTGCGGTTCCCATATCCACGGCCATGGTTACCCCTGCCGAAAGCAGCCGGTCCGCATCTAGTCCGAAGCCGCTGCCATGCTGGAACAAATGGGCATGAAAATCAATAAAGCCGGGAAATACATAGTTATTTTTTGCGTCAATTTGCTTTACGGCTGGAAGCTCAGGGGCCTCTTCTGGATAAATCCCACAGATTTTTCCCTGCCGGGTCCCCAGTTGGTGCGTTGATTCTTTTCCCGTTTCCAGATCCAGCAAGCGGGCATTTTTAATCCATACATCCAGCATTGGTCACGCCTCCTTAATAGAACGGCCAGATCAGAGGAATCACGGCGATGCAGGCTACCATGAACACCAAGGCCAGACCAATATTGCTCTTAAAGTAATCCACGAACTTATAGCCGCCATAGGAATAGATCAGGTTGGCCGGCGGGCAGGCAATGGGGCTCAGAATGGACATGGTGGAAGCGATCCCCAGTACCATCACAAGAGCAGATGGAATCACGCCGATAGATTTTGCCACGGCAATAACAATGGGCATGAGTAGCGTAACGGTTACCACGTTGGACATAAATTGGGTCATGACCATAGTCAGGAGGAAAATAACCACCGTGATGAAATAGACATTGGTAGAGCCGCCGATAAGCGTAATAAGCAGATCCGCGATCTGCTGGGCTGCACCGGTCTTTTTCAGGGCTGTGGCCAGCGGCATAATCCCGCCTAATAAAATCACGGTTTTAATACTGACCAATTGGTACGCCTGGGTTTCGGTAAAAATCCCAAAGCACACATCCGCAACAGCACCGATAATAGCCACCATATAAGAAGGAATCCCTGTTTGCTTTTCAAAAATCATCCCCAAAAACATCAGCAGCATCACGGCGATAGAAACATGCTGCTTCCAGGCCGGCACATCCTTTTTCGGCTTGGCAGAGAACAACGCCTCGTCACCGCCGGCGTTCATAGGAATATCGGGTAAGAATTTATAACCGATGAAGTACATATACACCAGCATAATAAGGGTCAGCGGCACTCCGATTTTACTGATTTCAAAAAAGCCAAACGGATAGCCCAGTTCAATAATCTGGTTCCCAATCAATACATTGATGGCCGCATCTCCCACCAGCGTCATCCGACCGCCGCACATGGATCCCAAAAAGGCACACATTAGCAGCTTGGAACTGCTGAAAGTGGTAGAAGCGCAAATCCCCATGATGATGGGGATAAACACCGCAACAGTGCCGGAATTGCTGACAAAGGCGGACATAATGCTGGACATCACCAAAATAGCCATCATCATGGTCCGTTCAGTTTTTGCGTATTTAGTCACCAGCGCTGCGATTTTATCGCACACGCCGGTCTCAAACAGGGCACTCCCTACAATCACCACACCGATCAGCATCAAAATCGTGGTACTGGCAAATCCGGCGATGGCTTCTTTCGGTGTGACCAATCCTGTCAGGACCAGCACAATCATGGTCAACATAATGGTCAAATTGACCGGGATTTTTTCCAATAAGAAAGAGATCACAGCGGCTATCAGAATAATAATGGCCAAGGTTGCAGGTGTAAACACGGTATTCCTCCTCAAAATGGTATTAGCGTATCGCCTTACGCCGTAGGTATTGCAAATTTTTTCCTCTCTATAACGAGGAAACGCAGCAGCAATTTCGCTGCTGCGTCAATAGGATCAGGATTATTCTTTTTCGCCCAAGGTATTTTCCCCATGGTTTTTGTACTTATTCCGCAGGATATAGGCCACAAAGAGGAAACCTGCCAGTAAAAAACCTAAGGAAATCGGCCGGGTAAAGAATACCGAGATACTGCCGGCACTGGCCTGCAGGGCACGTCTCAGGTTTTCTTCCGTCATGGGCCCCAGGATAAAGCCAATAATCAGCGGGGTGCTGGGCACTTTGAAATATTTCATGATGACACCCAGTGCACCGAACGCCAAAATGCACCATACATCAAAGACCCGGGAGCTACTGGAAAATGCACCTACTGCACAGCATACCATCACAATGGGCAGGAGGATGTGCTTTGGTACATCCAACAGTTTTACGAATACAGGCAGTGCGCCCCGCTCAAACACCAACATGGCCAGCGTCGCTACAATCAGGGCAAAGAAGATGCCGTACACATAGACGCCGCTTTTTTGAAAAATCAGCGGGCCAGGGTTAATGCCATGAATGGTTAATCCACCCAGCAACACGGCCGCCACCGTATTCCCCGGAATGCCCATGGTGAGTAGCGGAATCAGGGAGCCGCCGATAACGGCGTTGTTCGAAGTTTCAGAAGCAATAACACCATCCACAATCCCGGTCCCAAATTTTTCCGGATGTTTGGACGCATTTTTAGTGGCCGTATAGGAGAGCAGCCCAGCTACGTTGCCCCCGATACCGGGCAGGATACCGATCACGATACCGATTAAGGAACTGCGGAGCATATTGCCAAATTGTTCCTTAAATTCCCGCAGCGTTATGCCAAATCCCTTTAAATGATAGGGTTTCTTCTGGAACGTATCATCCAGGTGTTTCCGCCCCAAGCCGGCCATAATGATATCGGTAACCGCAAATACGCCGACCAATAGAACAATAATATTAAAGCCGCCCATCAGGTTGAAATTGCCAAAGGTGAAACGGGAAATGGCGTCAATCGGCGCCATGCCTACCAGAGAAATTCCGATACCCAATAGTCCGGCCAGCAGCCCTTTTACCAGGGAATCACCGGACAAGCTGGCAATAATGGACAGAGAAAATACGGCGATGGAGAAATATTCTACCGGCGTAAATTTTAACGTCAGCGCTGCCAGATACGGAGAGATATAAATCAAAGCAATGATACTCACCAAAGAACCAATGGCCGAATACAGGATGCCGGCGCCCAAGGCTTTCCCTGCTTCTCCTTTATCTGCCATCGGGCCGCCATCTAAAACAGTAGCAATGGAAGACGGCGTACCAGGGATTTTTAGCAAAATCGCAGAAATCAATCCCCCGGAAATACCGCCCATATACAGCCCGATCAACAGAGAAATTCCGTTAGCCGGTTCCAGGCCAAAAGATAACGGCAGAAACAGCACCACGGCCATGGTAGCGGACAGTCCGGGAATGGACCCGAAGATGATCCCCACAATAACGCCCATGCAAATCAGGGCGAGACACGTGGGATTTAAAATATTGGCTAATGCCTGTGCAATCATTGTTGTAGTCCCACCTTTCTAAATCATATCCAGCGGACCCGTCGGCAGCGGCATCCCGATGAGATATACAAATACGCCGTAAACAACCAGTGTGGCAACCACCGCAATCCCTACAAATAGGGGTAGATTACGATTACGCTCCGTGCTTAGGAGCGTGATCTGCGCAAATAGATATAAAACCGTGGAGATAATAAATCCCAATGGTTCAAAGAGCGCTGCATACAGGCACATAGCAACTACCGTCAGAACCAACCCTTTCGGATCGGTATCAGCTTCTGCGGCGGTTTCTTCTGCAGCTTCTGCCTTTTCCGCCTGTGCTTCCATAGCCTCTACACTGCCGCTTTTGTCTTCATTTTTCTTATCCAGAAGCGTCAGTGCCAGTTCCAGTACCGCTACCGCAATCATGCATACTCCGATTACTTTGGGGAAGAAACCTGATCCCAAGTCTTTCTTCATAATCACCCGGATCCCGGTCGACTCCATATAAAAGAAGGCTCCCAGAATGATAAAGGCAATCGAAGTGATGATATTTTTAAGTTTATCCCTCATTGCATCTCACTCCTCTATATCCTGCACCCATCACTCAGCAAGTGCTTTTTTGACTTGTTCTACCAAAGAGGCATCCTCTTTTACGGACTGTTCCCCGGAACGATAAACTGGAATGGCACAGTACTTGGCCAATGCATTCTTAAAGTCCGGATCCTTGCAAATTTCTTCCAGTGCTGCCTGCACCTTCGCTACAATGGCAGGATCCGTATCCTTCGGGAACTTGAGTTCATAGCTCTTGGGGAAATCAATATCGTACCCTTGAGATTTAAAGGTAGGAATAGTAGGTGCCGACGGCATCGGTTCTGCAGAGCAAACCCCTAGCGGAATGAAATCTCCCTTTTCGATATAATCCCGGACATTTAGGTAATTGGCCGCCAGGACATCCACTTGGTCCCCCATGAAGGCCGCCAGACGTTCTGCACCGCCGGCGCCCACATCCAGCATATTCATTTGAATCCCCATGGTTTCTTCCATTTTGGATCCCACATAGTGGGTGATCGTTCCATACACTTGGGAATATCTCACTTTGCCAGGATTGGCTTTGGCATACGCGATAAAATCCTGCAGATTTTTCCAGCCGGAACTTTTCTTTACCACAACGGTGTAGGTGTTGTCCTGGATGGCTGTGCCTGCCGTCCGAAAATCCTTATTATAATCAAAGTCAATGGTGTTAGTGGCTTGTTGCACAGTATTAGAACCGGTATGTCCAAACAACAGGGTATATCCATCTGGTTTGGCCACCATAGCGGTCTTGGATCCTACGATCCCAGATCCGCCCGGGGTATTCACCACCACAAATGTTTGACCGAATTTCTCGCCCAGCTTTTTGGCCAGGATCCTGGCATAAATATCCGTATCCCCGCCAGCATTCCAGGGAACGATCATATTCACTGCTTTGGTGGGCCATTGTGCTACCTTGTCGGCAGCCCGTTCATTGGCACTTTTACCGCATCCGGAAAACAGTGCCAGGGACAGTGCCAACAGCCCCATTTTTTTCAGCATTCCCAACTTCATGTCTCCATCTCCCCCTTAAAACAGCATATCCCGATATACGATTTTTCCTTTTTTGATAGTCATCATCGGTTTAAAGATCTTGTGCCCCTGGCGTAATTGTTTTTCTGGATCGTAATACGGCCGATCTCCAAACTCATTTTCCGTTTCTATCGGTTTAAAAATAGCTACATCGCCATAAGTTCCAACGGCAAGGCTTCCAATGGTATCCAGTCGATGCATTACCTTGGCCGGGTTTTCCGTGCAGCGGCGCAATACTTCATAAAAATCCATGCCCAGATAGGTGTATTTGGACATTTGCATAGCAAGATTAAAAGAGGTGGGCCGCTGGTTCATACTGAACTGGGTCAAGTCCGTCGCGATGAGATCCGGCAAGAATCCTTCTTTGATCGCCGGCTCGCTGACTTCAAAGGAAAAATGGGCTCTGGCATCGGCTGCCTCAAAAATCACGCCCCGTTCCCGTGCTGCGTAGGCTTCCGGAATGACCTTTTTATGTTCATCAATCAGCGTAAAACCAATATTCTGGTACATATGGGTTAGCACATCTCCCGGACGCAGCCGACGGATGACTTCTCCCAGTGGGCCGGGAGGATTGGTGCAATGTACCATAATGGGTACACCGATCTTATCGGCGATTTCCAGGGTGCGGTCCAAGGACTTAAATCCAAACTCCTTAACGATGTTCTTACTGGTCCGGATCTTCAGTCCTTCAAATTCCCCGGGAAATTTAGCAAAAAGCTCGGCAATTCTTCCTTCATCAAAAAACGCCGGATTAAGATCCTCCAGGTGGGGCAACGTAGCCAGCCCGGTGGAGCAGATATTTAAATACGGCCGGATTTGTAGCAGTGTTTCCGATTGGATGAATGACCGGCACCCTTCATAGGTGGCATACCCGGTACTGCCTGCATCCACCACCGTGGTGACCCCTGCGGAAAAGCAAAGGGATTCAGAGGGGATCCCTGTCCGCATCAAAGGATAGATATGGGCATGGTGGTCAATGAGTCCGGGTGTCACGTAACACCCGGCAGCATCCACCATGAACTTTGTTTTTTCATGGGAAAAATCCCCTAGGGCAAAAATTTTCCCGTCTTTAATGGCTACGTCCTTTTTCTCTTTGACTCCGGACGCCGGATCCAGTACGGTTCCATTTTGAATCAACAAGGTTTCTTCATCCATTTTGCTCCTCCCATCTTCTAGAATCCTATATTTTCTCAAGTTATGTAATATTTAGAAAATTTCATTTCATACCGGCCTTCTTTGACAACCCTATGATACCTATTTACATCAACAAAGTAAAACAATTAAATTTCCTATAATCGACAAAATATTTTTGTTATACTTTACATAATATTGTAATACTACCCAAAAAAGCAGAGGAGTATGCACCACGCTTACGCAATGCATACTCCTTCACGATTTCTTATTTGGTTATCTGCCTTCGGCAATCATTTTCAGCATTTCTTCCTTTTTTCCTTGGATCATGCGGTGCCAGGCATCGGGATCAATAAAGCCTTTTCCTGACCCATCATCGCTGGCAGCAATAGCGAGGATATCATGCTTTACAGCATGTTTGGCGTGGGAAGGAAGCAGGATATCAACCTTTTCATCCATCACCTTGTCCAAGTTCTTCAGGTAGATCTGCTGGGTTTCATAGGGCCACTTCTGTTGATCCAGCATTTTTTTGCTGAGAACGCCGCTGCCCAGTCCTCCATGAATGCCGCAGGTATAGGTTTTGCCATCCTGCTGCACATCAAAGAAAAGGGATGTGGTGCCCGGGGTATGGCCAGGGCAATGTACGGGCCGGAATTGGATATTGCCGCAATCAATCACCTTGTCATAGTCGTAATAGTGATCAATCTTAAATTCCGGGACGTGATCTTCCATGGCAATCAGATCCCGCCGTTCTGTAAAGAAGTAGGCATCATGCTGACTGATCCAGGTTTCGCATCCACTCAATTCCTGTAGCATGCGGACGGCACCGCAATGATCAAAATGACCATGGGTTAATAGTAATTTTTTTATATCATGAGGATCAAACCCCATGGCCCGGATATTGTCCACCACCTGATAAAAAGTTTCCATCATAGCGCAGTCCAGCAGTACAAGACCGGCCTCCGTTTTTACCAGATACACGGATACCCAGCTGGTTCCCACATAATACACATCATCCGTGATTTTAAATGGCTTTTGGCTGAGCAGCCAAGGATTGGCCAGCCAGACCTTGCTCTTTTCCCCGATCGGCAGGGATTCCACATAAGGGATTTCATTCATTCCATACGTATGCATTACCTTCAGCCTTCTTTCTATCTATGCTGCATCGCCGCATGTTGCGCTTCTTAGTAGCAGATATAAAACGCGATTACACAGCCAA
Organism: uncultured Acidaminococcus sp.; assembly: GCA_905213155.1. Lineage (GTDB taxonomy): Bacteria > Bacillota > Negativicutes > Acidaminococcales > Acidaminococcaceae > Acidaminococcus. Next base: position 4,608 of record CAJMHI010000012.1, on the reverse strand, counting down.
TGATCCCCACAAGGGAAAACGGAACGGTAAATTTCAAGGAATCTTTCAGGTTATATCCAGCAAAGGCATGCCCGATTGCCGCTGCAGAAGACGCTGACGGAAGTAGGATGGCACAAAACGCCATCGTGTAAATAGATAGCACATAGGGCTTGGGATTCCAGCCCGCCGTGATCGCCGTAACTGCCGCCACCGGGATCAAAACGGCTGCCGTGGCAAGATTGCTCATCAAAGAGGTCATAATAACCGCTACTACGCAAACCAATACCAGGAAAGATACCGGCGTCGCATTACTGCCCATCAGCCCCAAAATACTTTCTCCCAGGAACTTGCCTGCACCAGTTTTCGCTAAGGCTGAGGATAGGGATAAGATCCCGATGATCAAAAACACCACGTCAGAGCACATATGTTCCTTGATATGGCTTAAGGTCATCGTCTTGGTATAAGCCAGCACCAGGGCGCCAACACCAGGCACAATATACATCAAATCACCCAGCCGCATGGAAAAGACCAGTGTCAGCATAACAAGGGTAAAGACGACATAGACGATTTTTTCCTGTACAGGGGTATAGAACGCCGCCTTAGGCTTACTTTTATCCACCTGCACCAGATCACTTTCTTTCAAGACGCCTTCCCGGGGCAAAATCCGATATCCCACGACGCACCAGGTAAAGACCAATGCACAGGGAATGATCCGGAACAGGAACGGCTCCCACACCGTCAGCAGCTGATCGTTACTGGTGGCAAAATTTTCATAATAGGCGTTAAATACCGCAAAGTTCATGAGCCCTGTAGCAATGGGGAAAACCATCTGGCACATGGGGGACAGCCCGGTAATGGCCATCATAAGTCTTGACGGTGTCACGTCGCTGGTAGTATCCGTACTTAATACCATAGTAAAAGTCCCCATGAGAGGAACCAGCACCGCACTGGGTAAGAATTGTCCCAAAGCTACGGTAAGTCCAAAAACACCCAATAACAGCGTCATGCCCTTCTTATTTTGCAGCCGCAGCATCACGGTCTGGATATGGCTCATGAGCTGCGTTTTTGCAAAGGCGCCGCTGACAACGTACAGCCCTGCCAGCATAATCAATAGTTTATTCGTAGCCCCGTTAAAGGCTTCCGGGATACTGACAACCCGAAACAGTGCCAAAAGCACGCAGGACGTCATCCCGGTCAATCCCATGGACCATTTGGCCAGCACCAGCCCGATGATAAAATAGGCCAGTACTGCCAAAGAAAGTGCCATCGGCATGGTAATTGGTGTTGCGCTCATTGTACATCTCCCCCTGCATTACATACTATTTACTGAACACAGTCTACCGTTTCCAGGGAATTAGTACAGGAATACCATCTCGTACCACATCCACTTGGTTCGTTTGTCGTCTTCTTTTCCTTTGATATCATCGTATTCAATATTGGCGACAATATTTTTAGCCAGCGTATAGCGGGCACCAAATTTGTATCCTTTGAACCCCTGCGCCCCATAGGCCTGGCTATATCCATTGAACACATTATTATAGATATGGGTAGGTCCGCCCTGATTAGCGTAGTTGGCATAGACGTGCCAGGAGCCAGGTTTTTTAGAAGAAAGCTTTCCATAGACAATATCAAAAGCATATCCGTCATCGCTGGCACCAGGGTACTTGGCTTTTGCCGCAGCGCTTAACGCATCTTTATCCCCTTTCAGATACATGCCGCCGAGTCGCATCTTGCCCAGATTATAATGAGCAGCTAGCGTCAGGATGGAATCGTCTCCTTCCAGTCCAGTAATTGCCGTTTTTCCCATACCATCTGCGGTCAAGGCATGATTGACATCCAGGTAGGTCGCATCCAGATCCCATTTGCCCCATTTTCCATTGACTTCTGCCAGCCAGAAAGTATCGCCCAGTGATTTTTTGCTGTTAATCGGCCCATCGTAAGTATAGGCATTGGCCAGTTTTCCATAGATGCCTTTCACATACACATTTTTTCCTACGGGCACTTCTGCCTGCACCCCATCATATCTGTGGGCATAGGTATATCCTTCACTAAAGGTACGGGACTGACGGCCTGCCGCTACTTTCACCTGCCCAATGGTACCTTCCAGATAGGCCCGTTGGAATTGCGTTTCGCCTTCCCCGGATTCATTTTCCCCTTGAAAATATTGGTTATTTTCCAGCATGGAGACGTATTTCCAATTGTCATTGACTTCGCCGGTCATCCAGATACGGCTTCTTAACCGGGACTGGGTTTTGTCTTTGGCGCCGTCCAGCTTATCCCCGGAAGCGATCCGGTAGCTGATCCGGTTGTTCCCGGTAATTTTCACATTGTCCGCATTTTTCTCCAGTTTGGCAATCCGCACGCCTAAATGATCCAGTTCATCAGCAAATTCGCCCACCAGTTTATCATCGGTACCAATAGCGCCTTTCGCTAAGGCTTTCGCTACAATCTGCGCCATTTCATACCGGGTCATGGTCTGGTTGCCTTTGAAAGTGCCATCCGGATACCCATCCACTACGCCTTCAGCGGCTAGCTTAGCAACCGCGCCATAGGCCCAGTGCCCTGCCGGCACATCTGAAAATGGATTTGCAGCCAATGCGCTTGCCTGCACCCCGATGCCCAGCGCCACTGCCATCGCCAAAACAACATTCCGTTTCATGTTTACCATCCTCCCCTTGCTGCGATAGGTTTTTTTCATCAACTTCCCGTTCATTCTCTACTGGAAATATCCCCGATTAACATCGGGACCATTTATGAGTAGCGCATTATATGGTAGAATATAACAAATTACTTATTCCCAGTATTTGTATACGCTTTCATTATCACATGAAACACCTGGGTTGCAAAGCAGATTAAATGTATCAATCGTTCGAAAAAAGCGATCGTGTCTTTTGTGGACGCATAGCTTCATTGGAACCAAAGAAGGAGAGGAGCCTATGACACTAACACAGCTGCACTACTTTATTGAAGTCTATAAAGCCGGAAGTATGCACCGGGCTTCTACAAATCTACATGTCTCTCAATCCACGATTTCCGTTGCCATCCAAAATCTGGAGAAAGAATTAGGTGTCACCCTGTTTGACAGGCGGCCCCATCAATTGACCTTAACCACTGCCGGGATGGCCTTATACATCCATGCCACTGAAATTATAGGACTTGTAGAGAAAACACAAAACGAAATGAAGCAATATGCCACAGATACCCGCCTGCTCCGTTTCGGAATGACGCCCGTGCTTTCGCTGTCCTTTTGGGCGGAGCTAACCCTCTTTTTTGAAGAAAGTTTTCCCCGCTATACCTTGCAGCCTACCACTAAGACCCGCTCTGCCTTAAAAGATATGCTTTTGAATAATACCCTGGATATAGCCATCCTGCCGGTACATGCGGATTGTCTTCTCCCCAAGGGTGTGGAGAGTGTAGAATTAGGGCCTGATGAAGTGCGCATGGCTGCAATGTCCGTCCATCATCCTCTGGCTAGCAAAAAATCCACTACGCTGGAAGAATTATCCCATTGTACCTTACTGGGATACGAAAACAGCGCAACCCTGAATCATATACTGGAGAAAAAGTTTGCTTCTATCGGGAAAAAACTAGTATATAAACAGCTTTGTCCCCAGATTTCCACGCTCATTTCCCTGCTGCGTAAAAATATAGGGATTGCCTTCCTGGATCAACGGATAATCCGAAGTTTCGAGGATTTAACAGCCGTCCCCATCGCGGATATAGAACCTCCCACGCTGTATCTGGTTTGGCGCAAAGCATCTACCGGTTTCCATATGCCTAAGGCACTGCCTAAAAAACTCAGCGAATTTTTTAAGACCCTCCGGGAAGTCCAGTAAAGTACACTGTTTTTTTGCCTTGCTATTCTCCCAGTCACCTGCATTATGAATCTCGATGCATAAAAAACAGACTGGCGCATTGTCATACATGCGCCAGTCTGTTAAGGTTCTTCATATTTTGTAGGTAATACTAAGGCTGTTATTCCCCTAATAAGATTCTCCAAAGACCATGGGAAGCCCAATCTTCATAAAATCCAGGAATTTATAGTGGGTCCAACCTACGGTCATCATATTCTGTGGGGCCGCAAAGGGCGTTGCATAGGAAGCTGCATCAGCCAGTGTAATAATCATAGCCACAGGATACGGGCTGACTCCGATCTACTGAGCGATAGATACACCTATCGGCATAAAGACCAAAATAGTCGGGATATTGGACATAATCTGTGTCAGCGCTGCCGCAGCCCAGAAAATCACCTTAGAAACCATGAAAGAACTGGGGTGACTCCCCAAGACACTAATAATTAAATCAGCAACAGCCTACCCAGCACCACCATTTTCTTCCCGATCAGATCGGTAATACCCGTATGGAATAAAGAAGCCCCTACCACCATCATACCAGCCAGAAGGAAACAATAAAATAAATCAATAATGACAAATTTTATTTGTCATTGACAATAGCATTGAAAATTAAGGGTCCAAAGACCTAAAATTTTCAATATGGTTATCGTTTAACGCACAGTAAACGCATATCGAGTAGGAGGCGGGCAATGGCCCGCCGACCTCTCACACCACCGTGCGTACCGTTCGGTACACGGCGGTTCTCTAGTTTTCACAGATTTGCTCATAATAGCTC
>CAJMHI010000011.1 GCA_905213155.1 uncultured Acidaminococcus sp. | reverse complement strand
GAGCTATTATGAGCAAATCTGTGAAAACTAGAGAACCGCCGTGTACCGAACGGTATGCACGGTGGTGTGAGAGGTCGGCGGGCCATTGCCCGCCTCCTACTCGATCGAAAAACATTGGCAAAACAGGTGTATTCCGTGCCTTTAATCGTGGCGAATCATGAGGGGGATATGGTGTTCCCCATAAGCTTTGTACAGCGCCTTGATAAACTGGTGACGCAGGGCCGATTCATCCACTACTTTGCGAATCTGCAACACCACATCTAAAGAAATCCCGTAATCTCCCAATGCATTGTAACGAACCACGGGTTTAAAACCTCTCACGCCGTATTCACTGCTGGCAAGAACGGCATTGGCCGTATCCAACGTCACTTTTTCCACAAAATCCAAATCATTGCCATAGGCGATAGTCACCGGGATACCAATGGTGCATTGGGGATAGGGACGCTCGTAGTTAATCAGGTCAGAATTAGAAATATTGGCATTAGGGACAATGACGGTATTGCCCTTGACAGTGCGGATGGTGGTGTGGTGCCAGTTCATGTCAATAATACGGCCGGTGCGCCCGGATGGGAGCTGAATGTAGTCGCCGATATGAATCTGTTTGGATACCAGCGTGCTGATGCCGGAAAAAAGATTGGTGAGGGTGTCTTTTAGAGCGAGAGCAGAGGCCAGACCGCCAGCGCCTAAAGCTGTCAAAAGCGGGGAAATGGAAATCCCGTAAGAATTTAAAATAGCCAGAAACCCCATGGTGTAGATAGTAAAATCTACCACCGTGGCCAGGATGGACGTGGACGCCGTTGCACTGGTACTTTTGCTCAGCCGGTAGCGGATGTAGGTGGAAATCACGTGGGCAATAAAAAGCGTCACGGAAATAATCACCAGGCTGTGAAAGCCGTTATCCATGGCGGTGGTGACAAAACTGGGGAAATCAAAGGTATCCTCAGTGAGCTTCATCCCCACCATAAGTCCCAGGCAGGTGGGCATGAACCGGGCTACCCGGTTAAGATACTGACGAGAAAAATGCGTATGGTCGGCGAGTAGAGAAATTCCCATCTGGAACAGGAAGTGGAGCACCAGGATAGATAGGGCCTGTGTCGCCAAAATGGTGATGGTGGTGAGGTAGGGGCCGCCATGTTTTACGTGATTGAGAAGTGCTGCCAGGTTTTGCAGGATAGGGGACATGATGAAAAGATCCTTTCATAAAGTAGTCGTTACAGAAAATGTTACAGGGTATTATAGCACGCTGTACATGAAAGGATGATGAAAACGGCTAAAACGTCATTATTCCCATACTTAAAAATTCTGTTAATTCCCTCTTTTCAACCAATATAGTCATGAACTATAATTAAGTAAAGATTATTAGGTAAAACGCGATCGGGATTAGAAAAACGGGAAGAATGGAAAGGAAGCCTTAGTATGAACAGAATCTACAAGGTGATTTGGAACAGTACCAGAGAGTGCTATGTGGTGGCGTCGGAGCTGGCTAAAGGGGCAGGTAAAGCAGCCAGAAACAAGAAAGGCATTGTCGCAGGCCTTACGCTGGCTGTGCTTTTGTCCATCGGGGGGGGTACAGGCGTAGTCTCTGCTGCGGACGACCTGCACTATTTGAGCGTTAAGGGTTCGAGTACAGCGACAGACAGCAACGTAAATAATGATGGGGCCAAAGAAGATTATGCCATTGCTATCGGTGACATGGCGACAGCAAAGTATGAAAAGGACCTGGCCATCGGCCGCAACGCCAAGGCCTATGGTTATAATGAAGTGGAATGGTGGGATGGAAGACAGGAGCTTAAAGGCGGGGCAGTAGCCATCGGGGATATGGCCAGCGCCAAACAGACGCAGGCCATTGCTATCGGCAGTAATAGCTCCACGGTGCGCCCTAATTCCGTAGCCATTGGTGCCGGGGCTACCATCAAAGATTATGTCCCTTATTGGGATGGGAATACAGACTACCAACACGATGATTCTTCTTATTCTGAGTTATATGGCGGTGGGGTGGTCATCGGGTACCAGGCGAAAGTGGGAAACAAGGCCGATCTGGAAGAACGTATCATATCTGACCCTGATAGGCCATGGATTAACCCGAGCTATTTTCTGAACAGTTATTCCGGGATTGCGTTGGGGGATCATGCACAAGCCTTTTCTGCTCAGGCAATGGCTGTAGGAAACTGGTCTTCTGCCACCGGAACGGGTTCTATGGCCCTTGGACTGGGATCTATTGCCAGCGGGTATGCTGCTTTATCCCTTGGTACTGGTACTGCCAAAGGAGAAGGATCCGTCACCTTGGGCGCTTCCACAGTGGCAGAAGAGGCTTTAGGGGCCATTGCCCTGGGGCCCAATCGAGTATATAATTATACTGGCATGAAGAGCCGAGCTCCCAATTCTGGATGGGGGATGAATACCGTGGGAGTAAGAGGGGCCACTGCCAACGGAGCTTACACCATTGCTATTGGTACCTTCGCAGAAGCTGACACCATGGAATCCATTGCGCTGGGTAACTTTGCCAAGGCTAACCGGGCTACCGGCGTGCCTGGCTATGACCCTGCAACCAACGCTGCCAGCAAGGATACCAGCGCTACCTGGAAATCCACCACAGGCATCCTGTCCATCGGAGGCGAGGGTATTGTTGATTTTATTGATTTTAAGACAACACCTTTTACCCGGCAAATTACCGGCGTGGCCGCAGGCAGTGAGGATACGGATGCGGTGAACGTGGCCCAGCTGAAAAAGGCCGTGGAAGCCATGAAACCTAACAGCGGCGGCACGGGCGTGGCCGTTGATACCCGCAACACAGTAAAAGCCGGAGAAAATGTTGACGTGAAGGAAACTGCCAATACGGATGGAAGCTCTACCTATACTGTATCTGTCAAGGCAAACGGCCAGGTGGCAAAGAATAATACCGGCGTTGTAACCGGTGGTACCGTGTATAATGAAACCCGTGTCACTCAGGATGGGGAGTATGTAAAATCTTCCAATACGGCTGGAGATAACTTGATGGTATTGGATCACCAGGTGAAACAGAACACTGATACCATTAATACTATGGGGAACCGTATCAATCGGATGGATGCCCGCATTGACCGGGTAGGGGCCGGAGCGGCGGCCTTGGCAGCGCTCCATCCTCAGGACTTTGATCCCAATGATAAGTGGGACTTTGCCGCCGGCTATGGTCACTATCGTAGTGCCAATGCCATGGCCATCGGTGCTTTTTACCGGCCAGATGGCAGAACCATGTTCTCCGTAGGTGGCAGCATGGGCGGCGGAGAAAACCTGGTGAACGTAGGACTTACCTTGAAACTGGGCAAGTCCAGCCCCTATGCAGGCTACTCCAAGGCAGCGCTTACTACCGTCATTGTCGACCAAAAGGCGCAGCTCACGGCGCAGCAACAGCAATTAAATGCCCAGCAGGAAGAAAACAAGGCATTAAAAACGCAGGTGCAAAACCAGCAGGTCCAGATTACCACACAGCAGGCACAAATTAATGCCATCCTGCAGCAGCTGGAAGCAATGAAAAAATAAAATGCATAACGAATAAAAAGACCTGGTGCATAGCAGAAATGCTGTACACCAGGCTATTTTCTTTTAATGCTGCGCAAGGGATGTTCGGGGCTTTACGTAGACGGTGGTCTGCCCGGTAAAGATTACAAAGCCGGGTTTTGCGCCGCTGGTTTTTTTCACCAGGCGACGGGGGGTATAGTCCACAGGGACCCGATCACTGTCTTTTCCTTTGCTGAAGCCAGCCGCCAGCTGCGCTGCCAGCAGAATATCTTCCTGCCGGGGCTCGGGCAGAGTGGTTTTTAATATCACGTGGGAACCGGGAATATGTTTGGCATGGAACCACAGGTCATTGCCCCGACCTATTTTAAAGGTTACATAATCATTTTGTTTGTTGTTCTTCCCAATATAAAGCGTGGTTTCCGGGGAGAGCATGATTTTGAGCGGTTCGGATTTACTTTGGGAAGGCTGCTTTTTTTTAGGCGGGGGTAAAAGCCCCAGGGCGATAATTTCCTGCTTGATTTCTGCCACTTCCCCTTTGGTAGAGGCGGTATCCAAACTGGCATCCAGACTGCACAGATAGGCGAGCAGGGCATCCGCTTCTTTTTGCTGCGTCTTGATTTCTTCTATGGCCCGTTTGCTCTTATTGTATTTTTTGTAATAAGTCTGGGCGTTTTCCATTACTGTTTGCTCCGGGGAGAGGGCGATGGTCAGCACTTCTTCCGGATTATAAATATTGGGCAGCGTGCAGGTTGTGCTGCCTTTTTTCACCTGGTAGCCGTAGCTCATCAGCGTGTCAGCGATAACTTTCTGGGTGTCTGCCTTTTCCGCCTTGGAAAGGTCCTGTGCCAAAAACGCTATGCGTTTTTCTGTTTTGGCGGTCTGGTTATGCACCAGTTTCTGTAAAAGTTCTTTATCCGGGATTTGCACCGGAATGAGGGAAGCGCTATAAGCCTGTGCATCCAGAAGAGATGGAAATTCCTGCAGCGTCCATTCATTATGGGATTGCGGGCGATAGGGCACCAGATTTTTCATCCGGTTGCGGAGATCAATTTGGGCAAAGACCGGAGGTTTGGGATCGGTCAATCTTTCCTGGATTTCTGCCTGTAGGGATGCGATAGCACTTTCTACTTTTTGTGCGTCGGGAAGCTGCATCAGCTGCATGCTGCCTGTATAGCCGCTGCGATACGCTGCTTCCTGGGCGGTGAGCTTGCCAATTCCTACCGTGGCGGCAATGAGGCCCTGCACCAGGCTCACGTCTCCTTGGGCCACTGCTTTTTCCCGAATGGCGTGGGGGGGTGCTTCTAGAAAATCCAGCCCAGCCTGGGGCGGAGGCGGACAGTAAGAAAGTCCGGGAAGGATTTGCCGTACCCGGTTCTGGGTTTTTCCGATATGCCGCAGAGCATCCAGAATCGTGCCGCTTTCGTCCAAGAAGATAATGTTGCTGTTTTTCCCTGTGAGCTCCAGTACTAGGCGCTTGGTAACAATTTTGCGTTCTGCACCAATGAGGTCCACGTCCATAATCAGGACCCGGTCCGACCCTGCCTGGTGAATCCGGGCGATACGGCCTTCTTCCAAATGTTTGCGCAGCAGCATGCAAAAAGAAGGGGGCGTATCCGGCCGCTGCGGCAGGCGCTCAGGCAGGGTAATAAGCGGGGAATCCCCGCCCAGATCAATCCAGCAGTTGGCGGTACGGGTAGAAAGAGCCACCTGCAATAAAACAGACGCCCGTGAGGGCATAAAGATTTTTATAATTTTCCCTCCGGCAAGGGCCTGTGTCAATTCGTGGGCCAGTACACGGAGCGTAATACCTTCCAGATTCATCAATTACTCCTCTTAAAATAAGTCGCTATGAGTCCCGGTTCTGGCTAAAATAAGAAGCAGACGATTTTCAACAACTTTGTAGACCAATAGCCAATCCGGCTGAATATGGCACTCCCGGTATCCGATATAATCCCCCGTCAAGGCATGATCTCGATATTTTTCATCAAGCTTTTCACAGGTACGTAGCGTTTCAATAACGGCTTTTAACAGATCTATGTTTAGATGTCGTTTCTTTGCAAGTTTGATATCTCGTTTAAACTGGGAATAGAATTGTACATCAAGAATCATATGCCTAAATCCTTGTACAGTTCATCCGTATCGTGGTAGACTTTGCTAAGCCCAACCCCAGCGTTAATATTATTTACAGCTTGTCGTAAATCGTCTTTTTGGTCAACAATGGAAAAAGGAATTTTTCCTTGAATATCAATTTGGTGCATCAAGAGATTAACGGCAGCACTGGTGGTCAGACCCATACGCTTCAGACGTTGGTCCACACGTTTTTTTAAATCTTCGTCAATTCTTACCTGTAACAATGCAGTAGTCATTAGAACCACCTCCGATATTTGTATTTTAGCATAATTGAAATGTAAGTACAATATAATATAAATGGGAGGACTTGGGATGTGAGTAAGCGGGAAAGCTACCAGCAGCAGAATATAGTCTTTGGATAGGAGAAATTTTGGAAACTCTGGACAAATGATACTAATATGTTGTAGAGTAATAAATATATATGGCAAAAAGACTTCGGTCAAACTGCAAAGGAGACAGGAACTATGAAAAAAATCGGTCTTTTGATGGCAGCGTGCCTGCTGCTGACCCAAACAGCATTTGCCATGCTTCCACTGACAGATTCCACCATAAAGGCTGCCCAAATCTATGGAGAGCAGCGCCGGGGTGCTTCTTTGGGAGAACTTTTGGCGCCATGGACCATCTACGATCGGAAACAATTGAATAAATACGGCCTGCGGGAACGGGTCGTGGTCTATACGCCGTATTTGACAGCGGCAGTGGATACCCAGCAGAGCAGCGGGCAAAAGCCAAGCCTGGCACAGGGCATGAAAGTGGCTAAACAATACCAGGGCGTATTGGCGCTGGGGTTGCATCTGAGCACCAGTGTCCGGCTGGAACCTAAAAATTTGAAGGTAAAAATCTATCAGGGGCAAAAAGTCCTGTATCCCTACTACAACAATTTAAATGCGGCAGTCCAACGGGATATGCAGCTGCCCAATCCCCGCACCGGCCAATTGGAAGGAGTCAATGTTTGGGATTTGCAGTACTTTGTGTATTTTGATTTGTCCAAGCTGGATCCCAATCGGGTCATGGTGCTCTCCGCCCAGGATGAGTACGGCGGCACCCGGGAATTTGTGCTGAACTTGACGAAAATGAACTAAGGAGGCACCTCATGCTGCAGAGTATGACCGGCTACGGACGATGCCAGGTGGAGCAGGAAGATTTTTCTTTTGCCTGTGAAATTAAAACGGTGAATCACCGCTATGCGGAACTTTCGATTCGCTCGCCTCGCTTTTTAAACCCGGTGGAGAGCAAAATCCGCCGCTTGATTTTGGATCGGATTCCCCGGGGACATATTGACGTATTCATTAACGCTTCCTACACAGGCAGCGGCGCAAAAAGCGTAAGGCTTGACAAAGCACTGGCAAGTGCGTATCATAATAGTTTACAAGGCTTGCGTGAGCTTTTGGATATGTCGGGAGATCGCAGAGAAGCTGAGCTTCTTTTTATCGCCGGGCAGCCGGATGTGCTGGTGACACAGGAAGAGGAACTGGATCTTATGCCCTTGTGGCTGCTGATAGAAAAGGCCGTAACAACGGCTTTGGATCACTTGGAAGCTATGCGCCAGACGGAGGGAGAAACGCTTTCCCGTGATATAAAAAAGCGCATTGATACGATAGAAGCCGATCTGGAGACCATAGAGAAAAGGGCTCCGGAGACACTGACTTTGTACCGCAGCCGCCTGACAGAATCTGTCCACCAGCTGCTCCAGGAAGCAGGTGACGGAAGCCTGGACGAAGGGCGCCTCATTGCGGAAACGGCAATTTATGCCGACAAGGTCAATACTACCGAGGAAATTGTCCGGCTGCACAGTCATCTCAGCCAGTTCCGGCAGCTTCTTATGGAAAACAAGCCTGTAGGGCGGCGAATGGACTTTTTGGTGCAGGAAATGAACCGGGAAAGCAATACCATCGCTTCCAAAGCGGCTGATGCTCCGATTATCCAGACCGTAGTCAATATGAAAAGTGAAATCGAAAAAGTCCGGGAACAAATCCAAAATATACAATAACAAAGCAGGAGAGTGAAGATGGATATCAAATTGATTAATATCGGTTTTGGTAATATTGTTTCTGCCCAGCGGGTGATTAGTATCATCGGCCCGGAAAGCGCTCCTATCAAGCGGATTATCCAGGATGGACGGGACAAGGGCGTGGTGATTGATGCCACCTATGGCAGACGAACTCGTGCCGTTTTGATTATGGACAGCGGGCATGTGGTGCTCTCGGCGCTGCAGCCGGAAACCATTGCCAACCGCTTCGCCCAGGATGCACCGGATCCGGCTCCTGCTGCCGAAGAAAAGGAGGATGGCAATGAATAAGCCACAGGGAATCCTGCTGGTTTTAAGCGGCCCTAGCGGTGCAGGCAAGGGTACGATCTGCGGCAGGTTGCGGGAAAAACGCGAGCATATGGCCTACTCTGTCTCTTGTACCACTCGCGAGCCCCGCAAAGGAGAAGTGGACGGGGTCAATTATTTCTTTAAGACCCGGGATGAATTTGAGGATTTGATTAAAAACGGGGGCTTGTTGGAACATGCGTCCGTGTACGGCAATTACTACGGCACTCCGAAACAATACGTGCTGGATAAATTGGCCGAAGGGCTGGACGTGATTTTGGAGATTGATCCCCAGGGCGCCCTGCAAGTGAAAAAAAGTTACCCGGAAGGGGTCTTTGTGTTTATTGTGCCGCCATCTCTTGATGAGCTGAGTAAACGCATTTACAAACGGGGCACGGATGCAGTGGATGTGATTAAACGTCGTCTGTCCGCTGCTACCAGCGAGCTTTCCTATGCGTCAAAATATGATTATATCGTAGTCAACGACGAAGTAGAAAAAGCCACTGATAAAGTTAGCAAAATCATTGATGTGGAGCACCTGCGGGTGGGCCGTACCTATTATATTGTAGATGAAATCTGCCAGGGCGAAACCGAAGGCAGCAGGGACAAAAAGTAAAGGAGAACGAACTATGTCTATGATTGATCCTTCTATTGATGATCTGTCAAAAAAAGTAGGGAGCAAATACGCCCTGTGCATTATGGCTGCCAAGCGGGCTCGTCAGCTGGTGGATCATGCTCCGGCACTGGTGGAATCAGATTCCAATAAACCCGTATCCATTGCCCTGAAAGAAATCGGCGAAGGAATGGTCAGCATCGCCACCAAAAAAGATCTTGAGGAAGAGCAGAAGGCATAAAGGAGCAGGATCGTGCTAGAAGGCAAAAAGATTGCTTTAGGCGTGACCGGGGGCATTGCCCTGTACAAAGTGGTAACACTGGTAAGCCACCTGGTACAAGCCGGCGCTTCGGTGCGTGTGGTGATGACCGATGCGGCGACACATCTTGTATCGCCGCTCTTATTTAAGGAAATCAGCGGTAACCCGGTAGCCACCGACCTATGGGCGGGCAATGCGGAATTTAACGTGGAGCACGTGGCCTTGGGCCGTTGGTGTGACGTAATGGTGGTGGCTCCGGCTACGGCGAATATCATAGGGAAAATGGCTGGTGGTATCGGAGATGATCTCCTGAGCACCACCCTTTTGGCGTGCGACAAACCTAAAATTATTTGTCCGGCTATGAATACCAATATGCTGGAAAACCCGGCTGTGAAACGTAATCTGGAAACCCTTCGCAGGGACGGGATTACCATCATGGACAGCGGCAGCGGGTATTTGGCCTGCGGCGTTTGCGGCGCCGGGCGGCTGCCGGAACCGGATGATATTCTTTCTTTTATTGATACTTTTTTGGCCGAGCAGGAAGGGGACCTGCGGGGACTCAGGCTTCTTGTTACCGCAGGGGGTACGAGGGAAGCCATTGACCCGGTGCGCTTTATCGGCAATCGCAGCAGCGGCAAAATGGGCTATGCCATTGCCCGGGATGCTGCCCGGCGCGGGGCTGATGTGGTATTGATTTCCGGCCCTACGGCCATTACTCCGCCTAAAAATGTCCGCTTCATCCGGGTAGAAAGCACGGGAGAGATGCTGCAAGCCGTCCTGGCAGAATATGACCAGGTGGATGCAGTGATCAAAGCAGCTGCCGTAGCAGATTATAAACCCCACCAGCAAGCACCCCAGAAAATCAAAAAACATGACGAGAATCTGACGCTGACACTGGACAAAAATCCTGATATCTTGCAACTTTTGGGTAGTCGCAAGACCCATCAGTTTTTGGTGGGCTTTGCAGCGGAAACCCAGCATTTGCTGGAAAATGCAGCGGAAAAAGTCCGGAAAAAGAACCTGGACATGATTGTGGCCAATGACGTAAGTATGAAGGGAGCCGGCTTTTCTACGGATACCAACGTGGTAAAATTCCTCTTTCCGGATGGCCGGGTAGAGAGCCTGGAGCTTATGAGCAAAGAAGCTGTGGGCAACCGGATTCTGGATATCGTCAGCGCACACTATCACCCAAAAACTTCTTGCTAAAAGGAATAACCATGGATCCCTTGTATTACTTAGAGCATAAATTTCTGCCTGTGGTGATTTATCAGGGCAAAGAAAAATACGGGCTGGATGTTTTTGATCTGGCTAACAGCTTTGCCAAGATCTGCAATGCAACCTTGCAGAACTACCAGGAAGCAGCTAAAGAAAAGTGCCCGGTGACAGTTCGGGAAGAGCACTTTCAGGTGGATGCCGTTCCCTTTGGGGATCGGGCAGATGCCCGGGCGGGGAAGCTAGGCGGCTTTATCCTGCGGCTTTTCTTTCCTTTTACCGCCAATGCACAGCCTTTGTGCCGCCGTGCCTATATTGTTACCGGGCCCCAGGGGGAAAATCCTTTGTATTATACTGTAGAGTATAACCAACGGGAACAAACCTTTTACCTATGTGCCTGGGATAAAAATCTTTGCCACGTGGAATTTGGTAAGGTGGATGACAATCCTGACGAGGAGCTAAAACGAATCCTGGAAGTGGACCAGCATCGCCCGGAAATGCAGGAAGCCATTGCGAAAGCAATCCAGGAAACCATATACAATAACCGCAAATAACCAGAGAACTAAAACGGGGCGCAATCCCCGTTTTTTCAGCTCTGTACAGCCTTTTCGCTACAAATCGTTTTTGACGAAGGGCGGGCATCTGTGGTATAATAACGCCAACAATTTTATAGCTGCGACGAACAGGAGAGTACTTTTGCAGGAGCGCACAGAGAGTCCGGGCAGGTGGGAAACGGATGGCAAGGGCGAGAGGAAGTTCACCTGGGAGCAGCCGGACTGAAACCAAGTAGGCCCGGCGCTGGCTGCGTTATCGGCCGTATGAGAAAAAAATAGGGTGGTACCGCGAACCTTCGCCCCTTGTGGGACGAAGGTTTATTTTGTTGGGAGGCATGAACATGAGTGACAAACTGCAGGAACTCAGGGAAAAAATCCAAAAGGATCTCAGCGACGTCAAAAGCGTGGAAGATCTGAAAAATATCCGGGTCCAGTATCTGGGCAAGAAAGGGGCACTGACTGCCATTTTGCGGGAACTGGGTAACGTGGCAGCCGAGGAACGCCCTCGTATCGGGAAAATGGTCAATGAGGTACGTGCCCGGGCTGAGGCCAAAATCAATGAGCAGATGAAGCTGCTGGAAAAGCGGCAGATGGAAGAAAAAATCCAGAATGAAACATTGGACGTTACCCTGCCGGGTCGGAAACCCGCCGTGGGGCATCTCCATCCCTTAACCCAGACACTGCGGGATATCAAGAAAATCTTTATGCGTATGGGCTTTGAAGTGGAAGGCGGCCCGGAAGTAGAAACGGATTATTTCAACTTTGAGGCGCTGAACCTGCCGAAGGACCACCCGGCCCGGGATATGCAGGACAGTTTTTATCTCACAGAAAATCTGCTGCTGCGGACCCAAACCAGCGGCGTACAAGCTCGTACTATGCAGAGCCGGGAGCCAAATACCCCGATCCGCATGATCTGCCCCGGGGCCGTGTACCGTAACGATTACGATGCTACCCACTCTCCTATGTTCCACCAGGTGGAAGGACTGGTAGTGGATAAAGACGTGTCTTTGGCGGATTTGAAAGGGACACTGGAATTATTTTGCAAAGAGATGTTTGGCGATGCGGTGCGGATTCGGCTGCGCCCCAGTTTCTTTCCCTTTACAGAACCTTCCTGCGAAGTAGATATCAGCTGCGTCATCTGCGGTGGCAAGGGTTGCCGGGTATGCAAAAATTCCGGCTGGCTGGAGATTTTGGGAGCGGGGATGGTGCATCCCAATGTACTGCTTATGAGTGGGTATGATCCGGACAAGATGAAGGGCTTTGCCTTCGGAATGGGCGTGGAACGGATTGCTATGCTGCGGTATGGCATCGACGATCTGCGGCTGTTCTTTGAAAATGATCTGCGGTTCATCCGTCAATTCTGATTGGGAGGCAAGGGATTATGTTAGCTTCAATGCGTTGGTTACAACAATATGTGGAAATACCGATGACGCCGGAAGAACTGGCGGACAGATTGACCAGGGTGGGCCTGGAAGTAGAACAGGTGATTCATCTGGGGGAAGGCCTGGATGGTGTTGTTACTGGGAAACTGGTGAAGGTGGAAAAACATCCGCAGTCGGATCATCTCTTGATTTGCCAGGTAGACGTGGGCGAAGAAAAACCACTGCAGATTTTGACCGGTGCCCCCAATGTGCATGAAAATGATATTGTCCCGGTAGCCCTTGTAGGGGCGCATCTGCCTGGCGGCAAAGTCATCCAGGACGTAAAAATGGCCGGCTACGACTCTGCCGGCATGTGCTGCAGTGCAGAAGAACTGGGGATTGATGCCAAGCTGCTCTTACCGGAACAGAGAAATGGTCTGTATATCCTGCCAGATACTACACCGCTTGGGGTGGATGTGAAAGCCTATTTGGGACTGGATGATGTGGTGCTGGATATTGACCTTACCGCCAATCGCAGCGACTGCTTTAATATGCTGGGACTGGCCCGGGAAATCGGGGCGGTACTTCATCAGGATGTGCGGCTGCCCAAGCTTTCTACCCAGGATACGGCTGGTAGCTCCGCAACTGATATGGCCAAGGTAGAGATTCAGTGCCCGGATCTATGCAGCCGTTTTGACCTGCGTCTTGTAAAAAATGTAAAAATTACGGCTTCCCCGGAATGGATGCAGCGTGTACTGCGGGCCGTGAATATTCGTCCCATCAACAATGTGGTGGATGTAACCAACTATGTGATGATGGAACTGGGGCAGCCCATGCATGCCTATGATTACGACAAAGTGCAGGATCATACCTGGATTGTACGCCGTGCAGCAGCCGGAGAGCAGCTGGTTACACTGGACAACCAGAAACGGGACCTGACCCAGGATATGATTGTGATAGCAGATCCGGAAAAACCCATTGGCCTTGCCGGGGTGATGGGCGGCCTTGCCACGGAAGTAACGGAGCAAACGGTGAACGTTATGCTGGAAAGCGCCACGTTCTATGGGCCCAGCATTCGGCATACCTCTAAGGATTTGGGCCTGCGCAGCGAAGCCAGCCAGCGGTTTGAACGGGGCGTGGATACCATCCGCACCCAGGATGCGCTGGACCGTGCTATCCATCTGTTGCAGAAAATTGGCTCCTGTGAGGCCGTGCCTGGCGTGGTGGAGGATTATCCGGTGGAACAAAAGCCAGTAGAGATTCAGGCCCTGCCGGATAATTTGCGGCGGCGGATTGGAACGGAAGAAATTTCCGATGCTACCATGCGAAATATTCTGGAAGACTTGCATTTTACCGTACAGGCACAGCCAGATAGATCTTGGCTGGTTACAGTTCCTACCTGGCGCAATGACTGCACCTGCGATGCGGATCTGGCGGAAGAAGTGGCCAGAATCTACGGCTACGATAAGATTCCCTCCTCGCTACCCCAGCTGGATATGGCACGGGGTGGGCAGAACCCTCTGGAGGATGTGAAAGACAGTATCCGGGACTATCTGGCGGATACAGGATTGGATGAAGCCATCACCTATACATTTATTAACGCAGGGGATTATGATCAGTTGTCCTTGAATGCAGAAGATCCCCGCCGGCAATCCATCCAGATCATCAATCCCATCAGTGATGATTTTAAAACCATGCGTACTACACTAGTGCCCAGCCTGCTGCATACAGCGGCCTACAACCTGGCGCGGCAAAGCGATCGGGTAGCAATCTTTGAAGTGGGACGGGTCTTTTTGCCAAAGGCGTTACCTCTGACAGCCCAACCGGCGGAAGTTACCCGTTTGGGTATCGTACTTAGCGGCAAACGCAATGCAAGCAACTGGACAGAAGCCAAAGATCTTTTTGATTTTTATGATTTGAAAGGGATTCTGGAAGGGCTTTTGGACCGGCTGCATGTCACTGGTATGGAATATAAAGCGTGCCAGGAAAAATTCCTGCATCCGGGAAAGAGCTGCACTTTGGTGTATCAAGGCCGGCCCGTGGGCTTTATGGGCGCCCTGCATCCCCAGGTACAGGGTCGGTTTGGCCTAGCCAATGAAACTTTTGTACTGGAAATGGATGTCACTAGCTTTGTGGACGAAGCAGAAAAAATCGTACAGTTTACCCACATTCCTCAGTTCCCCAGTTCCAGCCGGGATATTGCTGTGGTGGTGCCGGAAAGTGTACCAGCCTCTGACCTTATGGAAGAAATCCGGCAGCAGGGGGGACAGCTTCTCAAAGAGATCCATCTCTTTGACGTTTACACAGGCCGCCAAATCCAGAGCGGGTACAAATCCGTAGCCTTTACCCTGTCCTTCCAGGACCTGTCCAGAACACTGAAGGATAAAGAAGTAGATGATACGGTACGCCAGATGGTTAAACATGTTCAGGAAAAATTCCAGGCAGCCTTGCGGGAGTAACCTATCTCCAATTCCCTGTAAGCAGTGGACAAACGAGAGGATTTAGGAGTATAATAATAAAATCTGAAAGGTGGAGGGGATTTTCGTGGCACTGAGTGTGTTAATGATTTTAGATGTAATTGTAAGCGTGCTGCTGATGGGTTCTATTTTACTGCAGTCCGGTAAGAGCTCCGGCTTTGCGGGACTGGGCGGCGGAGAATCCCTGTTTGGCGGGAAACCGACGGACATGGATGAAGCGTTGTCCCGGTTTACTACGGTGCTGGGCATTGCCTTTGCCGTGATCAACATGATCATTGCCCGCCTGCAGTAATGGCAAAAGAACAAAAATAGGAAGCGGTGGTGGCATTGCCTTTTCAGGTGATGCCACTTTTGCTGTAGGAAAAGGAGGAATCCCATGCTGAGCGGGGGAGAAGGGTATTTTTGGCCGGGCACCAGCGGCACGGGTGTTCTTCTGATTCACGGGTTTACCGGAACGCCGGCAGAACTGCGGGAACTGGGAGAAATCCTCCACAAACGGGGCCATACAGTGCAGGGACTGCTGCTTTCCGGGCATGGCACTATGCCCAAGGAGTTGTGCAAGGTTCCTTTTACCCAATGGGAAACGCAGGTCGTAGAGGCTGTGAAAGCTTTGCGGCACTGTTGCCACAAAGTTTTTGTTATCGGCCTTAGTATGGGCGGTCTTTTGGCGCTATATGCCGGGGCAAAGACTGCCGTGGATGGGATCGTGTCCATTTCTACACCGATTTATATTTACGACTGGCGGATCCATTTTTTGTGGCTGGCGGACAGGCTACCCCACTGGGCAATCCCTAAACGGAGACGGCATATTGATGCTGCCCGGCGTTTTGATGTGAGCTATCACTGCATGCCCATCTACGGTGTGCACCAATTGGCGGCGCTTTTGCAGCAGGTTAAACGCCTCTTGCCCCATGTTACCGCTCCGCTCCTTATTTTCCAGTCTAAAACAGAGCACACAGTACGGCCCGAAAGTGCAGAGTATATTTACGACAAGACCGGTTCCCAGAAAAAAACGCTTTGCTGGGTACCAGGCGCACGCCATGTGATGACATTATACCGGGGACGTATCAAAGTTTATCAGGCTATTTTGGCCTTTGTGGAGGAATCTTGATGGATACCAGGCGGGAAAGAGATACCATGTGTTTTGGGTGTGGAGCCAATAACCCCATCGGGCTGCATATGCATTTTAAAACCGATGCTGACAGCGTGACAGGCACCTTTGTGCCTCAGCCTGTGCACCAAAGCTACGATGGGCGGATGCACGGGGGATTGATTTGCACCCTGCTGGATGAAACTATGGGGAACTACCCCTATATGGTGGAGCACAGAGTGGCGTATACCGCCAAGATGGAAATCCGGTATCGGAAGCCCGTGCAAATCGGAGAAACCGTACGTATCGTGGCTAAAGTCAAGCGAAGGAAAGGGCCACTGCTGGAACTCACGGGACAGGTGATTTTGGAGGACGGGTCTATAGCGGCGGAAGCCGAAAGTAAAATGATGTACGAGGATAAGCATGAAACAAGATGAATTGCAGGACCGGATTCTGGAGTATGTGAAAGCCCATCCGGTAGCTCCTTTGGCACCAGAAACTATGCTGGAGGTGTTGCAGGTTTCCGGTGAAGATATGAAGGACTTCTGGAAGGCACTTCAGGAGCTGGAAGATACCGGAGCGCTGATTCAAACCCGGTATCATACCTACGGACTTCCGGAAGCCATGGGGCTTGTGACGGGGCGTTGCCAGGTAACCAGCAAAGGGTTTGCTTTTGTGATTTCCACAGAAAAGACAGCGGAGGGGGATCTTTTTATTCCTGCGGGATCTTTGTCTGGTGCTATGGACGGGGATACTGTGGTGGCCCGGGTGATGCAGGGCGCCTATGATGATCGCCGGGAAGGAAAAATTATCCGGATTTTGCAGCGGGCCCATACGAAACTGGTGGGAACGTTTAGCAAAAGCGGAGAATTTGCCTTTGTCATACCGGATAACAAACGGGTAGGACGGGATATCTATGTCCGCCGCCGGGACTTTCACGGGGCGCATAATAAGGACAAAGTGGTGGTGGAAATTACTACCTGGCCGGATGAACGGCGCAATGCCGAAGGGCGCATTGTGGAAGTGCTGGGAAAACCGGGGGATATAGGGCTTGAGATTTTATCTATTATTAAAGATAACGACCTGCCTACGGTATTCCCACCAGAGGTCCAGGCAGCTGCAGAAAAAGTGTCACAAACCATCAAACCCAAGGAGCTGCAGAGCCGCAAAGACCGAAGAGACTGGAATATCATTACCATTGACGGGATTGATTCCAAAGATTTGGATGATGCGGTTTATGTGGAAAAACAAGGGGATAATTATTTCCTGGGAGTCTATATTGCTGATGTAAGCTATTACGTGCGCCCTCATACGGCACTGGATAACGAGGCTTACGAGCGGGGTACCAGTGTGTACCTGGTTGACCGTGTCCTGCCCATGCTGCCAGTGGAACTCAGTAATGGGATATGCAGCCTGAATGAAGGGGGAGACCGGCTGACCATGAGCTGCGAAATGTTGATTGACGGGAAATCCGGGCGAACCATTTCCTTTGAGATTGCCCCTAGCGTAATTTGCAGCCATCACCGGATGAATTATCCGGATGTAAAGGCCATACTGGTGGACAAGGATCCCCTGCTCCGGGAAAAATACAAGGATATCGTACCCATGCTGGAGGAGATGGCGCAGCTTCAGGGCATATTAAAGAAAAAACGCACGCTGCGGGGAGCAATTAATTTTGAATTGCCAGAGCAGAAGGTCCTCCTGGACGAAACCAACCGTCCTACGGCGATTGTGCGACGGGAGCGTTCCGTGGCAGAAATGCTCATTGAGAAATTTATGCTGGCTGCCAATGAAACTGTGGCGGGTTATATGGCCAAAAAGAAAAGACCCTTTATATATAGGGTCCACGATGTACCGGATGCGGAGAAAATCCGGGACCTTGGCAAATTGATGGCCCTTTTTGGTGTAAATTTAAAAACCCAGGAACAAGTTAAGCCCAAGGATCTTCAACGGGCCTTGGATAAGATGACGGGGCGCCCGGAAGAAAAACTGGTCTCAACAGTGGCACTGCGAAGTATGAAACAGGCTGTGTACCAGGTGGAAAATATCGGTCACTTTGGTCTGGCCGCAAGGTACTATACCCATTTCACTTCTCCGATCCGCCGGTACCCTGATCTATTGGTGCACCGGCTTTTGCGCAAGCAGTTGGATGGGGAGAGGCTTACCCGGCAAAAAGCAGAAGACAGAATACGTCAGCTGGAGCAGGCTGCCCAGCACTGTTCCCAGCGGGAGCGGGCTGCTATCGATGCCGAACGGCAAACGGTAGATTTAAAAATGGCGGAATACATGCTTCAGTTTGTAGGGGAGGAGTTCACGGGGACTATTTCCGGCGTATCCTCTTTCGGCTTTTTTGTGGAGCTGGAAAACGGCGTGGAAGGGTTGGTACATATTTCCAGCCTCACCGATGATTACTACGATTATCTGGAAGGGCAATATGCCCTGGTGGGACAGCATCTGGGCAAGCAGTACCGGCTGGGAGATGAAGTTCGCATCCAGGTTCTCCAGGTGGATATCAGCGAACGCAAGATTGATTTTGTGTTGGCAGGACTATCCCCGGAAGCGATGGCGACCATGCGGCAGGACTTATCTCGGCAGAAACGGACCAAAACGGGCATTGCGACCGGTACGCTGAAACACAAGACCACCGGGCGCAGCGACAGCAAAAAGAAACATACCAATCATCCTCATAAAAAGAGAAGAAGGAAGAAAAATTATGGAAAAGGCAGTGAAAGTCATCGCCGAAAACCGCAAGGCAAGGCATGACTATACCATCCACGAAACCTATGAAACCGGCATCGTCCTTTCTGGCACAGAGGTTAAAAGTCTGCGCCAGGGCAAAGCCAATCTGAAAGATTCCTATGCCGCCGTGACCAAAACGGGAGAGTTGTACCTGTACAATCTCCACATCAGCCCCTATGAGCACGGGAATATTTTTAACAAAGATCCCCTGCGGGACCGGAAACTCCTGATGCACAAAAAAGAGATTCAAAAGCTTATCGGGAAAACACGGGAAAAAGGGTTTACCCTGGTACCCTTATCCTTGTATTTTGCTCACGGGCTGGTAAAATGCAAACTGGCCCTTGCTACCGGGAAAAAACTCTACGACAAGCGCCGGGATATGGCGGAGCGTTCCGCAAAACGGGATATGGACCGGGCCTTAAAAAGCAGGAACCAGCGCTAAAAAGGAAAATTATAAATAAAAAAGCCCCTAGGACGACCACTAGTCACCGAAACGGTGAAGCGTCTTCTCCTAGGCTGGCTTTTATCCAGAGTATATAGTAAACAGTGGACATAGTCAAGAAAAATTAACTTTTATCCATGGACGTTTTACAAACTGTAAATATCAATAGAAAAGTCTTTGGGGAAGTGTTATAATAAATCTATAAAAGGGGAGCATGATGCGCCTTCTTTAATTATTTGCTAGGAGTGATATGGTATGGCATTTATGGACGAACTGAAAGCGCGGGTAAAACCTGCTCAAAAGGTGATTGTACTGCCGGAAAATAACAGCGACAGAGCGCTGGAAGCTGCGAGCATTGTAGCTAAGGAAGGTTTTGCTAAAATCGTGCTGGTGGGGGATCCTGCCGAACTGCAAAAGAGTGCTGACCGTCTGGGGATCAGCTTTGATGGGGTCAAGATTGTAAATCCTGCCACTTATGAAAGAATGGATGAACTGTGCGAATACTTTGCTAAACGCAGAGCAAAGAAAGGCATGACCGTAGAAAAAGCACGGGACATCATGCTGCACGATACCACATTCTTTGGCGCTGGCCTGTTGGCGCTGGGGGATGCTGACGGTGTGGTTTCTGGTTCTACCCGTACCAGTGCGGATACGATTAAAGCCGGGCTGCAGGTTGTGGGCGTAAAACCTGGCAACAAGACCGTATGCAGCGGATTTATTATTCTGTCTGATAAAAAAGAACTGGGCGACAACGGCAAATTCGTATTTGGCGATTGTGGCGTTATCATTGACCCGACGGCAGAACAACTGGCAGATATTGCAGTAAGCTGCGCAGAACGGGCTAAAAATACAGTAGGTATCAAAGAACCGAAAGTTGCCATGCTGTGCTATTCCACCAAAGGATCCGGTTCCGGCCCTGAAGTGGATAAGGTAAAGGAAGCTGTTGAAATTCTGAAATCCCGTAATGTGGACTTTGATTTTGATGGCGAACTCCAGCTGGATGCTTCTCTGGTTCCGGAAGTGGGCGAACGCAAGGCTCCGGGCTCCAAGGTGGCTGGTCATGCGAACGTTCTGGTATTCCCGAACCTGTGCTCTGCCAATATCGGGTACAAACTGGTAGAACGCTTCAGCGGTGCTACCTGCTTAGGACCTCTGGTACAGGGCCTGGCTAAACCGGTTCTGGATCTGTCCCGTGGCTGCTCCACCCAGGACGTGGTAGACGTAGTGGCTGTTTGTGCCAGCGATGCCATTGATGCAGATAAGAAATAATTTATGCGATGTAAAAAGGCGCTGCTTCATGCAGCGTCTTTTTAGTATAATAGAAGTGCTTATTATTTACGGATTGGGGCTGGAATTGTGTTGGATTTTCTGATTGTCGGGCTGGGTGGTGCCTTGGGGGCAGTGCTGCGGCATCTGATTTCTATTTTACCGCTGCAGATGGAAAGTGGGTTCCCCGTAAAAACGTTTTTCATCAATATCATAGGTTCATTCCTTATTGGACTTGTGGCTGCCTGGTCGGAGAAAAACGGACTGGATTCCCGGCTGGTTCTCTTTCTCCGGGTGGGAATCTGCGGCGGCTTCACCACATTTTCTTCCTTTGCCCTGGAGACTCATAGCCTGTTAAGTAAAGGGAGTGTTACCACCGCTGTTTGCTATGCTGTGCTCAGCTTTGGCTGTGGTCTTTTGGCTATTCTTGCAGCGGAAAAAATCGTATAATAAAAAGAGATCTCCTTTTTAACGGGGAGGTCTTTTTTTGCGCACAAAAAATCGACTTGGTTGTGATGACCAAGTCGATTTTTCGCTATCTAGTATTTTTTAAAATGGCGGAGGGGGTGGGATTCGAACCCACGGTTCCTTACGGAATCGCCAGTTTTCAAGACTGGTGCCTTAAACCGCTCGGCCACCCCTCCACGTTATGAAAGACTGGTGTAGTATAGCAGATCAGGGCAGTCTTGTCAAGGCTGCCCTGCATGAGTGCTAGTCTACGTTAATTCTTGGGGGGACGAACTGGGGGCGGTGTTGTGCTACGGCGCTGTCCGGACCGGTTGCCGGAAGAGGGGCGGGGTGGGTTGCCACCGCCAGGAAGTGCGGCATCTCCGCTCTCTTCTTTTTTACTGTCGTCCTTCTTTTTGTCGTCGTCTTTTTTATCGTCTTTCTTGGGCGTTTCTTTCGGAGCTTCGTATTTGGGCGCCGGCATCTTAAAGCCTTCTGGCACCTCAAAATCCGTTCTGGGCTTGCCATCTAGGACATTGCTCATGAACGTACGCCATAATGTGGCGGGTTCGCCGCCGCCTGTCATACCGCCGAGGGATTCGTTGTTGTCATCCCCAATCCACACAGCACAGGCAAGATCCGGTGTAAAGCCTACGAACCAGGCATCATGGTAATCGCTGGTGGTCCCGGATTTACCGGCGCAGGGGCGGGAAATTGCAGCACCCCGACCAGTACCTCGTGTCATAACATCTTCCATCATTGAAATCATCATGTAAGCAGTACCCGGTTTCACCACCTGGGTGGGGTTGGTTTTGTGCTCGTAGATGACTTTTCCGTTGCGGTCCACAATTTTAATGATGGGCGTGGGTTTATTGAAACTGCCCATATTGGCAATCCCGCCATAAGCCCCTGCTAGTTCCAGCGGGGTTACGCCGTGGGTTAGTCCGCCCAGTGCAGCCGCACCATTTTCATCGCTGTCCACCAGGGTGGTAATGCCAAAGCGCTTGGCCAAGTCTATCATTTTCCCAACGCCATATTTCATAGCAACCTTGACTGCAGGAACGTTGTAGGAATAGGTAAGGGCTGTCCGATAGGTGACATCGCCATGGAAACGGCGATCAAAGTTCTGCGGATTCCATTTGCCAGGAATGGCAGAATCTTCCACGGTATCATTGGGCGTAGCACCTTGTTCAAAGGCGTTCATGTAAACAAATGGTTTAAAGGAAGAGCCAGGCTGCCGCTCCGCCATAACGGCACGGTTGAATTGGTCCGTACCCCGCCCGCCGATCATGGCTTTGATATAGCCTGTCTTAGGATCTACGGCAACAAGGGCAGATTGGGGCTGCTTTAATTTATTGTCGTCCGTGTAATACGTCGGGGTCAAAGCCGCCGCTTCTTCGGCGGCTTTTTGCATATCCGGATCCAGCGTGGTGTAGACTTTCAAGCCCTGCTTGTACACGGCATCCGGGCCAAATTTCTCTACCAACATCTGGATGACGTAATCAATAAAGTATTTTTTCGAACCAGGAGCGGTGTTCAAGGATTTATAGTTCAGCGGTTCTGCATACGCCTTGTCCGCTTGGTCCTTCGTGATAAAGCCGTATTTGGTCATCTGATCCAGAACGACACGTTGCCGGGCTTTGCCGGCTTTGGGATTGGTCAAAGGGGAATAGTAGTTAGGACTCTTGGGGAGGCCGGCCAGCATAGCGCACTGTGCTAAATCAAGATCCTCCACATGTTTCCCAAAATAGATATTGGAAGCAGTTTCTACCCCATAAGCTCCCTGCCCAAAATAGATCTGGTTCATGTACATTTCCAGGATTTCTTTTTTGGTATATTTCTGCTCGATTTGCAAGGCGATAAACGCCTCATGAATTTTACGGGAAAGGGTTTGTTCCTGTGTCAGGAAATAGTTTTTGGCCAATTGCTGGGTAATGGTACTGCCGCCCTGGACCTCTCCCCAACGAATGTAGGTGTAGATGGCGCGGCCAATTCCACGGAAATCAATGCCCCCATGTTCGTAGAAGCGAATATCTTCTGCTGCCAAAAAGGCATTTTGCAAATTCTTTGGTACTTTGTCAATGGTTACAGGGATCCGGGACTCTTCCGAATCCACAGTGGTAATTAAGTTTCCCTTGGCATCAAAAAATTGGGAAGAAGCCATAGGGACCATGTCTTTGCTCAAAATTTTGGCAGTCGTAAATTTTGCCAAAGCAAAAAACGCTGCCACAGAGAGAAATCCCACCAGAATTAATGCCAGCACGGCGGATAAGATCGTGCCGCCAAGTTTTTTGTGTCTATGACCGGAGGAGTCCATAAAATTTCTCCAATTTTTATCTTTATTTGTCATCACGTCAGCTCCTATTGCAATCAGAATGAATTGGGAACATAGGTTTATTCGTTATTATACCACATTCTGTCCATTGAACAAAGAACGGAATGGGATTTTTGTCCATTGCGAGCCAGTTGCAGGGGAAAGTTTAAGACGGAGAAAAATATTGGAAACCCCCAATCAAAACACAGGATTGCGTTGCTTTTTCACTAAAAACGGTTTATAATGGGGAAAAGTGGTGTAAAGTGGAGTAAAAATTAATTGGAAAGCAGGTGAAACAGATGCTGATGGGGGAATTTGAGCACGCCTTGGATCCCAAAGGGCGTCTGTTTGTGCCGGCTAAATTACGGGAAACCTTGGGCAGAACTTTTGTCATCACGAAAGGGCTGGATGGTTGCCTGGACGTGTATCCTATGGAAGCGTGGGAAAAACTGAAAAACAGCTTTGCACAAAAAATGATGCCCAAACATAAGGAAAGAGATGTTTCTCGTTTTATCTTTGGAGGTGCCTGTGAAGCAGAACCGGATAAACAAGGGCGAGTACTCTTGCCGGCCAATTTACGCTCTTATGCGAAGATCGGGGATATGGCAGTCATTGTAGGGGTAGGAAATAAGGCGGAAATTTGGGACAAAGAGCAATATGAATCCTATACCAGCAGTGTGGAAGATGACGTAGCCCAAATGGTGGAAGAACTGGAATTTGAATAGATCATTCGAATAGATATAGATAGAGAAATGAGGATGCACTGTGGAATTCGTGCATAAAAGTGTGTTGTTGGAAGAATCCGTGGACTGGGTGGTACAGAACCCTTCCGGTATTTACGTGGACTGTACGTTAGGTGGTGGGGGTCACTCCCATGCCATTGGCTCTCGGCTCCAACCAGATGGGCTATTAATTGGCCTGGACCAGGATGAGGATGCCATTTGCGCAGCAACGGAGCACTTACAAGACCTTTCCTGTAAGGTAAAAATTATCCATGATAATTTTCGTCATCTGGGTACCGTACTGGAATCTCTGGAGATTACTCAAGTGGACGGCATTTTGTTTGACCTGGGAGTATCCTCCTACCAGCTGGACACACCGGAACGTGGATTTTCCTATATGCATGACGGTCCTCTGGACATGCGAATGGATCAGGAAGGCGAAACGCTGACGGCGGCGGACGTAGTCAATCACTACAAAGAAGATGAACTGTCCGGTGTGATTTATAAATACGGAGAAGAACAGTGGGCAAAACGCATCGCCCAATTTATTGTGGCAGCAAGAAAAAAGCAGCCCATCCGTACAACGGGCGAACTGGTGCGGATTATCAAGGCTGCTATACCAAAAGGTGCTAGATTGGATGGACCGCATCCAGCAAAACGTACGTTTCAGGCCATCCGCATTGAGGTGAATGGGGAACTGAAAATCCTGGATGAAGCCATGGAAGATGCTGTACATCACCTGAAAAACGGGGGGCGGATTGGTGTTATTACCTTTCACTCTCTGGAAGACAGAATCGTGAAAAGAGCTTTTCAACGATTGCAAAAAGGCTGCATATGTCCACCGGAATTGCCGGTATGCGTATGCGGACGAAAGCCGGAACTTAAAACCTTAAAGAAATTTACTCCCACGGATGCGGAATTGCAGGCAAACCCCAGGGCACGCAGTGCAAGGCTTAGGGGGGCGGAGAAAATTTAACAAAGCGTGCTGATGAGTGCAGAAATACTAAGATAAAGGAGCTGCCGCAATGGTTACCAGGAAAAGGACGGGACAGGTAGCATGGAATGGCAGAAACAGCTATACGTACGGCTCCACTGCCTATAAGGAAGCGGAATCCATTCCTCTTAGAAGGGTATATCCCACCCGAGAAACAGATACAGTCAGAAAAAAAGTAAATAAAAAAGCCCGACAGGTTGCATTGTTAGCTGGTTTGGTATTATCATTAATATTCGTGAATGTGGCTTTAAGTGAACTGTACTTTGCAAAATGCAGTGCTTTGGTCCAGCTGAAAGGGATGGAAGCCCAGTGCCTGGATCAATCGGAGACGCTTCAAATTGATGTGGAGCGGCTGCACAATCCGCAGCGCATTGCAGAAATTGCAGAAAAGAAACTGGGTATGAGTACGGCCAGAAGCAATATTTACGTGCGTAATCCGTAACATGCTGCCTGCGGCTGTCTCCTCCAACATACATGGTGCCTGCCGCAGGCTGTGGCAGGCCTTTTGTTTTGTCTAAAGAGAAAAACTAGGGGGATGGACATGGTAAGAACGATAGAGGAAATTCTGACACAGCTGCCCGGTGCCCAAATTACAGGCGGCCGTGGGAAAAAATCCGTTACGCAATTGACAATTGATTCCCGGACTGCAGGACCTGGCAGTCTCTTTATCTGCTTAAAAGGGGAACATACCAACGGACATGCTTATGCTGATAAAGCTGCCGCCCAGGGGGCCAGTGCCATTCTGGCAGAAGAAGATGTTAGCGTTCCGGAATCTACCGGCTGTGCGGTGATTCGGGTTCCCAGCACACAGCAAGCTATGACGCAGCTGGCACCGTGGTTTTATGAGTATCCCGCTTCCAAGATGCGGATGATCGGGGTAACCGGAACCAATGGAAAAACAACAACGACAACAATTCTGCGTGACTTGTTCACAGAAAATGGGCACAAGGTCGGTCTTATCGGAACCATTCATAATTGCATTGGTGATACAGTGATTCCCTCCCACAATACCACCCCGGACGTGGTGGACTTGCAGCGGATGCTCTATGATATGCAACAGGCAGGGTGCGACGTGGTTGTGATGGAAGTTTCTTCCCACGCCCTTGCGCTCAACCGGGTCGCAGGCATTGAATACGATACCGCTGTTTTTACCAATCTGACACAGGATCATTTGGATTTCCATAAAACAATGGAAAACTACCGGGAAGCCAAAGCACAATTGTTCCTGCATCTCCATGAGGGGAAAAAATCCAATAAAACAGCGATCTTTAATGCGGACGATCCCAGTGCTGCCATCATCATGCAGCGGGTACAAACCAAAGTTATGACCTTTGGAATGAAAGACACCTATGATGTGTATCCGTATACCTTCCATGTGGCAGCGACCCATATGGAATTACATCTGCATACACCTATTGGTGATATGCAGCTAAAGCTCCATATTACAGGGGAATTCAATGTGTATAATGTGATGGGGACAATATGTGCAGCCATTGCAGAGGGACTCTCCAAGGCAGAAATTGAAAAAGGGTTAAATGCTTTTCGGGGCGTACCGGGACGCTTCCAGTTGATCCATGCCGGGCAGCCCTTTACCGTCATTGTGGATTATGCCCATACCCCTGATGGTTTGGAAAATGTGCTCCATACCAGCCGGGAAATTACCCGCGGAAAACTCTGGGTCGTGTTCGGCTGCGGCGGAGACCGGGATAGAAAAAAACGTCCTATTATGGGAAAAATTGCTCTCAATCTGGCAGATATTCTGGTGGTGACCAGTGATAATCCCCGGAGTGAGAACCCGGAAACGATTATTCAGGATATCCAAGAGGGTCTGGTAAATCCTCCGCCTGAAAAAGAAATTCATAGTATCACTGACCGCAAAGCGGCTATCGAATATGCCATCAGTCATGCACAGCCGGAGGACGTGGTGATGATTGCTGGAAAAGGTCATGAAAATTATCAGATCTTAAGAGACCGAACCATTCATTTTGATGACGGAGAAGTGGTCCGGAAGTATTTTCAAAAGGGGACGGACCATGCTGACTGTTGAACTGGTAAAAAAAACGCTGCAATGTTCCAATGATATACCTGGCGTCACAGAATTTACCGACGTGACCACGGATTCCCGAACCATTGCAGCAGGCAATTTGTTTGTCGCGTTAAAGGGAGAAAAATTTGACGGGCACGCTTTTGTAAAAAAAGCCTTGTCGGAGAAAGCTGCGGCAGCGGTGGTAGATCATGTCCCGGAAGGGGTATCTGCTACGCGGTGCTTTGTGGTGCCGGATACGCTTTTGGCATACCAGCAAATTGCCCGGGCGTATCGCTTGAGTTTTCCTAAACTGAAGGTAATCGCCATTACTGGCAGCAACGGAAAGACGACCACAAAGGATATGATCAGTGCGGTGCTGAGTGAACGCTATCGGGTGGTGAAAACCCAGGCCAACTTTAATAATGAAATCGGATTGCCGAGAACCCTTTTATCCATTCGTCCGGATACGGAGATTGCGGTGGTAGAAATGGGCATGCGGGGCCTGGGGCAGATCCGTGCCATGAAAGCCGTCGCCCTGCCGGATGCAGCGGTCATCACCAATGTGGGAGAATCCCATTTAGAACTGTTAGGTTCCATAGAAAATATTGCTAAAGCGAAAAGCGAAATATTGGAGAACTTTACTTCCGTAAATCATGCTTTTTTAAACGGGGATGACATGCGGGTACGCCACATGCAAACGGGTGCCACTGTGCATACCTACGGCATTGACAGCGCCAGTGACGTGAAAGCGGTTTCTATAGAAGGACAAGGCCTGCAAACGGAATTTGCCTATGTGAGCCGGATTACCGGGAAAATGCAGACCGTGCAGCTGCCCCTTTTGGGACGGCATAATGTGATGGATGCCCTGGCTGCTATTGCAGTGGGGGAAGTATATGGCGTTCCGGACGAGGCTATTGCTCATGGCCTGGAACATCTTCATATGACGGGGATGCGGCAGGAAATCTTGCAATTTGGGGATATCACGGTGATTAACGATGCCTACAATGCCAGTCCTTCCTCTATGAAAGCGGGGTTGGAAGCTCTACAGAATGTGGTACAAAATAAAAATAAAGGCCGCGCCATAGCCGTTCTGGCAGATATGTTGGAATTAGGCTCACAGTCCCGGAGCGGGCATGAGGCAGTAGGACAATGGACCCATCAATATGGGGTAGCAGAACTAATTTGCTATGGACCGGAATCTGTTTATATGGCCCAAGCGGCAGAAAAAGCGGGCGTTACCGTTCATTATTGTGTTAATCAAATGGCAGCAGCCCAGATGCTTGCTAAATGCCTGCAGCCGGGGGATACGGTTTTATTGAAAGGTTCTCATGCCATGGGCGTGGATCAGCTGGTAACCATGGTATTTACCGATAAGGAGGCAACAAAATGACAGAGAGTTCTATAATAGGGATCGCTGTGTTGCTGACCTCCTTCGTGATTACGGCAGGCACTGGACACATGTTACTGCCTGTATTGCGCCAACTGCATTTTGGACAGAGTATCCGGGAATGTGGTCCCAAGGAGCATTTAAAGAAAAGCGGAACACCGACCATGGGCGGCCTGATGATGTTCACTGGTGTGATTTGTGCTTCCTTTCTTTGGGTTCCAGTTAATATGCGTATGATGATGGCGCTTTTACTGTTTGCAGGTTATGGCCTCATAGGTCTTATTGACGATGGCTTGAAAGTGGGGTTTAAACGAAATTTGGGATTGACGGCCCTGCAAAAGATTTTGCTGCAACTGCTGCTGGCAGGCTTTTATCTTATCCTGCCGGGGGATGCCGCCTTCTTTAAGACAGAGCTTTGGATTCCTGTATTAGGTGAGGGCTTCTATCTGGGGATGGGTTATTTTGTGTTTTTCCTGATTCTTCTGGTAGGAACCACCAATGCGGTAAATTTGACAGACGGATTGGACGGACTTGCTGCCAGTGTGACGGTTCCCGTGATGCTGGCGTATACGTATATTGCCTATGACAGCCAGCATCTGCAGGAGGCATGGTTTTCCCTGGCCATTGTAGGGGTTTGTCTGGCCTTTTTGATTTATAACCATCATCCCGCCCGCTGCTTTATGGGGGATACGGGCTCTTTGGCACTGGGCGGTGCAGTGGCTGCTGCAGCTATCGGGACCGGGCAGGAATTATTGCTAGTTGTCATTGGTGGTGTCTATGTTTTAGAAGCGCTGTCTGTGATTTTACAGGTAGGGTATTTTAAACTGACACATGGTAAGCGCATATTTCGCATGGCGCCCTTGCACCATCATTTCGAGCTGGGCGGTATGGAAGAAACAACTGTGGTCAAATTGTTTTTTATCATGAGCTGCCTATTTTCCCTGTGTGGGGTTGCCTTATATCTGTACAGTAAATAAAGGGTAGGGAGGATCGTTCCAATGGGTGAATCCAAGAAAATTTTTGTCTATGGTGCCGGTATCAGCGGCATTGGCGTTTCAGAAGTGCTGAGTGACCGGGGAGAACAGGTCATTTTATATAATGACAGTGAAAAAGCATTGGATCCTCGCTGGCTGGAAAAATTCTCTGCCAAGGGAGGGGAATATGTATGTCAGGTGGATCCGGAACCTTACCTGAAGATGTGCCATTTATTCATTATCTCTCCGGGGATTCCCTTTACCACAGAAACGGTGAAAAAAGCCAAGGAACTGGGCATGGAGATTATTGCAGAAGCTGAGGAAGCCAGCCGCCTGTATAAAGGACACTGGTGCGCCATTACCGGGAGCAACGGCAAAACAACGACCACGACCCTTTTAGGCAAGATGCTGGAATCCTTGCCGGTAAAAACAGCGGTGGCGGGAAATATTGGGTTTGCCCTCAGTAAAGAATTGCAGCATTTAGACGAAAACTCCTATGTGGCAGCAGAATTGTCCAGCTTCCAGCTGGAAGGCACTACCAGCCTTGCTCCGGATATTGCCTGTATCGTGAATATCACGCCGGACCATTTTGAACGGCACGGAGATATGGCTGGATATGTAGCAGCGAAATCTAAAATTTTTGCGTTCCAAAAGCCTGGGGATATCCTGATTTTAAATGCTGATGATCCCGTTTCCAGTGGCCTGGGAACAAAAGCCAAAAGCCGGGTCGTATATTTTAGTACTAAGCAGTGTCTGCCAGAAGGTGCCTTTATTGAAGATGGGTGGTTTACCATTAAATTGGACGGAACTATGGAAAGAATCTGCCAGGTGTCCGATCTGCAGATTTTTGGTGCCCACAATGAACAGGATGTATTGGCAGCCTGTTTGTGCGCCTTCTTTGCAGGAGTAAAACCAGAAGCTATGGCACAGGTGCTTAAAAATTTTAAGGGCGTAGAACACCGGTTGGAATATGTAGCAACCATTAATGGCGTCAAATACTATAATGATTCCAAGGCAACCAATACGGATTCTGCGGTGAAAGCACTGGAGGCTTTTAAAGACGGCCATGTGATTCTCCTTGCTGGTGGACATGATAAAATGACTGGTTTGGATGACTTTATGGAAATGGTCAAAAAACAGACCGATGCCCTGATCCTCTTGGGGGAGGCACGGAAACGCTTTGCCCAGGCAGCGGAAAAGCACGGCGTGAAAAATATCATTTTGGTTGATGGGGATTTTGAGGAAGCGGTACGCAAAGCTAGCAGCATAGCCAAGGCCCCGGAAGTGGTGCTCCTGTCCCCGGCCTGTTCTTCCTATGATATGTTTAACAACTACCCGGAACGGGGACGTGCTTTTAAAAAAATCGTTAAGCAGCTGGCAAAGGAGGCACAAGCGTGAAAGTGATTCTATCCGGCGGAGGAACAGGGGGGCATATTTACCCGGCGCTGACCATTGCCGGCACCTTGCAGCGGCTGGATCCCCAGTGTGAAATCACGTTTGTGGGAACAAAAAAAGGATTGGAAAAAGATATCATTCCCCGCTATGGCTACCCCTTGGAATTTATTGAGGTTGCTGGGTTTGAACGGCATTTAGGCCTTTCCACCTTGAAAAGTGCGGGAAAACTGCTTGTGGGTATGCGGGAAGCCTACCGCCTTTTGGGGAAAATACAACCGGATCTTGTGATTGGTACAGGTGGCTATGTATGCGGGCCCATTCTCTTTTGGGCTGCCTGGAAGAAGATCCCTACTTGTATTCAGGAACAAAATGCTATGCCCGGGGTGACCAATAAAATTTTATCCCGCTTTGTGGATAAAGTGTTTTTAGGCTACAGGGAGGCAGCAAAATTCTTTTCTTCCCACGGGGAAAAACTATTTACAGGAAATCCTGTACGCCAGGAAATCCTGGAGGCGAAACGGGAAGACGGCGTGCAGGAATTTAACCTGGACCCGAAAAAAAAGACACTGCTGGTTTTTGGCGGCAGCCGGGGCGCAAGAGCCATTAATACCGCTATGGTAGAAGTGGAACGGACGCTGGCACACAATCCGCATATCCAAATTTTGCATGCTACGGGAACGGCGGGCTATGAAAAGCATGTTGCTATGCTGGGCAAAGAGGTTATGGAAGCCGAAAATATCCATGTGCTGCCCTATCTCCATGCGATGCCTAAGGCGCTGGCTGCAGCGGACCTGGCAGTAAGCCGGGCGGGTGCTATCGGGCTGGCAGAACTTATGGCCCGTGGGATTCCTTCCCTATTAGTTCCCTATCCTTATGCTACAGCCAATCATCAGGAATACAATGCCCGGGCACTGGCGGCTCAGGGTGCTGCCGAAGTTGTTTTGGACAAAGAATTGACGGGCACCTGGCTTTTGGATAAAATGCAGCAGCTTTTTAACGATCCTGCCATGCTGCAAAAAATGCACCAGGCTGCGTTAGCCGCTGCCCGCCCGGATGCCGCTATGACGATTGCCCAAACGGCGCTTGCCCTGGCAAAACAAAATGAGGAGGACATCCATCGTGGTTGACTTGGATACCGTAAAAAATATACATTTCATTGGCATCGGAGGCGCTGGCATGAGCGCGCTGGCCTATGTCTTAATCAAACGAGGCTACTGTGTTTCCGGCAGCGACGTAAAACCCGGGTTTATGGCGACCAAACTTGCTAGAGAAGGCGCGTTGGTTTTTATAGGCCATGCGGCCTGCCAGATTGAGCGGGCGGAAGTGGTTGTTGTTTCCACTGCCATTCATCCTGATAACCCGGAACTGGTGGAAGCGAAGCGTCGGCAGGTCCCTGTGATTCATCGCAGTGACGTACTGGCCTATCTGATGAACAAACACAGCGGTATTGCTGTGGCCGGCGCCCATGGCAAAACCACCACCAGCAGTATGTTAAGCTGCATTACCGTGGATGCCGGATTAGATCCCACCATCGTGGTGGGGGGTGTGGTGAATAATCTTGGCTCCAACGCCCGCAGTGGACAAAGCGGCTATGTTGTGGCAGAAGCCGACGAAAGTGATGGCTCTTTCCTGAAGTTTCATCCCTATATTGCCGTTGTTACCAACATTGAAGATGATCACCTGGACCATTATGGCAGCCAGGAAAATATTACCAAGGCATTTACGCAGTTTGTCAGCCAGATTAAGCCTGGGGGTACCGCCGTACTTTGCTATGACAATGCAAGAGTTCACGAGATCGGGACCCATACCGATAAACAGGTGATTAGCTATGGACTGACCGCTCCTGATGCGGAGTATACCGCACAAAATATCCATTACGGGGCCGGTGGCAGTACATTTGATGTAGTGCGCCGCGGTACGGTGCTGGGGCAGTGTCATTTGATTGTACCCGGACGGCATAACGTGCAAAATGCTCTGGGGGCGATTGCTACCGCAGAATTGTTGGGAATTCCTCTTCCCACAATTTTATCCTCTTTGGAGAAATTTTCCGGCGCAAAACGCCGGTTTGAAACCAAGGGCAAAGTGGATGGTATCTGGGTGGTGGACGACTATGCCCATCATCCTACAGAGGTGGAAGCAACCCTTGCAGCAGCCCGTCAGACCCAACCAAAACGGCTCCTGGTCGTCTTTCAACCCCATCGCTATACACGGACACAATTGCTTCATGAGGAATTTGCGGTGGCGTTTAAAGCGGCAGACGAACTGATCATTACCGATATCTATGCCGCCAGCGAAGATCCGATTCCGGGCGTAACGGGGGAAAAACTAGCCGAAGAAATCCATCACACCACAGGACAGCATG
This sequence comes from uncultured Acidaminococcus sp., assembly GCA_905213155.1. Lineage (GTDB taxonomy): Bacteria > Bacillota > Negativicutes > Acidaminococcales > Acidaminococcaceae > Acidaminococcus. The sequence goes on along the minus strand of CAJMHI010000011.1, from coordinate 13,111 downwards.
TGCTGTACCTGCCGGACCAAGCTAGTATCTTAGAAAAGCTGGAAGCCATTGTAGAACCGGGGGATTTGGTGATGACCGTCGGTGCCGGGGATATTTTCAAGCTGGGAGAAGCGCTGGTAAAGACTTTGGAACGGAGGCAGAATAATGGATAAGAATATAAAAGTAGCCGTTGTTATGGGAGGCCCTTCCAAAGAGCGGGAAGTATCTTTGAACACCGGCAATGCGATTCTAAGTGCCCTGCAGGAAAAAGGCTATGATGCTGTGGGTATTGATCTGGATCACCAACACATTGTAGAGCAGCTGAAAAAAAGTGGTGCAACCGTCGTTTTTAATGCAGTTCATGGGCTGTATGGGGAGGACGGCCGGCTCCAAGGGGTCCTGGAAATGCTGGGGATTCCCTATACGGGCAGCCGTGTCTTAGCCAGTGCCGTGGCGATGGATAAATTTTTTACCAAGCACTTATTTGAAAATAATCATGTGCCTACGGCAAAATGCCTGTACATTACTAAGCAGGACGAAACGTCTCCCAAGGATCGGATTATTCAAGAACTGGGGATTCCTTGTGTGGTTAAACCCGCAGCCCAGGGATCCAGCATTGGCGTTACCATTGTAAAGAGCGAGCAGCAATTGAAGGCTGCTTTGGAAGAAGCGTTCCGCTATGGTGACCGCATCTTGGCAGAAGCCTTCTTTAAAGGGAAGGAAGTGGCAGCAGGTGTAATGCCGGGACCAGATGGCAAGGCAATGGGTATGCCGCTGGTTCTTATTGAACCCCATGTAAATTTTTATGATTTCCATAATAAATATACTAAAGGCGCCACAACCTATACCTGCCCGGCTCCCTTTGATGAAGTGACTACCAAACGGCTGCAGCAAATCGCAGTAGCAGCTTACAACGCACTGGGATGCAGCGGCGTAGCCCGGACGGATCTGATGCTGGCTGAGGACGGTACGGCCATTGCACTGGAAGTCAATACTGTACCTGGCATGACAGCCACCAGTCTGATTCCAAAGGCTGCGGCGGCCATGGGGCTGTCTTTCCCGGATCTGTGCGAAAAGATTCTGCAATCGGCCCGGTAACATGGATAGACCCAAATGGATGCAGCCCCGGGTACGACAGAGCCGGAAACTGCAAACAAGTAGAGCGCAAGGAGAGCACCCTAAACAGGAAGAGCGGCACCGCCTGACCTTTCGGGAAGAATTGCAACGGGCTCGCCTGCGCCAGGAAAATAAGTACAGGGAAGAGAGTGCGGTACAGCATCACTTAGAAGAAGAGCTATTTACGCAGCAGCGAAAACGCAGCAAAAAAAATAGTCCCAAGGGGCTGCGGAAAGGGCGTCTTTTCCGCCTTGTAATAGGGCTTGCCATTCTAATGGGAGGGGCGGTATTTGTCCATCAGCCTTGGGTAGCATTTGGGCGTCTCCAGGTAGTAGGTTCTAATGCGCTGACACAGGCAGAGGTGGAACAAATGACCGGCGCTCCCCAGCCTATGAACCTCTTTCGGTTGAACTGGCAAGGGTTATTGCAAACGGTACGCAGCGACTACCGGGTAGAGAAAGTTGCTCTAGGCTATGGCTGGCCTCTCACCTTAAAAGTGTATATCAATGACCGGCAGCCGGTGCTCTATGTAAACTTTACAGGGAAGACGTATGGTAAGCTGGATGCGACCGGGCATGTGATCGGAGTGGGGCAGGGGATTGCTGATGGCTCTGCACCGGTACTCACAGGCTACAGCCTGGGCAAGGATCTTTCTTTGGGAGAGGTAACGGATGACACGGAAATTCTGGGAGTCCTGGGATTTTTAGGTAAGCTGAGTGCACCTCTTCGTGAGAGAATCACGGGCATTGCTATGGACGGCAACAAGAGTTTAAAATTCTATCTGTCCGGCGGCGTACCATTGATTGTGGGGACGTATGAAAACGCCAACAAAAAACTGGATACAATTGCAGCCATCTGCCGGGAACTAGAAACGAAAAAAATCAAGGCAGAATATATTGACGTAACTTACGAAAAACCTTATGTAAAAGTACTGGGAAAATAAAAATCTGAGGAGAACGCCATGGTGTATCATAATAAACGCGAAAAATTTTTTACTTTCCTGGTGTGCCTCCTGGTAGGCGTTATGGTTTCCACCCAGTTTCGCAGCGCAGAAAAGGCCAGGACATCCCTGAACCAACAGCGGGCAGAGGATCTGGTCGCTAAACTAAAAGATGCGGAAACTGAAAACAAACGCCTGAATGCGCAGCTGGAAGAATTGCAAAAAATCGGCGGTGCCGGCGGAGCTGCTCTGGAAACACTTAAGGCCAAAGCCGGAGAAACGGCTCTTACAGGGCCGGGCGTCGTGGTCACTGTGGACGATAGTCACGTGAAACCCAAACAAGGAGAAAATCCAAACTTATACGTGATTCATGATGATGACCTATTGCGGATTTTAAATGAACTGCGGGCCGCCGGGGCTGAAGCGCTTTCTTTTAACCAGCAGCGGCTGCTGGATGTATCCGAAGTCCGCTGTGCCGGGCCTACCGTAAGCGTTAATAATACTCGCTTTACTCCGCCGTACGAAATCCGGGCAATCGGAGATCCTAAATCTCTGGAAAGCGCCTTGCGTCTTAGGGGCGGTGTTGTGGAAACACTAAAATTCTGGGGCATTGAGGTAGACGTTAAGCAAAAAAATAATGTGGAAATCCCCGCTTTTAAGGGAACAAGACATATGGAATATTCCAAAGTAAAGGGGGCCGATCACACATGATTTTGTTGTATGCAGGGGCAGGCCTTTGTGCAGGTCTTGCGCTGGGAGCCTTTTTGCCCGTAATCCCTCCTACTTATAGCCGGTATGTGGCCGTGGCGTTTATGTCCTGCCTGGACGCTGCATTTGGCGGGTACCGCTCTTCACGGGAAGGGCATTTTCAAAGCAAGATATTTTTAAGCGGCTTTTTTGCCAATGCTTTGTTTGCTGTTTTTTTATGTTATTTCGGTATGCGGCTGGGTATGGACTTGTATTATGTGGCGATGATTGCGTTTGGGCTGCGGATTTTTAACAATATTGCCATCATCCGCCGCCTATTAATGAAAACAAGCTAGAAAAATAGAAGAATTTTTGTAAAAAAAGATGAAATATACAGCGTGAAATGATATACTATATCTAGTGTACGTTAAAAACGATGAGTTTTAGTATAGAAATGATGAGGAGGACCATGTATGATGTACGAGGCAGATAAAGACACTGTAGATCAGCCCCTGGAGAAAATTAAGGTCATCGGTGTGGGCGGCGGCGGCAATAACGCCGTAGATCGGATGATTGAGGCCGGGCTGGAAGGTGTGGAATTCATTGCCGTTAACTGCGATGCCCAGGCACTCAAAAAATCTTCTGCGCCTACGAAGATCCAGATCGGGGAAGATGAGACCCGTGGACTGGGTGCAGGTGCCAATCCGGAAATCGGAGAAAAGTCCGCAGAAGAATCTAAAGATGCCCTGGCAGAAGCTGTTAAAGGCGCTGACATGGTCTTCATTACTGCTGGTATGGGCGGTGGTACTGGTACCGGTGCAGCCCATGTGGTAGCAGAACTGGCCAAACAGGCAGGTGCTCTGACCGTGGGTGTTGTGACTAAACCCTTTGCTTTTGAAGGTCGTCGCCGTTATAACGTAGCAGAACAAGGTATTGCCAATCTAAAATCTAAGGTGGACGCCCTCATTACTATCCCTAATGACCGCCTGCTCCAGGTTGTGGACAAACGGACCAGCATGCGGGATGCGTTCAAACTGGCTGATGATGTCCTGCGCCAGGGCGTACAAGGCATCAGTGACCTGATTGCTGTTCCTGGCTTGATTAACGTGGACTTTAACGATGTAAAAGCCGTTATGACAAACGCCGGTTCCGCCATGATGGGTATTGGTACAGCAAAGGGCGACGAAGGCGCTGCTGCAGCTGCAGAAGCTGCCATTAAGAGCCCGCTCTTAGACAGCACCATTGAAGGCGCCAAAGGCGTATTGCTGAACATTACCGGCGGCCCCAACCTGTCCTTGATGGACGTGAACGAAGCCAGCAAGATTATTACTGATGTGGTGGATCAGGATGCCATTATTATCTTCGGTGCCAACATTGACGAAAGCATTGAAGATGAAATCCGGGTTACTGTGATTGCTACCGGGATTGAAGAAGGCAAGAGCAATACTGCCACCAGCACACTGAAACCAAAACCTTTTACCAAACCGGAAACCCCTACCAGCCGGTTCACCCAGGCCGCTGAAACAGCTGCCAGCTCCAAGGTAAAGAGCTTTACGGAACCGACTTCGGAGATTCCGCCCTGGATCCGTAACAAATAATTAACGGCAGGAAGTGGTAGTATGAAATGTCCTTTCTGCGGGTATGAAGACAGCCGCGTAGTGGATTCCCGTTCTGTGGATGGCGGCGGATCCATTCGTCGTCGCCGGGAATGTCCCCAGTGCGGGCGGCGCTTCACCACCTATGAAAAATACGAACAGGTGCCCCTTCTCGTTGTGAAACGGGATGGACGGCGGGAACTGTTCGACAGCAAGAAAATCCTGGCAGGACTGTTGCGCGCTTTTGAAAAGCGTCCCTTCACCTATGAACAGATCCAAAATCTCACCAACCAGATTGAAACAGAGATCCGAGCAAAAGGGGAGAACGAGGTCAAATCCACGGAAATCGGAGAAGCTGTAATGGTACATCTGGAAAAGATTGACCAGATTGCCTATGTGCGCTTCGCCTCCGTGTATCGGCAATTTGCCGACGTAAACAGTTTTATGCAGGAAATCCAAAATATGCTCAACAAAGGGCAGACGGATAAGACAAAGTAAGAAAGACAAGAAATAGCAACTGGAAGAGATTTTGCTCTTCCAGTTGCTATTTCTTCTATTATTGTCGCATCTATCCGTTAGCCTTGATATAGGCAATAAACTTTTCCAAATCTGAGAAGTTCATTGCCAGACTCCGTGCATTGGTTCCTACTGGGTGCATTAATACTTTCTTACCTTTTAGGGTGGGGTCAAGGTAAACTTTGACTTTGTGGGTGGTATCATTGATGAGTGCTAATGGGGTAACCATGCCGGGGGTAAGCCCCAAAACCGCCTGCAATGCTTCCTTGCTTGCAAAATGGAGACGGGCAGTGTTCATTTCTCTGGCGATGGCCTTTAAATCTCCCCGGCTGCGTTCATCTAAAAATGCCAGTACATACTCATTGCCGTGTGGATCCGATAAGAAGAGATTCTTGCATCCGGTAGCGTCCTTGGGCATATAGTCTTTTATTTGCATTGCTTCTTCAGCTGTAAAAATTGCTGGATGCGTAACTTCCTCATAAGCAATTTGCAATTTTTTCAGTATGGTATAGAGGTCCATTCATGCGCCTCCCTTGGCAATGAGTTTAGTGCCTTGCCTGGCACTATGGATAAAGGAGCTTTTACGCATACTATAGCGAAGATCTGCCGAATAAGCAACCCATCCAGTCAATAAAGTTTAACTTGCAACGTTTGTAACAAGTATGGTATAATGTCTCCCGGCTGTAAAACATGCAGCCCCATTACTACACACGCAGTGTTTGGACGTGCCTGTCCTCATAGCTGAGGGGATGCGGAAAATACACTGCGGAGGAAAAACAGGAGGAAGTAACATGGCTATTGTATCAATGAAACAACTTTTGGAAGCAGGCGTTCACTTCGGGCATCAGACCCGCCGCTGGAACCCCAAGATGGCTCCGTACATCTTCACGGAACGTAACGGGATCTACATCATTGACCTGCAAAAGACCGTTAAGAAAGTGGAAGAATGCTATAATTTTCTGCGGGAAGTTGCTGCAAAAGGCGGTCAGGTGCTGTTTGTAGGGACCAAAAAACAGGCCCAGGGCGCAATTAAAGAAGAAGCAGAACGCTGCAATATGTTCTATGTCAATGAAAGATGGCTGGGCGGCATGCTCACCAACTTCAAGACCATCCAAACCCGTATTAAACGGCTCCATGACCTGGAAAAGATGGAAGAAGAAGGCACTTTTGCCGTACTGCCCAAAAAAGAAGTGATTGTACTGCGTCATGAAATGGCAAAACTGGAAAAATACTTGGGCGGTATCAAAGAAATGAAGAAGCTGCCTGCAGCGCTCTTTGTGATTGACCCGAGAAAAGAACACAATGCGGTTCTGGAAGCCCGGAAACTGCACATCCCCATCGTTGCTACCGTAGATACCAACTGCGATCCGGATGAAGTGGACTACCTGATGCCTGCAAACGATGACGCTATCCGTGCCGTACGGCTGCTCACCAGCAAAATGGCCGATGCCGTGCTGGAAGGCAAGGCTGCCGCTGTGGATGATGAAGCCGTTGTGGCAGAAGAAGCAGAAAAAGTTGAAGAGAAAGACGCTGAATAAGCAATCTGACCCGTTATTACAGGAGGAATACAGATGGCAATTACTGCGAGCATGGTAAAGGAATTGCGTGAACGCACTGGCGCCGGCATGATGGACTGCAAGAAAGCCCTGACGGCGACGGATGGCAATATGGATGCGGCGATTGATTTTCTGCGGGAAAAAGGCCTGTCCAAGGCGGCTAAAAAAGCCAGCCGGGTCGCTGCAGAAGGTCTAGTAGATATTTATGTAGACGAAGCTAACAAAGTAGCGGCTATGGTGGAAGTCAACTGCGAAACCGACTTTGTGGCCAATACGGATGAATACCGGAATCTGGTTCGTTCTATCAGCAAACACATTGCAGAAAACAAACCGGCCGATTTGGATGCCCTGAAGAACCAAACCTTTGGAGATACGGGCAAAAACGTAGGCGAGATTATAACCGAAGCCATTGCTAAAATCGGTGAAAAAGTTGATATCCGCCGTTTTACTGTCTATGCTTATGGCAATGATACCATTGGCCAGTACATTCATATGGGCGGCAAAATCGGTGCCCTGGTGGAACTGGAAGGCGGCGACGCTGAAGTCGCTAAAGACGTAGCGATGCATATTGCTGCAGCCAATCCGTCCTACTTGGATCGGACCCAGGTTCCTGAGGCTGAACTGGACCACGAAAAAGAAGTGCTGTCCGAACAAGCACGAAACGAAGGCAAACCGGAAAAGATCATTGAAAAGATGGTACAAGGCCGGATCCAGAAGTTCTACAAAGAAATCTGCCTGGTGGATCAGGAATTCATCAAGGATCCTGACAAATCCATTACCGCTTTGCTGAAAGAACATAGCGCCAAAGCAAAGAAATTTGCCCGCTATCAGCTGGGTGAAGGCATTGAAAAGAAAAAGGAAGACTTTGCTGCTGAGGTTGCCAGCTTCGTAAAATAAGCAAACCAAATCTATAGGGCTGTCTCAGGACAGCCCTATTTCTTAGGCGAAACACCTTGCAGGAAAAGGGAAATTCACCTATAATAGCAGTTAGAGAAAGATCGGACTCTGTGGGAGGGACTCTGATTGGCTGGAAAAAGATCATTCAAGCGTGTCATTCTGAAACTCAGCGGAGAAGCGTTGGCGGGAGAAAGAGGCTATGGGATTGATCCTGTAACCGTGGATAATATTGCTGCCCAAATCCAAGCCGTGCATAGCAGTGGACTGGATGTAGCCGTTGTGAACGGTGGAGGCAATATCTGGCGCGGACTGGCAGGAGCTTCCAAGGGAATGGATCGGGCCACGGCCGATTACATGGGCATGCTGGCAACGGTCATTAATTCTCTTGCACTCCAAGATGCACTGGAGCAGCGGGGCGTACCTACAAGGGTGCAGACTGCTATAGAAATGCGGGCTGTGGCAGAGCCTTACATCCGGCGCAAAGCTGTCCGGCATTTGGAAAAAGGACGGGTGGTCATCTTTGCTGCTGGCACAGGCAATCCCTATTTTTCCACGGATACCACAGCTGCCTTACGGGCCGCAGAAATTGAAGCAGATGCTATTCTGATGGCCAAAAAAGGCGTGGATGGGGTGTATGACGCCGATCCTGCCATTCATCCGGAAGCCACTATGTTTGATCATCTGGACTATATCGAAGTCATTCAAAAAAATCTTGGAGTGATGGATTCTACGGCGATCAGCCTCTGTATGGATAACCATATTCCTATTGTAGTGTTCAACATTGAAAAGGAAGGAAATATCCTGCGGGCTGCTGCCGGAGAAGAAATCGGAACCTTGGTAGGAGGAACCTAAATGGCTACCTTAGAAGAGTTACAGACGAAAACCAAAGAAAGAATGGAAAACGCCGTGACGGCTTTGCGGTCAGAGCTGGCCAATATTCGTACGGGACGGGCTACACCTTCTTTACTGGATCAGGTGAAAGTGGATTATTATGGGACCCCGACACCGGTACCCCAAGTAGCCAATGTATCCATCCCGGAACCTAGAATGATTGAAATCAAACCTTGGGACCGCAGCCTGCTAAAGACCATTGAAAAGGCTATTCAGACCAGTGACTTAGGCTTAAACCCCAATAACGATGGCAAGGTCATCCGTTTGAGCCTGCCTCTTCTCACCGAAGAACGCCGGAAAGAACTGGTGAAATTGGTGAATAAAAAAGGGGAAGCCAGCCGTGTGGAAATCCGGAATATTCGTCGGGATTTCAACGACGCGGTGAAAAAAATGCTAAAAGCAAAAGAAATCACCGAGGATGATTCCAAAGCAGCCCAGGATGATTCCCAAAAACTTACTGACCAGTATACCAAAAAGATTGATGATGTGCTGGCAAAGAAAGAAAAGGAAGTTATGGCGGTGTGAGTACACAGACTGCTATGCCCGATGTGCTGGCAAGGCCACTGTCCTATGCCCTGAAATTACTGCATGCGCAGGGATGGGAAACGCAGATTGTAAGAGCCAAGCCATTCTTTCATTCTACTACGCAAGTCTGGCGCGATGCGGACGCTTATGTGTTGAAGCAAAGCAGAGCGGCTGACAATATAATTCAATTAATCGTTGGATGTAAGTTCGAAAGGAGGTGTACTGATTATGGCACACAAGATTAATCAGGACGAATGCATCGGCTGTGGTTCCTGCGCTGGAACCTGCCCGGTAGGTGCTATTTCTGAATCCGACGGCAAATACGTCGTTGATGAAGCTAGCTGCATTGACTGCGATGCTTGCACCGGCGCTTGCCCGACCGGCGCTATCAAAGTTGAATAAGCGACAGCTCATTTGCGCAGCCTGCGATTTGCCGGCTGCGCTGCTTTTGTTTTAGTGGTAAATCAATGCGTAAAGACAACGGGGGTTATCCATGCTGAGACAATTTTTTGGACGGGCCAGCAACCAGCCTGAAAAACAAACTACAAATCAGGAAGAACAAAGTCTGGAAGCAAAAATAGCCCAACTCTATCCAGAAGCCATACCGCACCACGTGGCTATTATTATGGACGGCAATGGCCGCTGGGCCCGTGCCCAGGGCAAACCCCGCACATTTGGTCATGCTCAGGGGGCAAAAACCCTGCGCAATATCGTGAAATTTGCGGACAAGCTGGGAATTCAAGTGATCAGTGTCTATGCCTTTTCTACGGAAAATTGGAAACGGCCGGTCACGGAAGTCAAATTTATTATGAATCTTTTGGGCCAATACCTCACCAGTGAACTGGAAGAATTTCACAAGTATAACGTGCAGGTACGGTTCATGGGAGATCGGGAAGGAATGCCGGATGTTGTACTGAAAAAAATGGAGCATGCCCTAGAAACTACCCGAAATAATACAGGAATTATTTTAAACATTGCAATCAATTACGGCGGCCAGCGGGAAATCGTGGAAGCAACAAGAGAAATTGCTTCCTTAGTACAGGAAGGGAAGCTGGCGCCCCATGACATAGATGAAAAGATGGTAGCAGCGCATCTATATACCCGAGGCCTTGCCGCACCGGATCTTTTGATCCGTACCGGCGGAGATTTGCGGGTCAGCAATTTTATGCTGTGGCAGATCGCCTATGCAGAATTTTGGACGACATCGGTTTATTGGCCGGACTTTTCTGAAAGTCTGCTGGTAGATGCCCTGCTCAGTTACCAGAAAAGAGACCGTCGCTTCGGCGGACTCAATAAGTGAGGTGTAAGAATGGGTCAAAGAATCAAAACAGCGATCGTAGCCATTCCCATTGCCCTTTTTCTCATTAAAATGGGGGGACTTCCCTTTATGCTGGGGGTGATGGTCCTTGCGATGGCGGGTTTTAAAGAATTGCAGGATATGTTGCACAAGCTAAATATTCAGGTCTACATCGGCAGCGGTGCTTTGGGGATTTTCTTTATGCTGCTAGCAGCCGGCTTAGGCTTTGATGAGTGGCTGCTTCCCATGATTACGCTATTTTCTCTTTTGGTGCTATTAGAAGGGCTGGCGCTCTATGCCAGGGGAAATTTTCCCCAAAATTGCGGGCTCACCTGTCTCTCTCTGGTCTATATCGGACTGCCGTTTGCCCATTTTATCCTGCTACGGGAATTGACGGGCCGCGTGTATACGCTGCCTCTCTGGGGAAGTGTGAGCCTGGGGGAAGCCTTGTTGTGGATGACTATGTTTGCTACCTGGGCCAGTGATACCTTTGCTTATTTTGGCGGCAGAGCTTTCGGAAAGACCAAACTTCTTCCTAAAGTCAGTCCCAAGAAAACCCGGGAGGGGGCCCTGTGCGGCTTTATCGGCTGCGTGGCTACCGTCCTTTTGATGGGGTGCTTGTGGCTGGATTACAGCGCGGTCTCCATGCTGCTATTAGGGATTGGCATCGGCTTTTTTGCTCCTTTGGGGGATTTAGTGGAAAGTATATTGAAACGTTCCTGTGATATTAAAGATTCTGGAAATTTCTTCCCGGGACATGGTGGCGTATTAGACCGGTGTGACAGCCTGATCTTTTCGGTTCCCTTTGCGTATTATTTTCTCGCGGGATTTTTGCTGTAAGGGAGGCCGCATATGAAAAAAATTGCCATTTTGGGGGCTACCGGATCCATTGGTACCCAAACCCTGGATGTGGTAGAAAAAAATCCAGAATCGCTTCAGGTTGTGGCGCTGGCCGCCCATAAAAATGTGGACCTATTGGAAAAGCAAATCCGTAAATTCCAACCGCTGCTTGCGTCTCTTTCAGACCCAGCGGCAGCAGAAGAACTTCGCAAAAGGATAACGGGAAAAACAGAAATCGTATCCGGCCCGGAAGGAGCTATGGCCTGTGCCACGTGTGCGGAAGCCGATACCGTGGTGGGGGCCATGGTGGGCTATGCTGGATTAAAACCTACACTTTCCGCCATTGCGGCAGGAAAGCATATCGCTCTAGCCAATAAGGAGTCGCTTGTTGCTGCCGGGGGACTTGTGATGCAGGCTGTAAAAGAGCACGGCGTGCAGCTTACCCCTGTGGACAGTGAGCACAGTGCCATTTTTCAATGCTTGCAGGGCAATGCCAACAAAAATATTAAACGGATTTTGTTAACAGCGTCCGGCGGCCCGTTTTTTGGCATGCAGCGGGATGAATTAGCGCAAGTCACCGTGGAGCGCTGCCTAAGGCATCCTACCTGGCACATGGGGGCAAAAGTCACGCTGGATTCTTCCACGCTGGCCAATAAAGGCCTGGAAGTTATTGAAGCCCATTGGCTCTTTGACGTCCCCTATGAGAAAATTACACCCATCATTCATCCCCAAAGCATTGTCCATTCTCTGGTGGAATATACGGACGGGGCCGTTATTGCCCAAATGGGCGTGCCGGATATGCGGCTATCGATTCAGTATGCGTTAAGCTATCCGAACCGGTGGAATACTGCGTTTGATCAACTGGATCTGGTCAAGGCAGGTCCGTTGACCTTTTATGAACCGGATACCCGGACATTTCCTGCCCTTGCACTGGCTATCCAGGCTGGCAAAGCAGGGGGAATTTTGCCCTGCGTCTTCAATGCAGCCAATGAGGAAGCAGATGCTGCTTTTTTTGCCGGGAAAATTTCTTATCTGGAAATGGCAGATGTTCTTGCCCGGGTATTGGATCAAACGTCCTATCAAGCGGCAGATTCGTATGAAACCATTGTGGAAGCGGACCGGAGGGCCCGGGAACTTGCCCGGAGTGTAATAAACAGGAGGAATGAATTGTGCTGACTGTAATTGCCGGGCTGGTTCTTTTTGGCGTCTTGATTACCGTTCATGAATTGGGACATTTTCTCATGGCAAAAGCCACCGGGATGCAGGTGGACGAATTTGCTATTGGCTTCGGCCCTCTGCTGGTGCAGAAAAAAATAGGGGACACGCTGTATTCCTTGCGCCTTTTTCCCCTGGGCGGATACAACAAGATTGCCGGCATGGAGCCCGGAGAAGTGTGCGGTCCCCGGGGTTTTAACAATAAGCCACTGCTTTCCCGGATGCTGGTAATTTTGGCGGGCCCCTTTATGAATTTTGTTTTGCCCTTTTTGATTTTCTTCCTGCTTTTTGCAGTCAGTGGAGTGGACCGCCCGCTGGATACTCCGGTGGCAGGTTCTCTTATGGCGAATTACCCGGCGGCCCAGGCAGGCCTTAAACCTGGGGACCGGATTGTGTCCATCAATGGCAAGGCCATGGTGAAATGGACGGATATCGGGGATACCATAAGGGAACGGGGCGAATCCCAATCATCCCTTGTTGTGAATCGTAACGGCAAAACCTATACGTTTTCCATCATCCCCAAACGGGAAAAAGAAACCAAACGCCTTTTGCTGGGGATTCGTCCCCCTGTAGAACATCAGGATCTTACGCTGGCGCAAAGTGTAAAAGCTGCCGCTCTTTCCATCGAACGGATTACGGCGGGAATGCTCCAGGGGCTGAAGCTCATCATCACCCGCAAAGCTCCGGCAGAACTCTCCGGACCCATTGGCGTAGCCCAAATGGCGGGCGACGTTGCAAGCCAGGGGGCCGTGCCTTATTTGGGCTTTATGGCCTTTTTGAGCCTCAATTTGGCTGTGTTGAATCTATTACCTATCCCAGCACTGGATGGCGGTCAATTTTTGGTGCTGCTTCTGGAGGGTATTATTGGACACGCACTGCCGCCCCGGGCTAAGCTGGCCATCCAGTGGGTGGGGATTGCGTGCATCCTGAGCCTTACGGTTTTTGCCACTATGCAGGATTTGATCCGTTAAATTTACTGGCTTGCTGTACAAAAGGCCCGCAAAAGGAGACCAGCTATGAAAAATCAAGCAAAATTTAGCCCATAATTACTTTCTCG